>JBDRKQ010000244.1:0-2659 GCA_043813895.1 Planctomycetota bacterium
TGTTTCGTGGACGCCTTGCTGAGCGTGCCGCCGCCGGTGGGTTGGGACGCCCTGGACCTGAATGACGATACTCAGGTGGACGGCCTGGACATCCAGAAGTACATCGAGCTGATCGTGCCGTAATGGCGGCTCCCGCCGCCCAACCGAAGGATAGAGTAAGACAGGGAGAACCAATCGCGAGCCCAGGACATTCGTCAACGCGCTTCGGATTCCGGACCGGCCTCCGACTGGTCCTGCCATCCCTCCTGCTGTGCGATCTCTTGCTGACGCGTTGGCCTCAGTCCGCAGGTGGCCCACGCTGAGCCGGTCCGGGGCAATACGACTCGGTCTC
This sequence comes from Planctomycetota bacterium, assembly GCA_043813895.1. Lineage (GTDB taxonomy): Bacteria > Planctomycetota > Phycisphaerae > UBA1845 > UTPLA1 > CAZTAR01. Next base: position 332 of record JBDRKQ010000244.1, read on the forward strand.
GCCGGCGCCACCAGACTGTGATCAACGCCCGCACGGATATGCCCCGTTAACTTCATGCGAGGCCAATGGTTAGGCCAAACGTCGGCGGCATTGCTTATCGTCGGTCGTTGCTGTATTGGAGTTCTATTTGGCAATGCGCTCTTCCTGGTAATACGAACGGCGTCACGTTAATATGTGAATACGCGGGTTAGATGGGCAGGAATGCTGAGGACGGGAACCGGTTGGATCATGCCTCGCAGTTCCCGCCCGCAGCAAGAAGGTGGGAGGATGTCTTCCGGGTCGCCTATGTCGCGGCACATTGGCGCCCATCTCCTATCGGATCATCACGAATCCAGACGGCGAGCCAAGAGTCCTCTGGGCGGAAAGGGAACAGTATCATGAGGCGTTGCACCTTGTTGATCGGAGTGATTGTATGCGCGGGCGTCGTCGCCGTCGCAACAGCGGAGGATCCGGATGCTGCGAGGGGCCAAGGCGCTGGTCAGGTGGCGCTGGACTACTCGTTTGATCTTCCTCGCGTATCGAGAATCACGATCGGCGGTATTGAATACGATCGGATCACGATGTCCGGCTGCACGAGTGGGGGAAACGCCGGCGAACCGGCGCTGCCTGCCCGCGGATCGCGCATTCTGCTCCCCATGGGCGCGGAGATCGCGAGCGTCGAGGTTGTCGGCGAACCGGTGTCGCTCGGCGATGGCTATCTCGTCGAGCCCTTGTCGCGGCCGGTGAAGCTGTCGAGCGATCCGGCCGCAGCCGTTCCGCCAACGCCCGATCCTGCCATTTACGAGACCGATGTGATCTTCCCGTCGAGCGCCTTCGAGGAAATCGGCACGAACGGTTTCCGTGGCTATCAGATTCTCACGTTGAAGCTCCACCCGGTCACGTACCTGCCGACGACTGGAGAACTTGCCTATTATCCGCATCTTACCGTTATCGTACATACGGTGGAGACCGACCGAGTTTCAGCGCTCTTTCGTGGGCTGGCGCGGGATGAGCGAGACGTGCAGACCAAGGTGGACAACGTCGTGGAAACGGCGAGCTACCCGACGTTCAGCGGCCGCGACGGTCGGGGTTACGAACTTCTCATCATCACGACAACTTCGCTCGCAGGCGCGTTTCAGCCACTGGTGGATTACCATAACGCGCACGGCATTCCGACGGAGATTCACACGACGACCGAGATCGGCGGCAGCGATCCGGACACGATTCGCGCATACATCACCGACCGGTACAACAACGACGGCATCAGCTACGTCATTATTGGGGCCGACGACGACATCATTCCCGCGAAGGACTTGTACGTGATCATCGCGCCCGGCGACGAATACGAGCTGAACATGCCGGGCGACATCTATTTTGCGTGTCTTGATGGCACCTACAACTACGACGGCGATTCCCGCTGGGGCGAACCTACCGACGGTGAAGGCGGCGGCGATGTCGACCTGGTCGCCGAGGTGTACGTGGGGCGGGCATCGGTCGGCAACACAACCGAGGCCACGCGTTTTGTGAACAAGACCATCTGGTATCTGAACAATCAGCACACCCAGCCGGAGAAGGTCCTGTTGGTCGGCGAATATCTCGGCTTCGGAGGTGTTGCCGACTACGCCGCCGATACCCTGGAGGAACTCATCGACGGTTGCATTACCCACGGCTACACCACGGTCGGTATTCCATCATCAGAGTACACCATCGACGAGTTGTTCGAGCGCGACATGTCCTGGTCCCAATCCACCTTGGTCTCGCGCATCAACAGCGGCGTACACTTCCTTAACCATCTCGGCCACGGCAGCCCCGACTATGCCATGAAGCTGTACAACAGCGACGTCACCAGCGACCTGACCAACGACGATTTGTGCTTTGTCTATTCGCAGACATGCTCGGCCGGTCACTTCGACGGCACCGATTGCTGGGCGGAAACCATGAACATCAAGACCGACCATGGTGGTTTTGCCGTGATCATGAACGCCCGCTACGGCTTTGGAGAATACTACTCCACGGACGGTCCTTCGCAGCGGTTCAACCGCGAGTTTTGGGATGCGGTGTTCGACGAAGGAATGCCGGAGTTGGGTCGGGCCAATCAGGACTCGAAGGAAGATAACCTTTATCGCATCAATGAAGACTGCATGAGGTGGTGCACCTACGAGTTGAACCTATTCGGCGATCCGACTGTTGCCATCCAGGGGGGCCTACGCGTTTCGCCGGCTGGCGATTTCTATTCGGGAGGCTTCCTGGGCGGTCCGTTCACTCCTGTGAGCCAGGACTATCTCTTGCAGAATCTCAACGCCACGCCGCTGAGCTACCAGGTTACGGTCACGCAGCCGTGGCTTTCTG
>JBDRKQ010000245.1:0-15762 GCA_043813895.1 Planctomycetota bacterium
CTCAGCCGGCTCCGAAGTGTCGGACACAATCTCCTGTGAATTGCGCGTCAAGGATGCGGACAGCCTCAACGAGGACGGCACCTATATGGTGCACTGGAACATTGCCGACGCGGACATGTCGGCCGGCGAGACCGCACAGTCGGTCACGGTCAGCTACGACAACGGCAGCGAGTGGCAGCAGATCACCGCGAACAAGAAGGCCATTGCCTTCACGAACGCCTCAGGGCAATTGACGCTCGACGTCACGCACACGGGGGCCAACACGCTCTACCTGATGTGTGAGTTCCGAGGCACCGTCTACAGCGTTCAACTCGTGTTCACGTAGGAGACGACACCGATGGCAGCGGTCCTTTGGCGCAGACAGTTCACCGCACGGCACGTGCTGCTTGACACCGATGCAGCATCCGGCGCGACTCTCGTGACGACGGCCGCGGGCCACCCCCGCATCTCGTTCCCACTGACCCTCCTCGTCGACCGTTCAGTCGTGGTGCCGATTGGAATTCTGGCAGACTACCTGTCGCCCGCGGATCCCCTGGTGCGTGTCCGCCTCCACGGCCAGGGCGTGGCTTCCGAGAATTACACATTGGCGGCTCGCTTCATGGCCCGGCGTCCGGGCCTCGACGGAGCCGCCGAAGTCTTCGCTCCGGTTGTGACACAGTTCGCCGAGCAGTCGTTGCCTGCGACGGGGGTATTGCAGGATGCGGAGGTCAGCATCCCCGCCGGCGACGCCAGAGACAACGCGCAGGACGGCGACACCCTCTACATGCTACTGATCCTACTCGCCTCCGGAGGCGTGTCCCAGTACAGCCTGCTGATTGAGACGATCGACGTTTGGCAGGAGATCCCGTAGCCGATCATGTTCAGCTTCGACGGCATAAACCAGTACGCACTGCCCTCGCAAGCGTTACCGCCGCTTGACGATTTCACGATCGCCCTACGCATCCTGATCCCTACCACCTTGACGGGCTCGATCCTCGGTGCAGTCAGCGCGGACGACCGCATTGTGGTCACCGCAAACGAGACTTTGGTCGGCAGGACCGAGGTCTATGTGCGGGGCGGTGGCGCTGAGAAGGTCATCCGTTTTCCCGCACGGTCACCGGGCCTGTACGACGGGCAGGTGCACTCACTGGTGATCACCCGTAGCGCTGCGACGGTCTGCGCGTGGGTGGATGACACATACCAGCGCTCCAACGATTTTGGGGGACTTCAAGACGAGACGGTTTCGCTGGAGTTGCCCGTCGCCATCGCGGCGAGCAACGTCGACGGCGTTCTGTCCTCGTTCCTGGCGGTGTCAGTTGCCGAGTTCGCCGTGTGGCCTTACGTCCTCTCCGACGATGAGATCGCGATGCTGGCTAACGGCTTCTCTCCGAAGTTCATGCGTATCGTGCCGCTTCATTACTGGGAAGGTTTCGACCACCGCGAGACTGTCGGTGGGGCGTGGTGGACCGTCACGGGCGTCCTGCTCGATGAGCACCCGACCGTGATCCAACCGGACGGCACGATCCTCTCTCACCCGAACCCGAGACGCCACGGCGGCTATGACGTGTATGTCAAGGAAGGTGTGCCGGCCACGCCCGGCGTCGACTTCCCCACTAGGCGTGTTGACCGGACGGTGAACGGCCTGTCGCTCCTGGCCGCACAGCTTGGCCTGGAGCCCAACAAGAGCTACTGCACTAGTGTGGTGCCATTCAATACGTCCGGCCACGCGACCGAGCGTGCCGACGCCTGGATCGAGACCGACGAAACCGGCGATCCATCCGCGGCGCCGACGCCCGTGTTCAACGTGCGCGTGGAAGTCCTGGCCGGCGGTGGCGCGCGTGTACGGTGGACGTATGACGAGTTAGCCGGCACGCACATCGCGGAGGAGTTCCTGATCGAGATCGAGGGTGTAGGCGGCGCGCTGCCCGACCCGGACGACGTGGTTGTGACGCACCATCCACCGCGCCGCGAGTACACGCATGACTTAGCGCTATCCCCCGAGGGCCTGTACCGCTTGCGTGTGCTTAGCCGCCTGGATGGCAAGGCCATCACGTCCGTGCCTTGGCTGGAGTTCCGGACCGACGCCACGCCGCCGGCCCAGTCCGTCCTCGGTCTCGTGGCTGTTTAGAGGCTTGCTCAGCCGGCCTTCGAGCCGGCTTCGAAGAGGGTGAGAAGAGGCATCGAAGAGGGGTAGGAGCGACAACGGTTGGGGGCAATCAAACGGCCGCCCGAGCCTGGGCGGTCATTCCACGCGCTGAATTTCCGTCCCAAATTGCCTGCGCGCCGTCCCATTTTCGGCTGCGCGCACCAACCAGTGGCGTTCGGGTGGCGAAAGGGTGGCGTTTGGGTGGCGCTCTGGATTGTAGACGGAAGAAGGCTCACGTCAATTTCTGACGTAAGCCTTGGTGGAATAGTGGTTTGTCGAATCGGGGCGACATGATTCGAACATGCGACCTTCTGCACCCCATGCAGACGCTCTAAACCAGGCTGAGCTACGCCCCGGTGCTTGCCGTTTTCTCGTTTTGTCAGATCGGATGCTACCGTCGAAAGGTCTCCGCGTCAATTGCAGCCCGTGACCGCATTCACGAGAGATTGCGAGGCCCCGGCGGAATCCGGAGAGGCAATGAGGCGTTGCCTGGGTCCGGACGGATGTGGTCTTCACCCCCAAGCCCTGGCAGGCCTGGGAGAGAGCACCTCCGCGAGGTCGGCGGAAAGGGAGGTTTTCAGCCCTGATTGACCGCCCGGACGCCAGCGGCTAGCTTGGCCGCGCGCCCAGTCGGAACGCGGATGACTCTCCCCGGCGCGGTCATGGCAGCGTCCAAACTCGTATCGCTCGGAGGCAATGTGGACTTCCTGATCGGTCTAGTATACGTGCTCTACGCCGCTGGCGTCCTTTCGTTGTGCTGGAGCTTCATTGCGAGCGCTCGCCTCGTGAGAAACCAGCGTACCATGCCGCCTGTTGCTTTGGACTCCCAGGACTGGCCGTCGCTGGACATTGTCGTGCCCGTTAAGGATGAAGAAGTCAACATCACCGCCTGTCTGGAGTCCGTCCTCGCGCAGGACCACCCGAACGCCACCGTCATCGTCGTGAACGACCGATCGAGCGACGGCACGGTCCCGGCAATCCAGGCGATTCAGGAGCGCCATCCCGAAGTCCGCCGTGTGGACATCGCCGAGCTGCCGGCCGGTCTGTACGGCAAGCCCCACGCCATCCATACGATTGCAGGCGAGCTCAAGGCCGACTACGTGGCGTTCGTGGACAGCGACTTGTTGTTGGAGCCTGCCTGTTTGAGGACGCTTGTCCACCACCTTTCATCGAACGGCTACGACTGGGTCGCCGTGATGGGCGCGCCTGAGATTCACCGATTCTGGGAGCGGCTGGTCGTTCCACTGTTCGGCGCGGTCATCTTCGCATGGTACGACCCGCGCAAGATCAGTGATCCGAAATGGCCCAACGCCATCGGCAGCGGGCTGATGGTCTGCCGCCGGGACGCCTACGAAGCTATCGGCGGGCACAAGGCCGTGATCGACGTCTACGACGAGGACAGCGAACTCATCCGCATCGCCAAACGCGCCGGTCAGAAGATATCCTTCATGCTCACGCCCGAGCTGTTCACCCAACGTCACTACGGCACGCTGGCAAACACGATCCGCGGCATGACGCGAACGTTCGTCGGCGGGATCAAGACGATCGGCCGATTGCTCTTCACGGCCGGCTCGCTGGAGTTCATCTCGCTGTGGCCGATCGGGCTGCTCGTCCTCCTCGGCATCGCGCGGTGGTGCGGCGTGGCGCTACTGTGGGAGCGATGGTGGTGGGCGACCGCGGCTGTCCATCTCGTCGCGTCAACCGCCCTGGCGTGGCTGATCTATCACACCGCCGGTCAGAAGCGCCGCTTCTCGTTGCTCCATCCGCTGGGGGCGATCATTCTGATTTACACGTGCTTCCGGGCGATGCGCCACCTCCAGCGGAAAGAGGCGATCGCGTGGCGCGGCACGCGGTACTGACGGTTGGAGATTGGCGATTGGGGATTGACGATTGAGGCAGGCGGCGTCTTGCTCAACACTGCGGCGTCCGACCCGCGCGCCGGACGGCCATGCCAGCCCGAAGCGCAAGCGAGGGAACAATCGCGGCATCGTTCCCCCGTGCCCGACGAGAGGATCAGAGTCGCGACCGTGAGGGAGTCGGTCAGCATTCACGTCGGAGGGCCTTTTCGGCGAGCACTGACCGCCTGCTCACGCGCGCGGCTCTGACTATCGATCCGCGACGGCCGCTTCGGGATCGCCTTACCGCATTCGGGGCAGACGCCGCTCACATTCCCCGTCAGGCTGTAGCCACACTGTTGGCAGTGGTTCGGGGGGATGCGCCGGCTGTCACGCCAGAACAGGAAGGCTGTGGGGGTGGCAGCGATGACGAGAGGAATCCAGAGTGGCACATTGACGCCTGTGTGCGGGAATACTCCCATCTTGGCAGAACGGTAAGATGGCAAAAAGTCCTCAATGACTACACCGGGAGGCATGTCGCATTGGTACAAGCTCCAGCCACGCTCGCTGATCGCCGAACAGATGCGGCCTCCAACGCCGCCCCAGTCGGCAGAGACCTGCCAACCATTACCGGTATAGGCAACAAGCCATCGCAAACTTAGCCCCCACGCGACGACAATCAGGACACAGACAAGAAACCCCGTCCACTTGAGGATGCGGCGAATTGGTCGGCGGCGCGGCATGGCGGCATTGTAGCTCATCCGGGGAGGGGATAGGAATTGACGATTGGGGATTGACGATTGGGGGGGGAGCGGACAGTCGACCTGTCCTTCCTGCTCCTATCGAGGCGTCGGCCACTACAAAAGCGCGCGAACTTCTGTAGAATGATCCCGGAACGATGGCGATGGACGGTAACGCAAAGTACGACGCGGCGCAGCAGTGCAACCAGGGTATCACTGCGCTGCGACCTGAGCCGGCTCCTGCGGGGCGTGAAGCGATCGGCGCGCGGCCCGGCGACCGTCGCCCCGTTTTCGAGGACGCCGTCTGCGAACTTTGCGGACAGCCGCCGACGGAGCCCGTCTTGACCGGGCTCTATGACATTGCTTGGAAGAAGCCGGGGAAGTTCGACCTGCTCCGGTGCAAGCACTGCGACCTGATTCTCACGTCGCCCCGGCCGGTGCCGGCCGCCATGCCAATCTACTACGAGGATTGGTACGGCTACAAGACGCCGGACGAAGTCCTCAAAGAACAGCGTGACAGCCTGCCCAATCGCTTCATCAAGCACATGCGACTTGACGTCCTCGAAAAGACCGGTTGGCTTCAGCGCGGCGCGAAACTCCTGGACGTCGGCGCGGGTTTCGGCGTGCAGCTTGAGTACTTCATTCAAGAGCGAGGCGTCGTCGGGACCAGCCTCGACTTCGACCCCAAGACGGCCGAGCACTCCGTCGTCAAGGGTATTGCCAACGTCCGCACGGGCGATTTGCTGGACGCCGGGTTCGCTGCCAAGTCGTTCGACGTCATCACGATGTACGAGACGCTCGAACACGTGTACCACCCCAAAGCCACGCTCGATGAAGCCTATCGAATCCTCAAGCCGGGCGGCAGGCTCGTTGTCGAGGTGCCGGACTTCGGCTCACCGCTCCGCAAGCTCTTCGGCCGGTTCTGGTTTGCGCTGATGGTGCCGGCGCACCTGCACCACTTCACGAAGCGATCGCTGCGAGACGTCGTCACTGCCGCAGGCTTCGAGCCGATCCGCCAGACTGCCATGTTCGTTCCATTCGAGACCACCGCCAGTCTCCTGCTGGCCTACTGCCACTGGTCCGGCGCTTCGATCTACGACGTGTCCCGGCTGAGCCGGCTCGTGAAACAGCGGGCAAGACATCTTCCGTTCTTCCTCTGCCTGGCGCTATGCACCTTCCTCGTCGATCTTCCGCTTCAAGCCATGCTCGCGACACTCCGGAAGACCGGTGCCCAAACACTCATCGCCGTCAAACCCTAGAGCACTACCACACATGGATTCGCGGGTAGCGTCGGCCCCCCGTGGCCGACGTAAAACGTGGAGGGGTTTCTCCTCGCATACGTCGGCCACGGGGAACCGACGCTACATACGCTCTGCCGAGAATCCCTTCTCGGCCCCTCGGTGCGAGATAGGATTCTCGCACCAGCAACCTTGTCCATCATATTACGTGGGTCGGAGCACCACGCCGCTTGCCATGATCCCGGTCAACTGCATAATCGCCGGGAATGTCGCTGTCCGCCAAGCCCTTTCAACACCTTGCAAACGCCGCGAGGTTCCGCGCCGTTTGGCTCGGCATTCCGATCCTGCTCTACCTTTGGACCGTCACAGCCCCGTTCGTCTTCGACGATCTCAATCTCATCCTGAAGACCGAGCAGTACGTCAACGGCGAGTCTGACCGTCTCGACCTGTTTCGATTCGCAACCACGGATCAGGCGTGGCAGGAGATGCGAGACCGCGGCACCTACCCCTGGTGGGCGCCCGAGTCGAAACGCATCGACTTCTTCCGGCCGCTCGCGGAATGGTCATTCTACTTCGACATGCTGCTCTTCGGCCGAAACCCGATCGGACACCGACTCGTCAGCATGGCCTGGTTTGTCCTGGCGCTCATTTGCATGCATCGCCTCTTCGCCGTCGCGGGACGCGACAAGACCCGTGCCGGCGTTGCTACGCTCCTCTTCGGCATCTCGCAGACGGCCACCCAGCCGGTCACGTTCATCAGTAATCGCAGCGACCTGCTTGTGCTTGTGGGCGCCACGACGGCCGCTTGGGCCTACTGGAAGACAACACAAACCCAAGCCGATGCCTTCGCCGTCAATGGTCGAGGCCAACGCCGAAACACACAATGGCTCATCGTGCTCGTGGCACTCGGCTTCACTTTCGCGCTACTGTCAAAAGAAGTGGCCGTCGCCTTCGCAATTGTGATCGTCTGCCACCAGTGGCTTGTCAGGAAACGTCGCTCGTCCCTTGGCGCCACACGGGCCAGAGCCACCATCACCGCAATTGTCCTTCTGCTGACAGTCGCATACCTGATCTACTACACCGCCACAAGGCTCATGCCGTTCGAGTCGGCGAACACTGTCGGCGACGACTTGATCCCTGCAGCCGTCCGGGCTCCCAAGGCGCTGTTCCTCTTCCTCTCCGTGTGGACGATCGGCTTTCCGATTAGTCTTCTCTTCCAAGCCACGCCAGCTCAAGTTGCCGCCGTCGTAGTCATAGGCGCTCTCGCGACGCTCCTGACACTATGGCATCTTCGACGCAGCATGCGCGGTGATCCCGCAGCCGCCTTCTTTGGTATCTGGGCGATTGCCTTCCTCTTACCCGCCCTCATGGCCGCCAGCGAAACCCGGGCGATCTGCCTGGCCACTGTCGGCTGGTCGTATCTGCTGGCCGGACTGCTTGTGCCAAGTGAAGCAGGTCGGCCATCGGCGCCGCTCTGGGTGCGGCACTGGCTCTTCGTCGCGAATGGAGCCGTCAGCATCGCCTGTGCCGTCGGTGCGGTTCTCTTCACAAACGCGGCCGAGCAACGTGCGCGGCGGGCGGTCAACACGTACGTACGCGAACTCGACACCCCGCTCCGCGATGGCGACACGCTCATCGTTGCGGAAGCCCGATCGCCGATCGAGTTCGTCTGTGCCGGCGACAGGCTCGAGTTCATGACCGGGCGGAGAAATGTCGCCTTCTCCTGCCTTACCGTGCCTGGAACAAACGCCGACTTCGAGCGACGTGATCCCCACTCGCTGCTCATGACCGTTACAAAGGGATCGCTCCTGGATTCGCCGATGCACCACCTGACACTCGGCGCCGACTGGCGGCCGACACTCGGCCACACGTTCAGACTCAGCCGCTTCACTGCGGAGATTGTCGACGTCACGGACGATGACAGAGTGACGGCACTCGCCTTTCGCTTCGAAGAACCGCTCGCATCCCCCCGCCTACACTTCTGGCCATCCACCTTGGCGGCGATTGCACGCGACAACGCGCCTGCGAACGGAACATCGCGAGCAGTTCGCTCCTCGCCCCCGGACCCCACAACAGGCCAGTGAACGGTGTCGCTGGGCCGAGAATCCCTTCTCGGCCCCTAACGACGACAACAGACTCGTGTTAGGGGGTTCTTACTTCAATCCGGCGACCACACAGCTTCGCTCCTTCTTCATCGCCCTCGCGCGCAGGCAACCTCCTCCTCGCGGCGGTCACCCAATCCGAGCCCCGAGCGCAAGCGCGTGGATTCGGAGACCGGCCGTATGTCCTCGAAGACCCCGCGCTGGCGCTTGAAGCTCTGACCATCGCCGCCGATCGTGCCATGGCCCCTGCCGCTTGCCGCAACATTCTCTTTCATCCGGTATCCTGTCAGTGTATACTGTTCCGTTCGTGATCGCCGAGGAATAGGATGATGGGGATCGGTTCGAACATTCCACGGGTGGACGGGCCAGAGAAGCTCCAAGGCCGCGCGCAGTACGTCGACGACATCCAACTGGAGGGTGTCCTGCACGGCGGCACCGTTCGCGCCCCGGCGGCCCGAGGCCGAATCACGCGCGTTCACTTTGATCCAGGTATCAACTGGGGCGAGTACGTGATCGCCGACCACCGGGACATCCCGGGGCCGAACGAAGTCGCTCACATCGAGAAGGACCAACCGGCGCTGGTTGCATCGGAGTTCCGCCACCGACACGAGCCGGTTGTGCTGATCGCCCACCGGTCGCCCAGGGCACTGCGGCAGGCTTTGCGGTCGGTTCGTATCGAGTATGAACCACTGCCCGCGATCACCGATCCGTGGCTGCAGTTGGTACCGGAGTTGATTCAGTACGGCCGGGACAACGTGTTCAAGCGAATCGACATCCGCAAGGGCGACCCGGAGGCGGTGTTCGCCCGTGCCGCCCACGTAATCGAAGGGCGGTACCGGACGGGCGCCCAGGAGCACGTCTACCTCGAGACCAACGGAATGTTGGCCTATCAGGAGGACGGGCGACTAGTGGTGCGGGGCAGCATGCAGTGTCCGTACTATGTGCTCAAGGCGATGACGCACTTCTTCGGCCGGCCGCAGGAACAACTGCGTGTGATCCAGTCCGCCACGGGTGGCGCATTCGGCGGCAAGGAGGACTATCCGTCCGTTCTCGCCATCCACGCGGGCCTGCTGGCGGAGAAGGCCGGGGCGCCGGTCAAGATTATCTACGACCGGGCCGAAGACATGGCCGCCACCACAAAGCGGCACCCAAGTTGGGTGCGCCATCGCACCGCGGTGGACGACGACGGGCGGTTGTTGGCCATGGAGGTTGAGGTGATCCTCGACGGTGGGGCCTACTCCACGATGTCGCCGGTGGTCCTCAGTCGCGGGGTGATCCACGCAGCCGGTCCCTATTTCTGCGAGAACATCCATGTACACGGGGAAGCGCGTCTGACCAATTCGCCGCCGTACGGGGCGTTTCGCGGATTCGGCGTGCCGCAAACGGAGTTCGCCCTCGAACGGCACATGGACGTCATCGCCGGGCAGATGGCACTGGATCCGGTCGAGCTGCGCCGCCGCAATCTGCTGCGGGACGGACAGACAATGGCCACCGGGCAGATCTGCCGCGATGGTGTCGATCTTGTGGCACTGCTGGACAGCGGGCTGGAGCGGGCGTCCTACACCGAGCGTCGCGCCGAATACGCGCGGACCAACGGCGATCATCCCTACATCCGCCGAGGTATCGGCTTTTCGGTATTCCTACACGGAGCCGGTTTCACGGGCGGGGGGGAGACCATGCTGGCATCCGAATTGTGGGTGGAGGGGCGCGCGGACGGCAAAGTGGAAGTGCTGGCGGCCAATACGGAAATGGGACAGGGGACCACGACGATCCTGACACAGATTGCGGCGGACGGCCTGGGGCTGAGCGAGGACCGCATCGTGGTGGCTGAACCGGATACGTCGCGCGTGCCCAACAGCGGTCCCACTGTCGCCAGCCGAACCACGATGATCGTCGGCAAGCTGGTTGAACGGGCGTGTAAGGATCTGACTTCGATCGTCGGCGCGGACGGCCCATCCCTGCCCGGAGCGATTCGAGCCTGGCACAAGGCCAATCCCGGCCGGCGACTAGTCGGGCGTGCCAAGTATGAGACGCCCGGGCACATCCAATGGGATGAGGCGACGTATCGCGGCGACGCGTACGCCTGTTTTGCCTGGGCGGTTCACGTCGCCGACATCGAGGTTGATCTTCGCACGTATGTGGTTCGCGTTCGTGATTACGTGGCGTTGCAGGAGGTCGGCAAGGTCGTTCATCCCACCATGGCCGCAGGGCAGATTCGCGGGGGAGTAGCCCAAGGAATAGGCTGGGCGCTGACGGAAGACGTGGTGCTCGAGGACGGCGCCATGGTCAACGCGCGATTGAGCAACTACACCATTCCGACCAGCGACGACTTGCCGCCGATTCGGGTGTTCTTCGAGGAACGACCGTTACCGTATGGCCCGGGTGGAGCCAAGGGCATCGGCGAATTGCCGATGGACGGCCCGGCGCCCGCCGTCATCAACGCCGTGTGTCACGCCTTGGGTACGAACATCAATCGGATTCCACTAACGCCCGAACGATTGATGGCCCACCTGGAGGGCGACGCTGATGGATAAGATCGAATTGTCATTCACGCTCAACGGTCGGGAGGTCACGCGAATGGTGCCGCTCGACGCCCGATTGCTTGACGTGCTGCGATACGACTGCGATTGCCCCGGTACCAAGGAGGGTTGCGGCGAGGGTGAATGTGGAGCATGCACTGTCCTGCTCGATGATCTGCCGGTTGCCTCGTGCCTGGTGCCGGCCTTTCAGGTGGCCGGACGATCGGTGGAAACGGTCGAATCTGTTGGCGCGTCACTCTCCGACGACATGAACGAAACGGGAACCACCCAGTGCGGCGCATGTACACCGGGCGTTGTTATGACGACGCGCTGGCTGAAAGAACATCCTGAGGTGCTCGAAGGCATCCCGCTTCGCATGTTCATGGGTGGAAACCTGTGCCGGTGTACGGGATATGATGCCATTCTTGCCGGCGTGAATCGCGTCCTCGGGCGCGAGGCGGAGGCCTGACGTGGAAGTGTTCCAGCCATCCAGCCTGGCAGAGGCCCTCGACCTGATGGCTTCCGCCGACGAACCACTGACGCCTATCGCCGGTGGGACCGATCTGTTCGCGGGCTGGCATCGTGTCGACAAAGACGGCCTACGCCTGCTCAACCTCTCGCGATTGAGCGAGTTGCGACGGATGCGCCTCACCGACGACGGCCTCGAACTCGGCGGGCTGACCACCTACTGGCAGGTCATCGCATCGCCGCAGGTGACGGCAGCGTTTCCGTTGCTGGCCGAGTCTGCCAAATTGATCGGCGCCATTCAGATTCAGACGCTGGGTACGTGGGCGGGCAACATCGCAAACGGTTCGCCGGCCGCCGACGGGGTGTTAGTGATGATGGCCTACGACGCCACGGTTGTCCTGCAATCGCATGAGGGAATCACCGAGGTCCCGCTGGACGAGTACTACCTCGGTTACAAGAAATCCGTTCGCCGGTCTGACCAGTTGATCACCGCAATCCGCATGCCGCGTCGTCCGCGCCGGGTCGAGTGGTTCGAGAAGGTGGCGTCTCGCCGCGTGCTGGCCATATCCAAGCTCGGCGTGGCCGTGGTACGCGATGATCTTGGTTGGCGCGTGGTGGCTAACAGCGTGGCGCCGATCGTCTGCCGCTGCCGCACGCTGGAGAAGGCTTTGGAAGAGGACCACCGCTTTGACAGTCCGGACGAGGTACTCGGGCTACTGGAACCAGACATTTCGCCCATCAGCGACATTCGTTCGACCGAAGCCTACCGTCGCCGGGTCTTGAGCCGCATCCTCTACTTCCGTTTCGCAGGGAGCGGCTCGTGACTTGGTGACCGGGCGGTGCGCCGGAGACGCGCGCCACGCGCGTGGGCGGAGACCGCACCACAACCCCTCATCAGGCCGGCTGTTTGCACCACCCTACGGTCAGTGGCTGAGTATCTCCAAAAACGCTGAAGATCCAACCAGATCGCCAACGGCGATCCGCGAAATGCGGCCTGCACCGTCCCCGGCATGCAGGGCATTTACCAGCAGGTCGGCGTTCTCTCGGTTGATGGGTGACTTCACCTTACTTAGAAAGACGGCGACCTCCGTTTGCGGTCCAACGGCCTTGAGGTACCCGCGGGGGTCGAAGAAGATTCTCGCGACGTCATCGACGGTGATTCGTACGCCCAGCTCGCGGCCGAGAAACTCGCCGAGGCGCCGGGCTCGATGCACGTGTTCATCATTTAACGGCTTCCCGAGGCAGTCGATGCCAATCACCGCGATCACCAGATCGGCTCGGTGCGAGACAACCGGTTCGTGCTCGTGGTGGGCCTTGAGCGAACGTCCGGCCGCCCCGTCGGCCTCGACGAGCAGGTAGTCCGCCCCCCTCGCCTCGTACAATCGGTCGAGTTCGTCCGCCGAGAATCCGGACAGTTTCTCGCCGTCGGCGAGGGGGGTGCAGGCTGCGGTCACGTGGGGGGCGTCGCGAAGTCGTTCGCGGAGGCGGGAAATCAACAGCGGGATGTCCTTGTCCACCACCACTGCAGGCGAGTCCTGAGGCGGGGGATGCAGAATCTTGGTGCTCGTCGTCGTGACGACGGTATTGCCCTCCCGGCAAAGCAGCCGGGCAAGTGTGAACATCAGTGTGGTCTTGCCGCCGCCGCCAATCAGGAAGATATAGCGATTCTCCGGGCGACCAAGGAGACCGGCAACTGATCTTGCCAGCGGCGCGTGCGTACCCACGTGACTTACCTACCCGTCGGCCACCGGGGGCCGACGCTACGACGAATGGTTGAGAAAAGAAACGATGATCTCCAAGGCCGCGCCGCTGATCGTGCGGGCCTTGTCGGACAAGGTGAAACAGTAAGAGCGGACACCGCGCGGGTCAAGATCACCCACCTTTTGGTTCGCGACGACACTGGAGCCGGGCAGCAGGAGACCGCGGATGATCCCGGAGGTCGCGGCAACAAGTGGGACGGACGCAGCTCTCGATTGTGAAGACCACCGGCGAGACGCCGGTGCCACAGTGACGCCGATGCGATCGCCGGCCTCCACCCGATCACCGATGTTTCTATCCGTCTGCAAAGTTCCGTCGACCGGCGCCCGGAGGACGCGTTCGACGGTGAAGCCGCCGATCGTCCCGGGGACTCCCGTGTCCGGGATGGCGGTTCCCTCTGTGATGATTCGCCCCAGATCGTGGCCGCGGTTGGTCTCCACGACGAAGTGCACGTCCTGCCCGGCCACGAGCCCCGGTCCACACCCGATGACCAGCGGTGCATCGTGAATACTGTTGTCGAGGTTCTTCTTGAGAATCCGCCCGTCGATCAGCACATCCGGTTTCCACAGCTTCACGAGTTGCGATTCGGGATCGATGAAAACCGGAATGCAATGCCAGTCAAACGTCCCCAGGGAGTCCGCCCGGTCCAAAGTATAACCAACGCCCACGACCCCCTCGACCGTGATCTCCTTCTGGCAGATAGCCGAGCTGAACGACACTGCCCGTCGGACGGCCGTTGGATGCTCGACATCGGTCATCACCACGCGGAAGCCGCAGCGGAACAGCCGATGGGCGATTCCTGAAGCATGTTCCCCGGCGCCTTTAATCAGCACTTTTGGCCGCATGACTACCGTGCGTTCTTCCGTGGTTCTCGTGAGTGAACCGGACCGTCGGTCAGGCTCCCGGGCGTATCGACGTCGAAGACAACTCCGGGATCATCCACCGGGACACACTCCACCATCTCCGGATTCTCGCGAATAATCTCGCGAGCCCCCACGTCCCCTTCGATCCGCAGCAACCGTCCCTTGTACTCTGAGTCGAAGATCACCGGATGGCCGTTGCGCCCTTCGTAGACCGGCACGAGGATCTTCTTGTCGGTTCGACGGTAAGCTCCGACCAACGTCGTGATCAGCGCCTCTGTAATCGCCGGCATGTCGGCCAGGGAAACGAGGTAGGCATCCGCGAGCGCGGAGGCGGCCTTTACGCCAGTCCGCAGGGAAGAGGCCATGCCACTGCGGGCGTCACG
This sequence comes from Planctomycetota bacterium, assembly GCA_043813895.1. Taxonomy (GTDB): domain Bacteria; phylum Planctomycetota; class Phycisphaerae; order UBA1845; family UTPLA1; genus CAZTAR01. The sequence continues at coordinate 14,032 of JBDRKQ010000245.1, forward strand.
GTTGACGACGACCGTACAGCTCACGCGATCAATCGGCAGCGAGAAGCTCGGGTTGACCACGACTATCACCTCGCTCACCAGAGGAGAACTGATCAGCGGCGCCAGCGACCGGTGGAGAATGGGTTGGCCCTTGTAGCAAAGCGACAGCTTGTCCGTCCCCATCCGAGTGGATCGCCCGGCGGCGAGCAGAATCCCGGAGATGTACATGGTGACCGCTCCCGCAATGCCCGGCGGACTCTCACCCTCAAGATGATCCCACCTCAGCGGTGTGAATCACTTGTGAACGCCAGTGCCGCTCATCTCCGGAGCTTCCGCCCGGTACTCGATGAAACGCTCCGAGAGGGTCTGGACCGCAGCCATGATCCCCTTCGGCGTACTGCCGTCCCGGAATGGGAGAATGTGCCCGTTCTCTTTCAGCACTCGTCCACGGGCCACGACCGTGTCCACCTCACTGCCGTCCGCTGCCCAGATGAGGTTCTCCATCACGTTGTCAATCCGCGTGGGCACCAGGTTGGGCCTCGTGAGGGCGACCACAATCCAGTCCGCCTGGCGACCGGGGGCAAGCTCTCCCTGATTGAGACGCAACATGCGGGCCGGCGCCGAGGTGATCATCTCCAGGAGATGCCGGGCGGGCAGGAGTGTTGCATCCTGGCGGAGCGCCTTCTGGTATTGGGCTGCCAACCGGGCGGCGGCAAGAATGTTCTGGTTGTCCGAGGAGCCCGAGCCGTCAGTGGAGATGGCCACCGGGATGCCTGCATCGAGCATCTCGATCAGCGGGGGCATGCCTGAGCCGAGGATGGTATTGGCCAGAGGATTGTGCACCACCTTGGCGCCGGTGCGGGCCAGGATCTCCACGTCCCGCGGCCCGCAGTTGACCTGATGGGCCAACACCGTGTTCTCATCCAGAATGCCGATGGACTCGGCGAACTCCACCGGGGTCATGCCCGGCTCGATCTCCTCGAAGAACCAGCGCGTGGTCTTGGGCTCTTCCGAGCTATGCACGTGAAACAGCGTGTCGTGCTCGCGGGCCCACGTCTTCAACGGAACCAGAACGTGGCGGCTGTTCGAGAAAAGCTGATCGGGGCCGGGGCAGAAGCTGGTACGCTCAAGCCCCTCGATTGCGAGCGCCCGGTCCAGGCGAGCCAACGCGTCCTCCGGTCGATCGAGAAGCTCCTGCACGTAGTTGCGGTCCTGCCCGCCGATGGCGACGATCATCGTCGTTCCCGCCGCCTCGTTGGCCTGCGCAACCTCCTCGACGTGGTACTTGTTATGGTTGCAGTGGTGGACCATGCTCGCGGTGATCCCATAGTGGATGTCGCAGAGCCGGGCCATACGGTAGGTCGCAAGCTGGGGCGAGCAGCCCAGTTCATCGGCAAGGCGATCCTTCTGCCCATTGATGAAACCGGTGAACGGGTTGACCGCGTGATCCAGCCAACTGGTCAGGGGTTCGTCCTTGGCGATTCCGATGATCGGCTGTTCGTGGTCGTGCCCGTGGGCCTTGACGAACGCGGGCAGCAACACGCCAGGCAGGCGTGGAATAGGATCGCCCTGGCGCGGGGCTCCAAGGATAGACAACTCCGACCCCAGATCACGCAGCAACCGCGATCCCGTGTCGGGCGTGTACGGCCCGACCTCCCTGATCGTTTCCCCCTCAGCCAGAACATAACCGTCCCGGACCCGCCGGGCCCGGTCCGGATCGGCCAGAGGCAGAAGGTACTCCGCGCGACAGAC
>JBDRKQ010000246.1:0-21676 GCA_043813895.1 Planctomycetota bacterium
TGTCCTGCCCCCGTCACGCTGAGCCCGTGTGGTTGAATAGCCCCACGCCGTCGCCTTTACTCTTGTCCGGCTACACCCATCTCCCCGCGAGCGAACCGGGGAATGCTCGACATTCTGGCCCCACTCTCGTGGAATAGCGCGCATCCAATCGGCCGCGCAGGAAGGGTAATCGCGATTCCGCAAGTCGGCGGTTTGCATCATCGCTATCGCCGCGCGGCTTGATCTTGCTGAGCGGTGCGTTTGCATTGGCCGTCCGAGGCTGAAGTGCGCGCGTGTTTCTCAAGTCGGGCGACTCGCGCCAAGAAGCCTCCGTTCCGCAGATACTCGCCGCTGTTGGCGATAAATGTGCTGGCTGGCCCTCGGCTCCACGTGTCCGTTTCTGCAAGGATGGCGTTTTCAGGAACGACAGGACGGGATTCTCGGTAGGCACAACAGACGAATCGACTGCTCATCTTGTTTTTGCGCGAGTCCTTGCAACGTTGATCTCCAGAGTGGCGGTGGCGTTTCCGGGGTTCTGATCGTCCAGCGGCTCGACAACTTCGGCCACGAGCGTGTACGTGTCCGCTCGGATCGGCTGCCACGTGAAGTACTCGTACGCTCCATTGGCAGCGTCGATTCCCATGATGGTGCGGCGAACAAGGAGTCGTCTAGCCTTGCCCGGACTGTCCTCATACACTTCGAGCATACAGTTGCGCAGGCAGGTCATGTCGCTGGAAATCACCAGGCGGCACGTGACTGGTTCATTGGCGTACACCTCGGCTTCACCGACGGTTTCGGCGCCGGTGGCGGGATCGACGACGACCAGCGACCGCGGCGCGAGGTACACGTCCGGTCTGCCTGAGCCTGAGCGCGGGGCGCCCCGACCGCCAGCCGCCTCACAGACCGGCGGCGCTTCTACGTGAGGCGGTGCCACGGACACGGACGTCCAGCCCGTGTTGTTCTGCCCCTTTTCGAGATACGTTCCGGGTGCGCCGCCGGGCAGGGGATCGATCGGCTGACCCAGGTAGTCTCGCAGCGGGTCACCGTAACGATCCTCCAACTCGTGCGTCTCGTTGGGAATCTCGTTGAGCGGGTCCAACGTCGCATAGATCAACCAACTCCTCAGCCCGGTCCCACTCGTGGGGCCGAAGTCGGTCGTGTCCCACACGACCCTGGCGTATCGCATATTCTCCGGCGCACCCGGATCGAGTTCATCCTCGCCGACGTCCACGTGCGGCACCAGCATGGCTCCGACGAAGCCTTCGATGTCGAGGCCGTCCACGGCGTCGTCGTCGTTCATGTCCCCGACGCAGCAGAACGGGTTCACCTTGCAAGGCTCACCATTAAGCAATATAGCGATGAAGTCCTGCAAGTCGTCTTCGTCGCAGTCCAGGTCCTCGTCAATGTCGGCCCGACAGAGCGTGGGGCAGGGCGGCGCTTCACCGCGCGCCGGGATGTACGGAATGTACTCCTCGCCGATCTGAATCCTCGGGCCGGTTTCCTGTCCGAAGAGGTACTCTTGGGCCTCGAACCGCACCGTCAGATCACAGACCGAGCTGGCCACGCTGAGGTTGTAAACGCGCAGATCAAGCTGGAGGAGATCGCCTTCGTAAGGCGGCGCAAACAACTCGTTGCCGTCGAGATCATGAATGAAGAAACCCTTGGCCTTCTTCCGACTCAGGTCGGAGCCCAACCGGTAGTAGGTGTGGCCGAAGATGTCGGCGTCGGCAACGATGCGGTGTGGCAGGTTCAGGCTCGGATCGGGCAGCATGTATGTGCCTTCCCAGAACAGTCGCGCCGCCTCGCCGATTTCGGTTGTGCTGACCGCGTGTGTCACTTTGTAAGCCCCGCCGGGCGTTGTGTACCAGGCAGGGAAGAACTTGTAGCCACGCTCGGCCGGAATGTTCGACGGGATGTTGACAGCGATCTCGACCGACGTGCTGTTCGTCCTGCTCGCGGAGCGTGTGTCCGAAAAGCTGTGCGAATTACTGGCGTTGTACTTGTACTCCGACGAGACGCTCCCGCTGCAGATGCCGTAGCTTCCCGAAACCGTAGCCTTCACGCTCACATCCAGACTGGTCTTGTGCGTGTCGGCGACGCTGACCGTCGTGCTGTTCTTGACGGTGTTGCTGAAGTTCAGCGACTGCTCGGCTGCCAGGCCGCCGACCACGAAGGCATTCTCCGCCCAAATGGGCTGATCGGAACTGCCGGCCGCGACGAAATCATCCCCGACCATGTCGCCGTACTCGAACACGCCGACGTCCGGCGGCTCAAACGTCCCTGCGCTGAACACCGGATACGAGAGAATGTTGCCGTTCATGTGGTACGGCTGATACGCATCGTTCAGCTTCCCGGGCCCAAACACATTATACACCGGCCCCGGGATCGTCAGGTCGAAGAACGGATTGACCGGCTGCTCGTCGTCGGGCACGGGGTCGCCTTCACCGTCAACCACCACGACGCCCATCACCGGGTATCGCCAGAGGTCGACGATCTGCTCCTTGAAAGCCAGCTGATCATCTCGCTCCGAGCGGCTGACCTGCGTCAGGGTGATGGTGCTCGTGTCAGAGTGGAAGTTCGCGTTGCTTTCAGAATGTGTGTCCTCGAAGGTCTGCCCCACGGAACTCTCGACGCTGCCACCGATTCCGAAGAGCCCCACGGACGCCTCCGTGGACACGCTGTAGGAGTGAGACGTGGACGACGTGAAGTCGGTCCGCGTCTCCTTCGACGCCGTCTCCTCCTGTTGTTCCGCACTGGAAAACTGCGTGTAGAACGCGTCGCCCTGGCTGATGTTGACGATCCCGCCGAGCGAGCGAAGGTAGTCCACGTGTTTCGGCGGCTCTGCCAGAATGAGATCCATCGTTTCGAGGCCGGTGAACGAGAAGAGCGTCGGTTCGCCGAGATACAGTATCGCGCCGCCGCTTCCCTGCTTCACGTAGTACCCGTTGTCGCCGTCGACATCTACCGAAAGCAGCACCGGTACGGTGTCCACGGGGACCAACTCTCCCGTACCCGATATGACGAACGGTGTGATCGGTTGCATCGAACCGTAGTCCGGCTGCCACTGATTGAAACCGAGTTGAACCAGTTTCCCAGGCCGTTCGGATGTATAGGTCGTTTGCGGGTCGCTGATCAAAAGTGTTTCGCGATCACCGAGGTTGCTGCGGTATTGGACGAAGTTCCCGACAGTGATATTCGCGCCCGTCGGGGCGGGTGTCGCCGGCTGCGAGGCGATGTTGCTCGGCCAATCCGGCGAGACGGAGTATAGCTGACTGTTGCAAGAGGAGTCCTCACCGTCGAAGATAAACAGCTCCACGGCCGGACCCCGCTGGGTATCGATCAAGACAACGAGTGATTCGTCCGGGTTGCAAGACTGCCAGTCATAGTAAGGGATGGTTGCCAGGCGAACCGTGCTGTCAGGCAGGGCGGACACACCGCCGAAAGCACCAAGCGCCCATTGGTGCGCTTTGTCCTCGATTCCACGGGTGAAACCCGCAACGTCGTCATAGCCCCACACCTCCATGTACAGGAACGGCAAGCCACCGTACGTCGTGGTATTGATGCCGGCGATGGCGAGTTGATCTCCCACGGTCCACGCGTCTTCGCCGGGGCCGTCATAAATCCGTGCCGGGTTTGTGTCCAGGTTCTCAGCCACGATGATCTCGAAGTGGTCGGCAATGACCCCCGTGCTGAATCCGGGAATGACACGGATGACACCGCAACCGCAGTCTCCTGACTCCCAGGCAAAATCCGCACAGTCCTGCTTCCAACCGCCATATAGCGGAAAGCCCGGTGGGAAGCAGCACTGGGAGTCATCGTCGCAGACAGCGTCTTCGCATGCGGATGCCTCGCACCCGTGTTCGTCCGTCCGGGCCCGACAGCAATCGCTACTCGTCGGCGCCGAGAAACCGCCGATGAACGTCTCGCCGAACGCGTCAGTCTCCAGAGTGAACAGCTCGACCACGACGACGCCCGTCGAATCCGCCACGGCCACGGCGATTTCCCGAATCGAGTCGTCGTCGAAATCGCCAATCGCCACCGCCATGTGGTTCGGCGTGCCGTCCTGGTACTTCAGCGGCGTGGCAAGCCGGCGGGTAAAGACCCGTGTCGGCCCTGGCTTGGGATCGACCAGACCGCAGTCGGGCTCGACATCCTCATAGCTCAGAATCGTCAGCAGTGCGTATCGCGTGCCTTCGTCGTCCACCTCGTAAACCAAGAAGACCTCATCGTGGTACTCCAAGCTCGGGAAAGGCTCGCGAACGAAGTCCAGGTCGGCGACGGCGAGATCGATTCGCGAGTCCGGATTCGCGGGTGTGAAACTGTACGTGGCAAGCGTCGGGAGTCCGTCGGCGAAGAGGTTCACGATCTCCAACGTGCGATCGTTGCCCGTCGGCGCTTTGAAAACCAGCGCAGCTTGCTCCGGCGTCGGGCCGAGGATGCGGCCGCTCTCACCGGCCACGACAAGTTGCGCTTCTCGCGTCGTCTCCCACTCGGCCGCGTGGCCGTCCCTGCCGATGGCCAGTTCCGTCTGATCCGCCGTCGTTGACAGACCGGCCAGGAACATCTCGTCGTCACGCCGAACGGGTCGGCGCATCTCGGAGTCGACTGTCCCGAGCGGATTCCGCAGACCCTGCCGCACGCATTGACCGTCTACACAGACCGTGCCCGGGCCGCAGTGGGCGTCGCCTTCGCATTCCACGCAGTAGTTATCGACGCAAAAGGGCTCTTCGGGCGGACAGTCGCCGGCATCCGCACACGTGCCCTCGCCGTGAAGCACGATGCCGCCGTTGTTGACGAACGTGCCGCCCCAGTAGAGATTCAAATAGTTCAAGTCGAGGATCGCGCCGGCTTCCAGGATCAGTGCATCGACATAGATCGCCTCATCAGAGCCGGCCGCTCCGCCGCGGTTTCCGTTGTTTGTGTCGTCCACCAGCCGGACGCGCGTGTTCTCGCCGATGGTCAGCGTGCCCAACTCGAAGTTGTCGATGTAGCCGCCGGGCATCTCTCCCTTGTCTTCGCCGGCCACCTCCAGTTTGGCGTACCTCGTGCCGCCTCCCTCGAAGATCAGGTTCACGTTCGCGAGGCCCGCCAGCTCGGCCTCGTCGGCGTTATGGTTCTCGAAGCTCGCGCCGACCAGGTGGATCGTTGTGTCGGGAACCGTCGTGAAGTTGCTGTAGGTTCCAAAGCGCAGGAGCGTCGTCAAGGTCACCTCAGCAGCCGCGTCCGCGAGGTCGAACGTGCCGCTGCCCGCCACGCCTACATAAAGATAGTCGGCGCTCAGGCTGCCGCCCGAAAGACTATAGGTCCCGATCGCCCCGGCGTAGCGTCCGATGCGGAGCGCATTGGTGACGGTGTGCGTCCCGCCGGACTGCGTGAAGAGGCCGACGCCGTAATGCCCCACGTTCCCTTCGTAGGTGTTGAGCTGGCCTGTACCACCAAGCGTGAAACTGCCGCTGGAACCTGCCTGAGAGCCGACGAAGAGATAGTTGCTGATCGTGTGCGTGCCGCCGGTCTGCGTGAACGAACCTGCGCCGAATTTGGCCACATACTCGTTGATCGTCGTCAACTCACCGGTACCGCTCAACATGTACGATCCCTGCGACCCGCCCCCATCGCCGATGTAGAGATCGGAAAAAACGGTGTGCGTTCCCCCGCTTTGCGTGAAGGCCCCGCTTCCGCCGGAGTATACGCCAATGTGCTCTATGCCGGTCTCAATGGCGCCAGCGCTCAAGTTGTAGGTGCCGATACTGTCCGTGTCTTCACCGATGTAAACACGATCGGTACCCGAGACCGTCCCGCCGCTCTGGTTGAAGGTGCCGGTGCCGTGGTAGCCGACGACGAGCCAGGGCCCCGAAGAGTGGAGCAGGCCATCGCCGCTGAGGTTGTACGTCCCCGTCGATCCGACATCGTTGCCGAGGCGGATGTTCCCTTTGTACGTGAACTCGCCACCCGTCTGTGTGAACACACCGGCGCCGGCCAACCCCACACGCGCGCCTTGCGCGGTGAGGGCCCCGCCGCTGAGTTCTGCCGTGCCGTTCTCGCCGCCGGCTTCACCGAGATAGAGCAATGCGCAGGCTTCGGCGCTGCTGCTGATTTGCGCGACGCCCCCGTTGTTGATGTGGGCATCATCGCCACTCGTTGGCGGGGTCGGCTGATCCCAGTTGGCGGGGTCGGACCATGCGCCGGTCGTGCCTATCCATGTGTAGTCATCCGCGCGAACGCCCGGCGCGAAGAGCACGAATCCGAGTATGCCTGTGGCTGCAGCCAAAACGAATTTGCGGGCCATTTCCCTGTTCCTTTCCGAAACTGCAACACCGCGCTCCGGATGCCGGGGCGGGCGGCGGTTTGCGGGCGCTCACGCGGCGCGCACCGCTGACTCATCTTTGGGGCGGATGCTTGGACGAGGACGTGTAGCTGGGGTGACGGCTTCTTTCTCTTGCACTCCGCATGTCCCCCAAGCGAGGCACCCATCATTGTATCGGTCTGAGGGGCATGGCACAAAAGACTGGAGGAGTCGGGAGGTGGCGCTTGCCAATATGTAGGTTCTCGATCCGATGTCCGCAGGCTTATCGGCCGTTTGGTTAGCGGCGCGCTCGCCGCCCACGGCGCAGACGGACCTTTATCGCCAGCAGGCCAACGAAGCACACCGGCATACTCGTGAACCAACCCAAGCCGCAGATGGGAACACCGAACAGAGACTGCATGAGAAACCGTGATAGAAGGTAGCGCGCCGAGCCGCATGGGAACCCGGGTTCGAAAGGAGGAACCGGCCCGGGTCCCGGATCATCATCGCCGCCGCCGGCCACGACGGTGACGGTCACAAGGCACGCATCCGCCAAGCCGGTTGCATCGGTGGCCCGAAGCGTAACCGGCGTCTTGCCCAAAGGCAGGACGGTTCCCGCCGGCGGGTTCTGCGTGATGACAACCTCGCCGTCACAGTTGTCGGTGACAACCACTGCTGCCGTCAAATCGGGCAGCGCGGCCGAGCCGGAGTCACCGGCGTTGAGCGTCAGGTCCTCGGCACATGTGGTGATCACAGGCGGCGTCGAGTCACGAATGATGATGTACTGCTCACAGGCGGCGACGTTGCCGCTGTCGTCCGTTGCCGTCCATGTCCGTGTGAAGGCGTAAGTCGCTTCGTTTAGTGTCGAGTCAACATAGGCGACGACGGGCGACGGATCGCAGAGGTCTACGGCAACAGCTTCGCCGCCCGTGTTCGCCGGGTTCGTCGCATCGCCACATTCAACGACGACGTCCACCGGGCAAATGAGCGTTGGCGCATTGACGTCCCGCACCGTGACCAGTTGCTCGCACGTCGCGGCGTTGCCGCCGGTATCGGTGACCGTCCAGGTTACGGTGATCGTCCCGACGGCGAAGATCGCCGGCGCGTCATTCGTCACGGTATCGATGCCACAGTTGTCGTCCACCTCGGGCACACCAAGGTCCGGCGGCGCGGCCGTGCAGGTGCCAGCTCCCGCGTCCACTGTTACGTTTTCGGGGCACACGATTGTCGGCGGCGTGTCGTCCGCGACAGTAACACTCACGGGACACTCCGAGCTGTTTCCGCAGTCGTCGGTGATGGTGATGGTAACGTCGGTCACACCCAGCCCGAGCATCGTGCCGGAGGCGGGCGTCTGTTCGATCGTCAACTCGGAATCGCAGACGTCGGTGGCCGAGACGCCGCTGGTCAGGTCGGGCAACGCCGCGAGACAAGCCTCGTCGCATGACAAATCCGGGGCCACAGGGCAGTCCAGAATGATCGGCGCGGTCGTGTCTTCCACCGTGATAATCTGCTGGCACGTCGCGACGTTGCCGCACGCATCCGCGGCGGTCCAGGTTCGCGTAATGACCGTCGGGCACACACTGGATGTCTCGTCGGCATATGTTATGACCGGAGCCACATCGCAAGCGTCCGTAGCCGTCGCCTCACCGAGTTCCGACGTTTGCAGCGAAGTCCCGCACTCGACCGTCACGTCGTCCGGACACGTCAGCATCGGCACGTCCGGATCGGTCACGGTAATAAGCTGATCGCACGAGGTAGTCATGCCGAAGGCATCCGTCGCCGTCCACATACGAGTGATGACCCATGCGTGCGGACAGGCGCCTGCCGCCGTCGCATCCTCGAAGGTCACAGCGGTAGGACAGAAGCAAGAGTCCAGCCCCGTCGCCATGCCTGTCTGTGAAGGATCGCTTGACTCATCACATCGGATCGCGACGTCGGGCGGACAGGTGATGCTCGGCGGGGCGGTCAGGCCGGGACTGATGGTGTCGCCGCCGAGTTGGCTTTCGGGAATACTGTTGTAGGCGTAGCCCTTCAGCAGCGGACTGCTGTTGCCGGCCAACACGTCCAAGTGCGCCCAGCCCAGGTGGGTCTCACCAGCGATGGAAAACCGCAGACCGATGTATGCGTTTTCCACGCCGACCCAAAGACCGCCCATCGGCAGCGTAGCGCCCTGGAAGTTGTGCGTCCCGCTGACCGTCTCACAACGGAGGTACCGCCTGGCAGTTCCCACGCCAAACGCGCCCTCCGCGACAACGGCCTCCCCGTTGCCGACGGGCCCGACGGTCAGATTACCGAACAGACCGAGCGTCAGGACGAAATCTGCGGACGCGTCGTTGTCGAGATCAATGTCGAGAGTGCCTGGCGGGATGATTGTTCCCGGGGGTTCGAGCGTCGTGTAGATGACGTCCGCACTCGCCGCCGGCGCGCCAATCAGCGACACAACGATGAACAAGGCTGAACAAATGGCCGCGGCACGATTGGCCGCGGCATGAAGCTTGGTGTTCTCGATCCGGTCCCTGGCCACCGCGCACTCCCCCCGAGATCATCAGAACTTCGGCCCTCTTACCTCAATACCTATTATTCTCAGAGACAAACGTCGGATCAATGGCATTGAGACAAGTGGGGGCCAGCCTCACGTCTGATAAGCCTGTCCCAATCGAGAACCTCGTCCCGATTGCTCACAAAGAGTTACGCCGATTGACGCTGCAATCCCCTGTCCCTACCGAAAACGCCATCCGCCCTTGCTCGACGAGGAAACCATCCGTCGTTACGTCCAGGAGCAGGAGGACGCAGATCAAAACCAGAGCCGTTTGGAGTTTGAGTAACCGTTAACCTGGCCCCAACGGGGCCTTCCCAACGTGCATGCCCCCCTCAGGGGGGCTTCCTCAAGCCACCCGCTCTGCGGGTGGTACGTGACTTCAACATCATCGCCCCATCTCATCCGCCCCGTGCGGCCTTGCCAATCTGATTCCGCCTCAATGGCGAACCGGGGGATGCTCGACATTTTGGCCCCACTCTCGTGGAATAGCGCGACCCCCGGCGGCGGATCATGATGATCCCGCAGTCCGCCTCATGGGCGCCGCGCGAGACTACCGATGCAATCTCGCGGCATCGAGGGGCTTGACAAAAACCACCTTAGCATCTCCGAGACTGTAGAAGTCCTCCAGGTGCGCCTCTGCGTGATACCCACAGCGCTCATAGAAGTGACGCGTCGGTTCGTACAACGGCCGGGAAGAAGTCTCGATGTACACCCGGCGACCTCCAACGAGTGCTACGCGGCGCTCCACCTCCTGGAGGAGGCGTCTTCCCACGCCTTGGCCGCGAATCTCAGCCTGGACCGCGATCCAGTAAAGATCGAAACTTCCAACCGTACACCCAATCGGGCCATAGCAGGCGTAGCCTATCGGCTGGCTGTCCGCATCCGCAAAGATGAAGTGGTAACCGCTCGCCGCGCCTCGCGCCAAACGCTCCACAACGAGTTCCCCCGCGACATCGATCTCGTGCGGCGCAAAAAACCCGGAGGACGTGACGATGTCTCGCACGGCTTTCACATCAGCGTCTCGCACCGCATCACGGAGCTCAACGAGCTTCGCCGCGCTGGAATCCGCGTTGGTTGCTCGCGGGGTCATTTGCGATTCTCCGGCGCGGCAGACTTCGCCGCGGCACGTTCGTTGGCGGTTGGTCCAAACGTGGCGTGAACGAGGCCGGAAAAGAAGCGGCGCGCGTTGATACCCAGCGTGCGTGCGCGATAGCCACCCTCCTGCACCACGAGCGTGGGCAATCGCAGGCTGCCGATGAGGCGTCCGTTCTCCTCGAAATCGCGCGCTACCAGCGACCAAGTCCCGGTCGGGTCCCCTTTGGCCGTATCCAGCCCGAGCGCGATGATGAGAAAGCGGGGCCCAAAGCGGCGGATTCGGTCCAGGACCCGAACAAGCGTCTGCCGATATCGCTCGGCGTCGATTCGCTCGGGCAGAGGGATGTTCAGGTTGTAGCCGCTGCCCGACTTTGCGCCTCGTTCATCCTCAAAACCGGTGAAATACGGATAAGCGAATTCCGGGTGGCCATGGATTGAGACGGTGAGCACGTCGCTGCGCTCGTAGAAGATCTCCTGCTGTCCGTTGCCATGGTGGTAATCGATATCCAGGATGGCGACCGGACCGGTGCGGCTCAGGTGATGGGCCGCGACCGCACAGTTGTTGAAATAGCAAAATCCGCCGAAAGCGGCGTGCTCGGCGTGATGACCCGGCGGCCGAACCAAGGCGTAGGCGAGCCGCTCACCACCTCTCACTGCCTCAGCTGCCGTCAGAGCACAGTCGACGGCGCGCTTGGCGGCCGGGAAGGCATTTGCGTTGATCGGCGTGAAAGTATCGATGCAGTAGTACCCGGCCCGGACCGACAGTTCCTTGGGCGGACGCGCGGCGTTTCGAATCGGAAACACGTACGGGTAGAGCGACTTGCCGCCCGGTACGTTCTGACAGGCGCGCTTCAGGTAGTCGATAAAGCGGCTATCATGAACGGCCCGGATATGCGACTCCGAAAACTCTCTCACGTCGGAACTGCGAAACAAGCCCGTGGGCTCCAGTTCCTTCAGAATGGCCGCGATTCGCACTGGGGCCTCCACGTATCCGCGCTCGCGAATGTGGTGGATGTCATGTTTGTCGTTTACGAAGAGAAGGACTCGCTCGCGGGCGGCCCGTTGAAACGGTCGTTCGGTGGGCGATTTCGCTGGCATGTAGCGCGGCGCGCGCAGCCGGACGGGATCGTCTCGAAACGACGCCACGACTTCTTCAACGTACGCTTGTGAACAGAGATAGTTATACTTGCATTCGAGGATCGCACGACAGGCGCCCCGGGCCGTTTCGCGCCGGAGCGACTTAGTGCTGTCCAGGCCGTCGAACACGAGGTACGGCAGTCCGCGGTCTTCCGGAGTAACCGGCGTTTGGTAGGCTGTGTTGACGATCGGCCGGGCGCCATACCGCTCATAGAATCGCAGCCGCGCCACGTTCTGGCGGTGCTGTTCGCGCGATTCGCATTCGTCCGGGTCGTCCGGCAGGCATTCGAAGAAGATGCCCACGACGCCGTGGGCGGCGGCCTCGTCCCGAAGGCGTTCGTACAGCGCGCCGCCCACGCCGCTGCCTGACAGCTTCTGGCCGGTGGCGATGTAGTCGAGATAAAAGACGCGTAAGCTGGGTTCGTGCGCCACCACCGCGAAACCGCGCACAGTACCGCGTGCATCATTAGCGACAAAAAGCAAATGACGAAACCGATACTTCTGCGGATGACGGAGCTTGGCAGGCAGTTCGATCACATCTTGATCGCGGATGCCCGGGAACTGCGCGCGGAGGATCTGCTGGACCTGCGAGATCTCCTGCCGATCGATCGGTAACGCGTCGTCGAAGATTCGTCGAATTCGAAACATTAGGCCTCCCACCGCTCCTGGCGCGTTGCTGTCCGGAGTGCATCCGCTACGATCCGCTGCACCACGTCTGGTCCGCTCAGCCCTGCTTGGCCAGCGGCGGCGGCGAATCCCGCATCCGGCGAAAGACAGGGATTGGCATTGACTTCCAGGATCCAGGGGTGACCGTCCGTATCGACGCGGAAATCCACGCGCGCGTAGCCGCGCAACCCGAACAACGACCAGCTCGCACGCGCCAGGCGTCCAAGCTCCATCAGCAGCGGCGAGTCCTCCGGGGGAAACTCGAAACTCCGAGGCGTGTGGGAGTATTCGAAGGACTCCGCGTCCCATTTGGCGCGATAGCCGACCAGCCGTGGACGCCCGGGGGCGTAGTCAACGAAGTGGATCTCGGCGATCGGCAGTACCTCTGGTCCATCGGGGCCTGCGAGGACCGATAGGTTGAATTCCCGGCCGGCGATGTACCGTTCGGCGAATACGTCGAGACCCAGGGATTCCGCACGCGTCCGCACGCACTGTTCGAGCTGCGCACGATCATCGATCTGGACGACGGCGTCGTCCTCAAGGCCTACTGACGCGTCCTCCGCAACGGGCTTGATGATGTAATGCCCGGAACGAATCGCGTCAGAGCCATGATCGCCGCCCGGCTCAAACCAATCGGGAGTCGGCAGTCCCTGCATACTGAGCAATCGCTTGGTCAGCAGCTTGTTCGTCGTAAGGAACAGCGCCTCGGTGGGTGCACCGGTGTACGGGAAGCGCAGCGTGTCCAGCAGCGCGGGGGCCAAGTGTTGGAGCCGACCCAGACGGGCGACTGCTTCGACCAGGTTGACCACCAGGGCCGGTTCGCGGGCCCGCAATTCGGCCCGCACAGCACCCAGGTCCAGCGTGAACGGCAGTCGCGACGTTCTATAACCAAGCGCGATGAGCGCAGCTTCGATTGCGCCAGCCTGTGCGAACACGTCCACTTCGTCTGCACGGGCGTTGGTCGGTATGTCGTCGTGAAGTAGGACCGCGTTCATGCCAACCTCGATCAGGATCCGACGGGCATCGACCGTTTCGACGCGAGGCGCTTACGCCCCAACGCGGCGAGCCGCGGATCCGGCGGACGAACGCGTGACTTCGCAGACTCAATGATCCTCTGTATCAGCTCCAGATACGGCATGCCAACCGCCGTGCAAAGCATGGGCAGATCGGAGTGCGATGGATGCAGGCCAGGCAGCGGGTTTATCTCCAGAAGCTGGAGGTCTCCGTTGGCGTCGGCGCGCAGATCAACGCGACCTGCGTCACGGCAACCCAGTCCGCGCCACGCGGCCAAGGCCAGCTCCTCCGCCCGCGCGGCCCATTCCGGCGGGGCCAGCGGAAACTGGCACAACTCCTCGCAGCGCTCCTTGTTTACGTAGGTGTAGGAGTGCGGCTCGGCCTCGGGCAGCAGCACAATCTCAAGTGTTCCCGCGGCCTCCGCCCGCAGCCCGGTTCCGGTGATTCCGACGGTAAACTCGCGGCCCGGCAGGTACGCTTCGACCAGCGCCGGCTGGCGAAACTCGTCAAGCACGCGAGCCACGACGTTCCGCAGCCGGTCGATCGAATCCACCCGCGAACGACCGTCGATTCCCTTCGCGGTCCCTTCGGCGAGTGGCTTCACAAACAGCGGGTAAGGCATATCCAGGCGGTCAAGCGCCGCGATCGTTTCGATGACCGCGAACGGCGCGGTCGGCAATCCGAGGTCGCGCAGCACCCGTTTGGTGATCGCCTTGTCGAGTGTCAGCGCCGAGACCAGCGGATCCGAGAATGTGCATGGGATCTGGAACGCCTCCAGCATGGCCGGGACCTGTGCCTCGCGGGACACACCGCTGAGCCCCTCGGCGATGTTGAACACGAGGTCCCAGTGTGCGCCGCCGGCCAAGCGGCCGGCCAGCGCAATCGCGTGGCCGATGCGCTCCGTGCGGTGGCCCAGTTCCCGAAGCGCGTTCTCGATGAAGTCGACCGTGTCGGGCCGATCGAACTCGGCGGTCTCTTCCTCGCCGAAGCCGGCCTCCAGGTACTCACGCCGCAGGTCGTACGTCAGCCCGATCAGCATCGCAGGGCTCCTTCGTGCGCAGTTCGGTGTACAGCAAGCTGTGCCAGCGAATCGCGTCCGCCTGCCGCACGTCCAGCACTTGCAGGATTGTCCTTCCGGGCGGGATCACCTCGGGCGGACAATCGTCCGACACACCGTCCAGACCACGCGCCGTGTAGCTGTACGGATACAGGCGGCAGACCAGCGGCCGCACCTCGAGTGGGAGCACACAGCCGGTACTGCTCATGAACCGGCAGTCCCCGTTGGGCTGCCGCTTGAGGATCGGGCGCGTGCCATCGGGTCGAAACGCCCACGCCAACCAGTTCGGGTCATCGTCCTGATCGAGGTAATCCGGGTTGTTGGCGCGCGCGTACTCCCAGACTTCCTGCTCACCGGTGAGTTCACCGATACGACTCTTATCGCCCTCGGTCACCAGGATCTCCCGGGACTGGCAACAGGTCTTGCCCAGGGTCGCGCACAAGGCACACCCAGTCAGTAACGGTTGCGCCATATTTCACGCCTCCCTTGGCAGCGGGTCGGGATAGCGGAAGACCTGACCCTCGTGGTTGCGCAACAGCAGGTCGTCGCCTTCGCGCCCGACGACGTTGTCCGGCCACAGGGCAATCTTGCCGCCACCGCCCGGCGCATCGATGACGTAGGTCGGACAGGCATACCCCGTCGTATGGCCGCGCAGGCCGCTGATGATTTCCAGACCGCGTTGCACAGACGTACGCAAGTGCGCCGAGCCCGAGATCGGGTCGCATTGGTAGAGGTAATACGGCCGCACGCGATTGCGTAACAGGCCCTGCATCAGGCGCTTCATGGTCTCAACATCATCGTTGACGCCGCGCGTCAGCACCGTCTGACTGCCGAGCGGGATTCCCGCATCGGCCAGGCGGCTGCAGGCCTCGGCCACCTCCGGAGTCAGCTCGGTCGGATGCATGAAGTGGATGCTCATCCACAGCGGGTGGTGGCGTTTGAGCATGCGCGTCAAGCCTGGCGTGATGCGCTGGGGCAGCACCGCCGGGACCTTGGTTCCGATGCGCACGAGTTCGACATGCGGAATGGCATGCAGACGCGTGAGCACCTGATCCAGACGCTCATCCGTCATCGTGAGCGGATCACCGCCTGACAGCAGCACATCGCGGATCTCGTCGTGCGCCGCGATGTACTCCAGCGCGCGAGTGTATTGGGTCTCGTTGAAGTGATACTCACCCGTCTGGCCCACCATGCGCGCGCGGGTACAGTACCGGCAATACGTTGCGCAGAAGCTGGTGACCAGGAACAGCACGCGATCCGGATAGCGGTGCACCAGCCCCGGTACCGGCATGTGCGTGTCTTCCGCCAGCGGATCGTCCGCTTCGCCGGGGGCACGCACGAACTCCGCCGTTGTGGGAATCAGCGTTCGCCGGATGGGGTCGTCCGGATCTTCCGGATCAATCAGGGAGGCGTAGTAGGGCGTGATGCCGACGGGCAGATGCCCGCCGAGACGGCGGAGGGCCGTCTCCTCGTCGAAGGACAAGCGCACGACTCGGCCGAGCCGTTGCAGATCGCGCAACCGATTGCGCAATTGCCAGCGCCAGTCATTCCACTCACTGCGGCGCGCCTGTGGAAAATGCGCTTCGCGAAAGCACGCACTTCGCGAGTTTCGTTTGATACTGTGGCGAGCCTCACGTTGTGGGTTGGCGCGCTGATCGATGCGATGCCTCGGTTGAAGCTCCTCGGTGGCAGGTTGCTGATCCAGGACAAGCAGGAGAACATCATTGGCGTGGTCGCCGTCGGGCTCCAGATCGGAGCCGATAGAACCCTCGTCCATATTACCTTTGGCCCTCGGGGCCGAATCGGAGCGGTTGACGAGACGCCGCGCGGCGTCGGGTAGGCGTCAACAGCGCCGCGACACATGAAACGGATATATAACTCACGCTTCTTGAGAATCAAAGGGAAAACATCCAAACCCACGAGAATTTCTTTCGCTCGAACCGTCCTACCGGCGGGGCCGCGGAACCTCCGTGGGGCCCGATCCGGTCGAACCCACGGGCGAAGGCCGCGCGCGGGATGTTCCATTCTACCCACCTCGGCTAATCATAATGATCCCACAGTTGGTATCCCGCGCCACCCGGAGGGCCAGTTCGCCAAAGACCTTTCGCCGCTGGCCGATCCGCCGCAGCCCGAGTACCACCAGATCGGCCTCCGCAGCGTGTCGCGCCACCGCGCCGGCCACATCGTCCTCGGCGACTACGATCGTTCTGGCGTCTCCCGCCACCTCGTCCTTGGCCACCCGGCGCATCTCGGCTGCCGCGCGATCGCGATCGCGGGGGGGCGCCGTCGACGGCATCACGCGCAACAGCGTGGTCTCGCGGGCGCCCAGGCGGTGGATGCTGGCCAGCAGGCGAGCCCGCAGCTCGTCGTGGCCGCCGCGACCGCCCAGTGGGACGAGCACCCGGCGTACCTCGCGGAGCAGCCAACCACGCGGCGCCCGCAGGACGGCCACGTCGCACGCGACCTGCCCCATTAACGCTTCTAGCCGGCTCTCGAGCCCGGGTTCTGTCAGGCTGCTCAATCCCAGCAGCAGGCTCTCACACCGATGGACTCGAACGACCCGGACGATCTCGCTCCACGGGTCAACGGCGATCGTGGTCAGGGCCTCCGGTGCCAAGCCCCGCGCAAACGACGCCGTCAGCGCTCCCCGAATGACCGCCTGGGAAGCCTCCAGCGTGGGAGGAGTCTCCTCGGACTGCCAGTCCGCCGGCGGGGCTACGATCGAGAGGAGTATCACCCGCCCAATCTTGGGGGTGGCCAAGGCTGTCGCCAGCCCCACCATAGCAACCGCGTTGTCGGGGTTCGCAATCGGGACCAGGACCAGTGGGTTGCGTCCCCGCAAGCGCACCAGTTCGGCGTCGAGCGCCTGAGAATACGCGTCCATCGTCCGCGCCCGGCGCGCGAACAACGCGGCATAGAGTACGCCGCCCAGGGCCAGCCAGACGCACACGATCATCCCGGCGCTGGGGACGTTTACCCCCTGAAACACGGCGAGTGCCGCGCACGCGATTGCCCCGGAGACCGGAACGAGTGGAAACCACGGCGTGCGGAAGTACGGCTGGGCGACGCCGCCCCGCCGGCGTGCCATGACCGTGATTCGGTGAGCCAGCGCAAACGTGACCAGGAATACGAGACTCGACGCGGCGCCAATCGCGGCCACATCCGGGACCAGGACCAATACAAGTATGACGATCGCCGCGGTCGTCAGAACGGCTGCGGTTGGGGTGCCGCGCCGAACATGGAGCACCTCCAGCCAGTGCGGCAGTGTGCGATCGCGCGCCATGGCGCGTGCGATCCGCGAGGCCGCCAACAGGTTGGCCTGCAGTGCGGAGAGCATCGAGAGAACAGCCGCCGCCACCACCAGCCAGTAGCCAAACGTCCCCATGTAGCGGCGGGCCGCGATCGCGACGATCGCCTCAGGCTGCTCCGTGCTGGCCTGTGTTATGGACTCGCTTGGAGCAACTCCGACCGTCGCGATGACGAAGAGCAGCGGCAGGTAGATCGCCAGGGCGGACCCGAGCGATAGGAACATGGCCCGCGGAATCGTCCGCCTTGGGTCGCGGATCTCTCCGGCCACCGCCGCAATCAGATCGAATCCTTGGAGCGCGATGAACGTGTACCCCATCGCGCGGAACAAGCCCATCACGCCGCCGGCGAAAAACGGGCTCAGGTGCTCCCGGATGCTCTCGGCTGGCTTGCCGACCAGCGCCCATAGCCCGGCCGCGATCAGAATGGAGAATACGAGCACCTTGCCAATGTTCGGCCAATGCCCTCCGCCGGCCGCTCGACGGGTCAAGCCGATCGTGTAGGCCAACGTCGCCGCTGTGGCTAGGCTGACGACTGCCGCGCGCCCGGTCAGCCAACCGGGCGTTTCGCCGGAGAAGGAACGGCACATCTCGTCGAGGGCGATCACGGCGAATGCCCCGAACCCAAACGCATAGAGGACGGCCGCCACGATGGAAGCGAACCAGACCACCCACCCGACGCTGAATGCCGCTTCGACGGTCAGGACCTTCTTGGCAAACGCATACGTCCCGCCCGACTCGGGGAACTGTGTGGCAAGCTCCGCGAAACTAAGCGCGGTGAGCACGGCGATCAAACCGTTGAGCGCGAACGCGACGATTGCGCTCGGGCCGGTCGCGGCGAATGCCACGCCTGCCAGTGCCAGGATTCCTCCTCCGACAATCGCCCCGACACCGACGCCGGTAGCACCAAACAGTCCCAGTGAGCGTTGGATGTCGGGTCGATCAGCCATCGCGTCTCTCTCGTCGCCCGTGCTCCGCTCGCAAATGTAGCCTCTCGCGCTTCATCCGAACAGGCGGCGCACAGCGTCAACCGCGGCTTTTCAGAAGCAACGCTCCAAGGGCCAGGAAGATGCCGAAGCCGGCCACGTCGGTGATGGTCGTCAGGATTATGCTGGCCGACTGGGCCGGATCGAAGCCCAGGCGCTGCATTAGCAACGGCACTAACGCGCCGCAGATGGTCGCCATCAGCATGCAGGCCACCATGGCTGAGCCGAGTACCGCCGCCAGCCATGGATCGCCGCGCCAGATCAGGCACACGAGGGCACATGCCAGGCCGATCAGCACGCCCGTTCCGATCCCGATTCCGATTTCACGCGCGAGGATCCGCCTGAGGCGCAGACCACGCGTCTCGCCCGTGGCGATTCCGCGGATCATCACCGCCATGGATTGCAGACCGGTGTTGCCGGCCTGGCCCGCCACGATCGGCAGCAGGACGGCCAGAGCGGTCAGTTGATGCAGCGTTGATTCGAACAAGCCTACCACCGATGACGCCAGAAACGCTGTGCCGAGATTAACCAATAACCACGGGACTCTCCGCCGCAGCACGAATGACACCGGCGACGCGACGTGCTCGTCGGCACCGGCACCGACCATGCGATGCATGTCCTCGGTGGCTTCATCCTGGATAACATCCACCACATCGTCGACCGTCACGATGCCAAGCAGCCGATGTCCGGCATCCACAACGGGTAGCGCCAGATAGCCGTATTTCGCGAATAGCGCCGCCACTTCTTCGCGGTCCATGTCGGCGGGTACGCTGACGAGATTGGAGATCATGATGTCGCGTATGCTCTGCGTGCTTCGCCCAACCAATAGGTCGCGCAAAGAAAGGACGCCCACCAGACGATTGTCTCGGTCTACGACGTACGTGTAATAGAGCTGCTCCGATTCGTCCGCAATGCGACGCAACGCGTTGACAGCTTCGGAAACCGTCAGGTCCTCGGTGAGCGCCGTAACCTCGGGCGACATGATTCCGCCAGCACTGTCCGACGGGTATGCCATCAGTTTCTCGAGCTGGGCTCGGTCTTTCGCGTCCAGGCCGGCCAGGATTTCCTCCCGGCGCTCTTCTGGCAGTTCGGCGAGCAGGTCCGCCGCATCATCCGGAGCCATTTCCTGAATGGCGCTGGCCGCAGATCCCGGGGCCAGCTCCGCCACGTATTGCTCCGCATCCTCTTCGCGCATTTGCTCCAGCGCGTCCGCAGCGGCCTCGGCCGGGAGTGCCGCCAGCACCTGCGCACCCTCGGCCGCCGTCATACCCTCGATTGCCTCAGCGACGTCGGCAGGATGCTCGCGCGCCAAGGCCTGGAGATCGGTATCAACGATGGGCCGATCATCCGTATGCGAGTCGCCTTGTTTGTTCCCGGTTGACGTCATCTGCAACTCCTTCTGGCCGACAAGTCGCGCCCCGGTCCAAGTGTACAACAAAGCCGTGCACGCGTGATTACGGGCCGACGACCGGGGCTGGTGACGCGGGAGCGGAACGCCAAAGCGCGACGCAGCCACCGCAAGCGAACGGTGAAACGATTACAGGCTATTGGCCTCAAACTGAGCGACTTGACCCGATGCCGGCGGCCCAAGAAGTAGCGTTGTAGTACTAGCAGCCCTTGGCAGTAGCTACTGTGGAGCCCACGCGACGCTGGTGCCACAGGCAACTGGCGTCACCATGTTGCCTTGGGCCGCTTGGATCTGTCCCGGCGCCTCCGGTGGCGTCGGCGCCCCGCGGCCGACGCAGGCCGGTGAGAGGCCTTCGTTCATCGTCGTCGCCTGCGGGGGGGGGGGCGACGGTACAGAACACAGGTTACCAGACAGAGCCTGGAACAGATTCGACTCCCGTGTAGCCGCCGGCACGGAGCGATGGTAGCATACGCGGTTTGATACGTGCCAAGCTGCCCATAGGTCAGGCTACTCACCGACCGGAATGGAGCACGGTAGCGTAGAGTGAGAAGGGATAACTCTCAACGAATGACGATATTCACAACCACCGACACACCGGCGCTCATCGAGGAGGCCATTGCCGCAAGGGGCGACACACCGCCGAATCAGGATTCCGGGAAGTCGGGAGCGGGAGACGATTCTCGCACCCGTGTAGCATCCCCGGTGCATCCCACGCACCCCATGGGATCACGGGCCCGCGTGCTGCTGACGAGCGTGTTCGGTCCCTATGCCCAGGACGATGAATACGGCAGCCGCAAGATCAACCCCATGGAGTTGTATCACAACCAGGTGACCCGGGTGCAGGGGCCGTTTTCGTTGCGGATGTTTCACCGCTCCTGGGGGCTGATGCTGATCCAAGCCAACGTTGACGCCCCGTGTACTCTCCTGGATTTCCCCGATTTGGACCGCTTCATCCGCGAAATCACGACCAATCAATACAACATCGTCGGGATCAGTTCGATCATCCCGAATGTGGGCAAGGTGCGCAAGATGTGCGAGCTTATCCGCGAGCACCTGCCCGAGGCCGCCATCGTCGTCGGCGGGCACGTCGCAAACATGCCGGACCTGCACGAATGGATCGACGCCGACCACATTGTCCAGGGTGAGGGGATTCGCTGGATGCGACGCTTCCTCGGCGAAGATGAGAATCGAGCAATCAAACACCCTCGGATCCTATCCGGCATGGGGGCGAGAACGATGGGACTCTCGCTCAGGGAGAAGCCTGGCAACGTCGCCGCGACCTTGATCCCTTCCGTGGGATGCCCGATGGGGTGCAACTTCTGTTCGACCTCGGCGATGTTCGGCGGCAAGGGCCACTGCGTCCACTTCTATGAGGCGGGCGATCAGTTATTCGACGTCATGTGCGAACTGGAGAGGGACATGGGCGTCCGCTCCTTCTTCGTCATGGACGAGAACTTCCTGATGCACCGAAAACGGGCGTTGCGGCTGCTCGAGTTGATGATCGAGCACGACAAGGCTTGGTCGCTATACGTCTTCAGCTCGGCAAGGGTGCTGACCTCGTACACGATGGAGCAGTTGGTTGGCCTGGGAATCTCCTGGGTCTGGATGGGCCTGGAGGGCAAGGACTCCAAGTACGGCAAGCTCAAGGGCATCGACACCCGCGAATTGGTGCGAACGCTCCAGTCGCACGGCATCCGCGTGCTGGGCTCGACGATCATCGGGCTGGAAGAGCATACGCCGGAGAACATCGACGCGGCCATCGATTACGCGGTCAGCCACGACACGGAGTTCCACCAGTTCATGCTCTACACGCCGATCCCCGGCACGCCGCTGTACGAGGAGCACAGGGCCGCGGGCTCACTGCTGGATGTTGACCAATGCCCCTACCCCGACACGCACGGGCAGCTCAAGTTCAATTACCGACACGCCCACATCAAAGAGGGCCAGGAAACCGAGTTCATCCTCAGAGCGTTTCGCCGCGATTTTGAGGTGAACGGTCCGAGCGTCCTTCGAGTCTTCCGCACATTGCTGGCGGGGTGGCGGCGATACAAGAATGCTCCTGACCAACGGGTCCGGGCTCGTTTTGCCTGGGAAGCACGGGGCTTGGCGGTCGTCCATGCCGGCGCGCTTTGGGCGGCGCGCCGATGGTTCCGTAGCGATCCCCTGCAGTCGGCGAAGATCTCCAGCATGATGAAAGACCTCTTCCG
>JBDRKQ010000247.1:0-16857 GCA_043813895.1 Planctomycetota bacterium
CGGCTTGCCCGCCTTTGTTCTCTCCGCCGACAAGATCGCACTGGGGGGCAAGCCGCCAGTGGCACCCCCGGCGCCGAAAGAACGCCAACACGCCTTCGGCCATGCCGGCCAACTCACCGAGATGCGCCCGACGGTCGCCGATCAGCGACCATGCCACGTGCATCGCGGCAACAACCGACAGGCCCCATGCGATCAAGAGCCAATCGCCGGCGCCCAGCCGGCAGGTCTTCTTCAGGATTCGCAGGTAGTTGTAGCTGGCCATGAACCCGAGGCGGCGGGAGTCCGTCCTCTGGCTCGTTTCCCGGCGATGAGTAACATGGGCTCGCTTCGCCTCGACCAGCCAGTACCGCGGGGCGAGCCGATAGCCCATCTCACGATCCTCGCCCAACGCGTAGTCGGTCAAGCCTTCATCGAACCGCTCCGCCGCCACCACTTCCCGGCGCAGTGCCATCGCCGCACCGGACAGCCATCTCGCCCGAGTGACGACCGTCGAGTCCGACAATGCTCGCGGCCTTGGTCCGCTCGGTGTCCCACGCGGCGCAACACGCCACCAGCCCGCCAGACGATAGCCAAGCTGATATAGTCGGCCGCCTCGCGTTTCGAATGCCGGTTCGCGGACGTTCGCGGTCACGCCCGCGATCAACGGGTCGGCCATAAGCCGTGAGACCTCGCCCAGAAAGCCTGCCTCACAAGTGACGTCGTCGTCGAGGTATTGCAGAACGTCGCTGGAGGCGATCTCGACAGCGAGGTTCCGCGAACTCGTCAGGCCCGGCGACGCACTCCGCTGATACAGCCATGTCGTGCCAAGATCCTGGCACTGCCGGCTCAGGCGGTCCAGGATCTCCTCGGACAAATGCCCGTCATCAATGATGATCAGTTCGTCCGGCAGGCGCGTCTGCGCCAAAACGGAGTTGAGCGTTTCGATTAGCGCCCGAGGCCGGTCGCGCGTACAGATCACGACGGCAACAGTGGGCTCGCCGGACGTCCGACACGGGGGTCGGACGCTACGGCGCCGCGACGGCGGCTGGCCGCTCTCCGGCTTTCCGCTCTCGCAATTCACGTATCACCGCCCTTACGCCCCCACAGCAATCGAAACGGCGGAACGTGGCTCAGCGCCCCCAGCACGTACCCGGTAATGCGACGACGCTCGTCCCTGTTGAAGATCAACTCCGTGCCGAAGGCGAGGGCCAACAGTGCGACGACGCCGGTGGACAGAATCACGGGCTTCGTCGCCAGCAGAAACGCCGAGACGATCACGATGTAGACGCCGCGATCAAGCTCCGTGCACTCGGTCCGGATCAGGATGATACACAGCGTCAGCGCCGTCGCGATGGCGAACACACCGCACCATGCTGCGCTGTCGAGGCCCTGCGGATCTGAGAAGCCGGTTGTGAAGATTGCTAGCGTCACATGAGAAGCGGCTTTCCACACGGCAAAACCCTGAACCGTGGCCAGCTTCGGCGTCGCCAGCCAGATGGCGAACAGCACGTTGGCGGCAACACCGA
This sequence comes from Planctomycetota bacterium, assembly GCA_043813895.1. Classification (GTDB taxonomy): domain Bacteria; phylum Planctomycetota; class Phycisphaerae; order UBA1845; family UTPLA1; genus CAZTAR01. The sequence continues at coordinate 1,506 of JBDRKQ010000247.1, forward strand.
TCGCCCACGGCCAAAACATGTGTCGGGTTCGTTCGACCAAGTGGAAGTGGATTGACAGAAACGCTAAGAACGCGGCCATGAGGAAGAACAGCACGTGCAGCGGCAGGATCGCCGCGCCCGGCGCGAAATCCGGCCTGAACGCCTGGGAGATAATGTCTTTCGAGAGGGCGATGATCGCGCAGAGAACCAGCAATCCCAACCCCGTCCCGCGAAACGCGAGCGAGAGCTGCCGCAGGGCTGCCTCACGGCCCCGCGTCTCCCAGGTCTTTGTCACGGTCGTCATGATGACGGTCGTCACCGCGACCGCACCGATGAGGATGAACTGGCCCACTTGACGCAAAGCGTGAAACACGCCAACCGCCTCGTTTCCGTGAACCTTGTTCAAGAACCAAGCGGGATAGGCGACCAGTATCTGCCAGGTGACGCCCGCCAGCGTCGCCCAAATGCTGAACTTCAGCAGGGTGCGGGCGACGCGCTTGTCCGATAGCGGCTCGTGCTGAAACCGCCACCGCGAAACAGCCCGAACCAGCCCACCCCCGAACAGAACGACCGGAATCGCCATCGAGATTCCGTAGATGCCCGTCAACGTAAGCGCGCTGAGATGGTGCATCCACCATGCCACCGCTGCTCCGGCGAGAAACAACATGGAATGCGAGATCTCCATCACCGCCAGCGCCGTGAACATCCGCAGGCCCTTTAGAAAGGCCAGTAAGAAAAAGTAGGCTATCATCAGCCCGATCACGATGGCGGAAAGCCGGGCGAGCTGTGGGGCCTCGGCGCAAAACTCCGCGAACACCTTCGGATCGGTGAACACCTGTGCGTAGAGGAAGACGCCCAGGAACGAAGAAAACGCGATCATCATCGCCACGCTGACCAGCGTGATCACCAACAGCACCCTTGCCGATCGCAACATGAAGAGCCACAAAGAGCCCCGTGTCTCATGCTGAGGGACGTACCGCGCCACGGCCTCACTCAGCCCCAGGCTGCACAGAGGCGTCATAACGTTCATGCTCAACAGGATCATGGCCAGCAAGCCGAACTGCTGCGTCGTCATCCACCACGTCAGGAGCAGTATCCGAGCAAAGTTGATCAGCCGGGCGGCGACGGTTGCCGGCAGGTACGTTCCCATCGCGTGGTTCAGCAACGAGTGGCGAAACAGACCGGTCGGAACATCAAGATCGTCGACGGGAGAAGGGGGAGACGCCGGTGGTGTCGGCCGTGCTGAGTTCTTTACCGCAGCGGTCACCTTCGGTCCCCAGGCGGCGGGGATTCTCCGGAACGCCGCCCGCGCGGGGCCGCTGTGCCGCTTGAACGTCGTGCCGCTGAATCGGCAAGACGCGGTGGCGCCGTGGACCGGCCGGGCACGATCGAACTGCCCGGCGGGCTCAACCGCAGCCCGCCGCTGCCCGGACGCGGAAACCCAGCCCGCGCGCGAATGGGAGACGGACTTAGCAGAATATCCAGCGCGATCGGAACAGCACTCAGCCCGAAGAACAGGCTGTTCGCGAACGGATTGTCGCTGGTCTCACGGAACGTGCCGTCGATGAAGTACGCCATCGTGAGGATCCAGTAGAGCACCAGCAGATCGCGGTTGATAAACCCGGTACCCGAGGTGGAGAGCTTCCGGTACAGGCGTATGCTGTACCGCAGCAGAAACACGATCATCGCCAGATACAGGGCAAGCCCGAGCAGGCCGGTCTCGGCGACGATGCTCAAGAGGTTGTTGTGTTCCAACGCGCTGGAGCCGAAAGCATAGAACGGACTCGAGGGATCCCGCGCATACGCCGGTGCGTAGTCGCGGAAATGGCCGAAGCCCACGCCGACCAGCGGGTGCTCGTTCAGAATCTCCCAGGTCATCTGCGCCAGGCCGATCCGCAACAGCAAGGGCTCCATATCGGTCAGACCGCCCTTGGCACGGTCCGAACTCAGGAAATTGTCCATGTTGACCACGCCGATGAGCATGGCCACGGATAGGAGCACACAGACGGACACGACGCGCGTCGTGTGGCGCCGGGAGTAGACCGTCCAGATCAGGCTGCACAGGACAAACGAAAGCCAGACCGATCGTGTCTTCGTCCAGAACAGCACGGGCAGCATCAAACCGTTGATGGCGTGCAGCATCCACCCAAAACGCCCGGCGTTCCTGGCCAGCACGAGGTTGTTGAAGAAGCAGTAAACCAGGGCAAGCCCCATCGCGGCGGACATGACGAACGGCCCGCGGACACGCCCCCAGTGGATCCCAACGTGCGGATCGGCAATGAAACCCGGAACGATCAGGCTTGTGACGCCGAACCTCTCACACCAGCCCGTGAAGGTCAAGTATGCGGAGAGAAGGGCAAAGAAGACGGCCATTCGCCGAAAATCGCCCTCCGCCCGGAACGCATGCACGATCAGGCCCAGGATCGTAAAGGGGAAGAGGTACCCGCCGATGAGCCGGTAGTGAACCGAGACGACCGATCGCGTCTCGAAGCCCGAAATCACCGCCGACAGGAAAAAATAGGCCGCCACGGCGAGAATCACACCGCTCATCGGCCAGGCGTGCCGCAACCGAACGCGCCCCAATACCAGCATCGCTCCAAACAGCAGGACTAGAACGATGATTCCGACGCGTGGAATCGTCAGCGTGAAGAACAGCGGCATCGGCATCCGCCAGAACTCTTCGTGCAAGGCGATGAGGGTCACGAACCAGAAGAGAACCGCCGTCAGCAGATCGCCTCTGGCGGAGTACCAGACAAAAGCGACCAACCCGCCGAGTGCGATCCAATAGATGAGAAGGGCCTCACTCTCGACGGATGCCGAGAGAACGAGCGCGAAGCCGCCAAGCGTCATCGCGGTGATAACAGCGACAATTGCGACTGGAAAACGTTGAACTGCTAGCGTCGACACCGGTTTGGTCCTTGCTGGACGAGCGCACCCGATTCACCCAACACCGGAAGCCGACCCCGCCCCCAAAATCGGGGCCTTCGGGATCAAGTTCTGCGATACAGGAAGTCGGGGACAGGGTCGCTACGTTGGTTTAAAACCAAGCCAAGGCAACGCACGCCGGCAAGATCCAGCCGTTTCTTCGCCTCCGCCACCGTCTCACGGGAGGTGTCCCCGGACTGCACGACCAACAGCGCCCCGTCGACTTGGGAGCCGATAACCTGTGGGTCCGGATGCGCGTTGGCGGTCGTCACGTCGATGATCGTGTGGTCGTAACGCTCTCGCAATCGAGCGATCAGCGACTGCGTCTGGCGACTCTTGATCAACCCCAACGGCTGGTCCGCCCGAGGGCCCGACGGTAACACATGAAGGACGCTGCCGTTCGGCATCGTCACGGCGTGCATCGCCTCTTCAAGCGTCGCGCGGCCGTCGAGCACGTCCGTCAAGCCAGGCTCACCGGGGATACTCATCAATTCGGCAATCGCCGGGTTGCGCAGGTTGAAGTCCACCAGCGCGATGTGAGACTCCCGGCTCGATTCGGCTCCGATCAGGGCCAGGGCGATCGCAATTTGAGACGCCCCGTCGCGACGCTTGGCCGCGGTCACGATGATCGCCCGAGGAGCGGGATGCACTGAGGAGAAGAAAACACTCCCCCAAAGCTGCCCTAGTTCGCCATGGGCGTTCCCACGAACCTCGCAAACGGCGGACGTCGTGCCGCCGGAACTGACGGGAGGCGCCCAGCCGACCTTGCCGGCCAGCATGTCTGTTGCCGGCTCATCGGCTTCGCCCGCGGAGAGCCCGCCACCGCGCGGAGAAGCGTCCAACGCCTCGGCGTCAATGTCCAACTCCTCGTCCGAAGAATCGGACCCGAACGTGTCGAGCCCCTCGGACGCTGCCGACTCCGTCTCCGGCGACTCCGAAGCTTTCGCGTCCGGCGGAGGCCAGATCTGCTCCGGCTCCGGCGCCTGATCGAACTCTTGCTCTTCTGAGTTCTTCGGATCGGAACTCTGATTGTCCGGCTTGTCGGACACCCGTTCTCACTCCTCTGGCTCAGTTTGCGTTCCCGGTCGAGACCCTCACAATCTTATCGGCAAGGTCCGAGACAAAAACGCGTTATCGTTTAGGGACTTCCTTGCTTTTCGCAATCTCCTCTCCGAGTCTCTCCATGGCCGCGCCCGAAGTTCTCCAGGCCAGTGCCCGGTGAACTTTGGATCGGGTACAACAAAGTCCCACATTGTCGTCACAGGTGCCCAGAGAGGGTCCTGGCTCTACCCGGAACGGGGGGCGCTAACAGGACACTAGGTTGAAACGACGAGCCCCCTTCCCCGTTTCTTCACAGAACCCAACACGGGCACACCGAGGTACCGCTCCGCCTCGCCAATCGACCGCAACGAGTGGTCGAAATGCTCCGCCAGGAACGCCAACGCAGCGCCCAGCAGGATGCTGACAATCAGCGCCGCCGCCGTGTAAATCAGCGTCTTGGGAGAGACCGGGCGGTCTTTGTCCGGCACCGAGGCCGCGTCCATTTTGGCAATGGTCACCGATTCCCGGGCTCGCAGGCGGTTCGTCATCGCGTCGATTCGCTCTTGCTGAAGTCTCTCGATATGCTTCAACGCCACCTGGAAGTCGTTCTTCAACCGGGCATACTCGGCCAGATTGCAGTGGATACTGTTCTGCTCCGCCGCCGTCTCCTTGACCAGCTTCACGTTCTCGCTCTTCTGCTGCTGCCGGGCCAGGATACCCGCCTCTAGACCTCGGAAATGCGCAACAACTGCGCGGAGCAGGTATCGCTTGCTTCTGCTCAACTGCTCCTCCAAATACTGGATATCGCGACTCGCTTCGGTGTACTGAGCGGCGGTCTTCGCGTACTTGCCCTCCAGCGTCGCAAGCGCCTTGAGCAACTCGCCGTAGCCGGCGTTGTCCTTGAGAAACTCGACAGGCACGCTCTCAACTGCAGCCGCTACCTCCTCCGGCGACATTTTCTCCAGACCGCCGGGCTCCAAAACGGCCGGCGGCAGCGTCTGCTTGATCGCATCACGAATGGCCATGTCGCGGGCAAGATCCAATGCCAGCTGCGCGTCGTTCTTGCGGATTTCGGTGAGCACAACCTGTGTGCCGTGCTCCGTCCCGCTCTTGAGCAACTGCTCCAACACGCCTATGTCGGCGCTGTGCGCCCGCACGAACCGCTCGTACTTATCCAGCGTGTCATCGACGTCCCTGCTGTAGTCGAGAAGCACGTCTTCGGTCACCTGAAGCGCCGGATCGTTCAACTCTTGCTGCAACTCCATGTACCGTACAACATACATGTCCGCGAGGGTGTCCGCGGCATACATTGCGTTCTTGTATGAATCGGGAGCGCCCTCAATGCCAGGCCGGTCCACAATCAGCGTAAACGTCTCAGTCATCGCCACTTGCTCGCCGCCGGGCGTCTCCAGCTTCACGGAATCGACGAATTTCTTGAATTCGCGCTGATTCTTCTCCAGCAGCGCTGCCACTCCGTGGGCGACCGTACCGGCCTTCTCAGGCTGGTCCTGGAGGAATGCGCCAATCTCCGACTGCACCGCCGTCACATCACCGCCACTCTGTGCCCGGGCCTTCTCCCACTTCTCCCGCAGTTTCCCCCACGTGCCCCGCAGTGCCGGATCCTCCGCAATGACTTTCGTCCTCGCCATCACAAAGTCCGATTGGACGATCTGCTGCTGAGCCTTGACAAAGACCTCCAGCGCTCGCTCGCCCTGGTCCGTGCTGATCGGGCTCCTATTCAGGGGCCGCTTGAACATCAAGCTGACCTTGCTGCGGAACGTCGGCGCCACGTTCAGGCACACGTAGTACGTGCCGCCCGTGCCGACGACGACGATAAACAGCATCATGAACCAGTGCTGAAACATGATGCGGACCAACTCACGAAGCGACCGCGTGCCGTAGGAGTGTGAATCGTTCATCTTCTTCTCACAATCATTCAGCGTCTTGGCGTTTCGGCCTTTCGGATGCCCGCTCTGCCTCTTTCGGTTCTCGGCTCTTCCTCAGGCTACGGGCCGACCTGCGTGTTGATCTGCGGCGGACCGACGACGCGGCTCTTCACCGCCGACTCCGGATTGTAAATCTGGTAGCCGAAGTTCATCCCCAGAACACCGCTGTATGGGAACACCGCGCGAACGCCCTTCGTGAAGACCATGTCGATCCAATCGGTCGCCTCGGCCAACCCGGTCGGAGGCACGTAAACCAGGTCGCCGTCCGCCAGGTACATGTCGTACCGGAAGCGGCTTCCGTTGGGCACGCGCCCGAAGCGGCTCGGTTTTTGAGACTTCAGCAGGTCTTCCATGTCAAACACGATGGCCTCGGGCAGCGGCAAGAGGTTCCGGTGCACAAGCAGAATCTTAGATGTATCGGCTCGGACGTTGGTGCCACCCGAGCGCGTAATCGCCTGAAGTAGTGTGATCGGGGCGTTCGACTCGATCAGGCCCTCGAACTCCACCTCGCCCATCACGTAGATTTTCTTCGTGGCAAAGTGCAGCGTCTGGACAGTAACCTCGACCTCTTCAAGGTCGTTTTCTCTATACCTCTGATCCAGTGCCAGCTTCGCCTCATTCACGGTCAGGCCCGCCACCCGAGACTCGCCGATGTAGGGCAGGTCGATCGTGCCGTCGGGCTTGATCGGCACGAGGCGAGACTGGCCACGCGGGGCCGTCGTGATCGCCTTCTTTAACTCCTCGATCTTGACGTTTGCCGCCTCCGTGACCACCGTCAATTCGGGGTCCCGGATGTAGCGCGAGTAGGCTCGCTTGAGTTGCCCCTCCAGTTCGGCCGCACTGAGGCCCTCCGCCCGAATCCCCCCCGTCAACAGGCACCGGATCGAACCGTCCGCCTGCACGGTCACCTCCTGGTCGAACTTCTCCTGATAGGGGAACGCCACTTTGACGATGTCCTCTATCTTCAGCGCATAGGGCTTGTCGCTGACGACGTTCTTGACCTGATAGATGACCTCGAGCACGTCACCTACGTTCAACCGGTAGGGCGGCCTGTCAACGAGTTGCTCCGGCAGTCCCGCCGGTACGTTGAACGGCTGATACAACTCCGGAGGGTCGGCCGGCGCCGCGTTCGGAATCCGGTGGCTCGTCCTCGAACAGCCGGCTACCCCCAAAGCGACCACGACGACCGCGAACCCAATCACCTGCCATCCATTCTTGCTCATCCTTGACTCTCCGTGGCGGCGAGCCCACAGGCCTTACGGCCTAATAATCGCATCTAAAACATGACGACGCACCGTGCGGAGCGCGTCTTGTGCCTGGTCGTAATGTGCATACCGACCCACATATACAAACTGGAGAAGCTCGTTGCTTCGGGTCCGAGACTCGGTCCTGGCGCTCAGCCCCGCGCGTTTGAGTTCTTGCGTCAGTTGTTCCGCCTTGCCCTTGTCCCGAAACGCGCCGCACTGGATCGAAAATGCGTCGTGCGGCCATTCGTACATTCGCCTAGCGTGCGGTGCGCAGTCACTCTGTGGATACCGCTGAAACACCGCCGCAAACTCCAACCGAGCCTCCCGCCATCGACCCTGGTGTTGCAGGCAAAGCGCGTAGCGATAGCGGACGATGTCCGTCGGCGGTTCATCCGCCAGACCTTTGAGTGCTTCGGCGTAATGGGGAAGTGCGGCCGCCTCCTTGCCTGTCTCGTATAGCAGCGTCGCAGTCATGGCATGTGCTTTGGCCGTCAAGCCCGAGTGCCCTGAAAGCCTGATGCAGTGCTGGGCGTCCGTGGAAGCGCCATACTTGTTGGATTGCTGTGCGCGGCACAACGCGCGAAGGTAGTAGGCCTCCGCCGAGTCCGGGTGGTCGGGATACCGGCCAAGAAACGCGTCCAGCGTATCGGTCGCCGCGTGGTAATTGTTGTTGCGGTAGGCCACTTCCGCATCGAGCTTCTGCTGAATCGCCGAGGGCGGCAACTTCGCGCAACCGGCCGTCATCGCGACCGCAAGCGGCACGAGTCGGCAGGCACAGCGCCGTCGCAAAGTGAATCCGCCGAGCATGTCTGACCGTGTAAGGCTCAACTTCTCTTCTCTTACGTATCCTTTGCTCGCGACCGCTATTGCCGCCGGCTCACCCGGCAACCCGCCGGAAGACCATGCCGCGATGTACGGATCGCGAGCACAAACCGCTCCTCCACCTTATCGGAGGCCGTCGGAGTCGATTGAAGTCAAAAACGCCCGCAAATCACCGCAAATCAGAAGCAGAACCTTGGGCTTTATGCGACCCCGATACCGGACGCGTGCCGACCGCCGCGGGGCCGTGCGACACGACTCATCGGCGTCTCGGCAATCCGCGCCACCGAGCGATCCTTCAGTACCACACCTGAGAACCGCAAGGCCGCGCAGAAGCTGCGCCGGGCCGCGCAAGAATCGCCGCCGCAAGCGGCCGAGAACAGTGAATTGACACCCCTCATGCCAGCCCTATAATCCGCGTCGCCAGGGAAAGCCGTGATTCCGCGCCGTGACGCGCGGCGGAAGGCCCGCGCTTCGTTTGCCGCCAACGCGCGACCGAAGCGAGTAGACCCCTCAGGCCCGATGAGGCACATGCAACGGATTGTCATCGCCATACTGGGGGCAGTGTTCTTCGCCGGCTTGCACCCCACCCGCGTGGGCGCTCAACCCGTCCAGGCTGAGGGAGAGCCGAATGACGAAAGCCGAAATGTCGAAACGACAATCCGGCTTCCGACGATCTCGTCGGCCCGCGCGGGGCAACGAGACAATCCCCCCGCCGACTTCGATGAGCTTCTGCCCCTGCTCCCGCCCGGCATCAGCGACTTGGACATCGAGTTGTACGGCAAGCTCGCTTGCCTCTGGACCGCGTCGAAAGCCGAAAGCCGGGACGGAGATGCGTCCTGGAACGTCGTCGAGGTACAAGGCGACTTTTCGGCACGGATGGGCCAATACTCCCTCGCCAGCTCCGACGCAGTGATCTGGTTCCGGCAGCGGGAATGGACAAACCCGCAGGCTGTGCCACGGCGGTACCTCGACCTGGAAGTCTTCCTCTGGCAGGGCGCCGAGATCATCCAGCCGGCGGGAACCGTCGAACGGGGCCCCGCGCTGCTCGTCACGCTGCGGACCTTCGGCACGGTCATCCTGAACGTGGACAGCCAGGCGGCTGTCTGCGACGCCGACAGCGATCTCTACCGGGAGGGAATGCGCGCCCGGGGTCTCCTCGACCTCGCGCCGGCTTCCCCGCCGGATGAAGCCGACATGCCGCTCCAGGTCTCACCGACACTCGAACGACTCCTCCTCTCCCAGCCCAAGCCGGCCAAGCTCATTCAGTTCTCGGTAGACCGGCAGTCCGGACAGCTCTACCACGAACAGCACGGCGAACAATCCGTCTTCATCGCCATCGACGATGTCATCGTCTCGCAGGGCTCGCCCACCGAGAGCGGAGAGTACCTGGAGCTTCGCGCCGACGCGGCCGTCCTATACCTGAAGTCCGAGAAGCTGGGCGACACGCTTCCCGGCGCGGTCGGACGCGAGCCGAAACCCAAGAAGCGACGGGGCGAAACGACCGACGACCTCGACAAGTTGCCCGACGCCGCCGCGATGGAAGGGGAACTCCCGCCCCTGGAGCCCCAATCGAACACGCCCCGGCAGGCCGTCAGCGAATGGGTTTCCGCCGTCTACCTTGAAGGAGACGTCGTCCTGACGCGCGGCCAACGCATGATCCGTGCTTCCAGGCTCTACTACGACTTCGATGCGGATCGCGCCCTGATCCTCGACGCCGTCATGCGCGCGATGGAGCCGTCTCGCGGTTTGCCCATCTACGTCCGGTCGGAGCAAGTGCGGCAGCTCTCGAGCACCGAGTACGAGGCGCGCAACGCGCAAATCACCACGAGCGAGTTTCATACGCCGCACGTCGCCATCGGCGCGAGCAAGGTGTTCCTGGAAGACCGCACGCCCCGTGACGAGAGCGGCAAGATCATCGGCGTCCAGGCCGGGACCTACAAAGCGTACAACACCACACTCAACGTCGAAGGAGCGCCTCTAGCCTATTGGCCGTTCTCGCGTGGCGACTTCGCGCGAGACCGAATGGCCTTCCGAGGGGCGAAGTTCGGCTACAACAGCGACTTCGGCGCGACGTTCGAAACCGACTGGTACATGTTCAACCTCTTCGGCCTCCAGCAGCCCGAGGGGTACGACGCCACTCTCAAGCTCGACTACTTCACCGACCGCGGCCCGGGCGTCGGAATCAACATGGATTACGAAAGGGACGACTACTTCGGCCTACTGCGAACGTACTACATCAAGGACAGCGGCGAGGACGACCTGGGCCCAGACCGCGGGGGCCCACCGGATCATGAGCACCGCGGCCGCGCGTTGTGGCGACACCGGCAATACTTGCCGAGGGACTGGGAGCTTTCGATCGAGGCGGCCTACATCAGCGACGACAACTTCCTCGAGTCCTTCGAGCGGAACGAATGGGAGAATGCCAAAGACCAGGAGACCGCCCTGTATCTCCTGAAACGCCAGGACAACTGGCAGTTCTCCACGCTCGCCAACTGGCGCATCAACGAGTTCCTCACGCAGACCGAGCACCTGCCCGACGCCATGTTCAGCCTGATTGGCGAGCCGCTCGCGGACTTCGCCACCTTCTACCACGAGTCACGCGCCGGCGCCGTTCGCTATCGGCCCGACAACCGCCGCTGGATAAACGGGCAGAATCGCTGGGACAACACCGGCGAGACCGGCGCGGTCGTCCGCGGCGACACACGAGAGGAATTGCAGTTTCCCCTGCCCGACCTCGGCCCGCTCAAGCTCACGCCTTTCATGACGGGGCGTGCCACCGGTTGGGACGACTCGCCCGACTCGACGGACGGGGGCGGAATCGCCCGCTACTTCGCCTCCTACGGGATTCAGGGCAACATGATGTTCAGCAAGGTTGACGACTCGATCGAGTCGGAGTTGCTCGACCTGCACCGCATGCGGCACGTCATCAAGGCGGACTTCGCCGGCTGGAGCGCCCACACAAACCGCGAACCGCTCGAACTCACGCCGTTCGACCCGGGCGTCGAGGACATCGACGACTTCGCGGGCGCCACGCTTGGGCTTCGGCAGCGCTTTCAGACCAAGCGCGGCGGGCCTGGCAAGTGGCGGACGGTGGACTGGATCACTTTCGATGTCGAGGCCGGTTTTTTCAGCGATCCTCGAGAGGGAGACGACACGCACGGCGACTACATTTCCCATCGCCCCGAAGACAGCATCTCGTCGAACTTTCTGGCGATGAACTTCCAATACCGCATCAGCGACTCGACCGTCGTCGTCTATGACGGCGTGTACGACATGGACCGCGGGAACATGGGCAACAGCAACATTTCGCTGGCTGTCGAGCGTGAGCCGCGTCTGGCGTACTTCGTCGGCTGGCGGTACATCCACGACACGAACAACAGTCTCATCGGCGCCGGCGCGAACTACAAGCTCAGCGAGAAACACACCGTCGGGATCCGGGAGTACTACGACATCGAGGAAGGCCGGAGCTACTCGACCGAGATCGTATACGTCCGTCGCTGGCCCCGGTGGTACACGGCGGTCGCCTTCGACGTGGACCGCTCACTCGATGACATCGGCATCAACTTCAGCATCTGGCCCGAGGGCGCGCCCCGCCTCGGCCTCGGCTCCAAACGCTACACCGGCCTGGCGGACTCCGTGGGGATCAAACCGTAGCGTGGCGCGAGCCCTCAGTTCAACGCCGCCGGAACCGCCTGGGAGCATTCAGCCTGCGACCCGGAGACGATCCAATCGGTTTGCAGAACACCTTATGCGATAGCACAGTAATCCTGTGCGCGTGATATCAGTTGTCCCGTCGGGCGATCTCGAAGAGTTCTTCGGCAATGACGTCGGCCGCGTCGATTCTTCCCAGCGCACCGGCGCTTCGGGCCATGCGTCGGCGCGATTCGTCGGATCGCATGATGGCCTTGAGTTCCTCCTTGAGACGCCGGGCGTTGACCTTTGGATCGTTCACGTCTTCGACGAGTGCGGCCGCGCCGTTTCCGACGAGTACCTTTGCGTTGGCGAGTTGGTGCTGCTTCTTGTCGAACGGATAAGGCATCAGGACCGACGGAAGCCCCATGGCGGTGATCTCGGCGAGCGACGAGGCCCCGGCCCTGGACACGACGATGTCCGCCGCGGCCATGCAGTATGCCATGTGTTCGGTGAACGCATACACCCGCGCCTTGACGTCGTTCTCCTTGTACTTGCGGCGACAGGTCTTCAGGTCTGCCTCGCCGGTCAGATGAATGATCTGCCAATCCTTGGCCACGCTCCAGAGGTCGAACAACTCCATCACGGCGGCGTTGATGGAGTGGGCCCCCTGAGAAGCGCCCGTAATGAGAATGGTGTTGAGATCCGGCGCCAGCTTGAGTGCTTGGCAGGCCTTCTTGCGCGTTGCGCGGGCGAACGCGGGGCGCACGGGGCAACCGGTACACATGATCTCTCCCCGGGCGTTCTTGAACATCCTGGCGGTGTCGTCCCATTGAACGAACACCCGATCGACGCGCGGACCGAGGCGGCGATTCGCCCTGCCGGGAACGGCATCGGGATTGAAGATCGCGGTTGGAATGCCGAGCTTGAGTGCCGCCACGATGGGCGGCGCCGCGGCATATCCTCCCAGGCCGAGCACGACGGCGGGCCGGCGATGCGCGAAGCGTTGCCGGGCGTACTTGACGGACCGGAAGTAGGCCGCGAGGAACCCCGGCCAGCGCCAGGGCCTGTTGGGGAAGGGCTGGACCTGCTGGCGGACCAGCTCGTAACCGCGTGGCTTGGTGAGTTTGGCGTCGATGGGTCGCGAGGTGCCGAAGACCGAGACCTCGAAATCGGGCTGAAGTGTTTGGACGCTTTCGGCCACGGCCAGGCCGGGGTAGAGATGCCCGCCGGTTCCGCCGCCGGCCAATACGAACCAGGGTTTTTCAGAAGACATACAGTGGCGCCCCCGCGATATCAGCATCCGGGAAGTTCGGGGTCATGCCTATGTCGGCGCAGCTCCGTCGGGAATCGCACCGGGACATCCTACACCTGATGCGGCCGGCGGCGCGCGGAGGGGGATGCATCGGGCGGCAGTGGAACCGCCGGCGTCGTGTCTGGCAACATTCGCGAGCAGGCCGACCAGGACGCTGAGGAGCAGGACACCGGACCCGCCGGCGGAGACAAAGGGCAGCCCGATGCCCTTGGTCGGAGCAGCCACCGTGACAACGGCAATGTTCATCGCCGCCTGGAACCCAATCATCAGGGTAGCGCCCAGTGCGAGCAATCGCCCGAACTCTGAAGAGGCGTTTGCGGCGGCTCGCTTCCCCTGCCAGAGGAAGATCGCGAAGAGCCCGATGACCGCGATGCCGCCGATGAGGCCGAGTTCCTCGCAGATGACCGCGAAGATGAAGTCGTTTCGCCCCTCGGGGAGATACCCGTATTTCTGGATGCCACAGCCGAGGCCGTGGCCCCACCAGCCGCCGGAGGCGATGGTGATGAGGGATTGAATTTGGTGGTAGCTCTTGCCGAGGGGATCCGCATATGGGTCGAGGAAGGCGGTGAGCCTTTCGATGCGGTACGGACGGGCGAGAACGAGGTACACGAGTCCTGCGATCGCAGGAAGACCCGCCAGGCAAAAGTGCCAGATCTTGACGCCGGCACAGAGCAGGAGGCATGCACCGACCGTGACGAGCAGCGCGGCCGTGCCGAAGTCCTCGATGCCAATGAGTCCGGCGACGAGGCCGAGTGTGAGCACGGCAGGGAGGAAGCCCGACCAGAATAGCCTGATTCGTTGGCCGATGCGGCCGCAGTAGGCGGCGAGGAAGATGACAAGGGCGAGTTTCGCGACTTCCGAGGGCTGGAAGCCCAGACCGAGAGAAGCCGGACCCACGGAGAGCCACCGCTTCGCCCCATTCCGGTCTTCACCGACGAGCAGGACGGCGACCAGTGCGGCGATTGCGAGGATCAGGAGATAGATGGCCGGCTGGAAGAACGTGCCTTTCCGGATTCTCCAGGATTGGTAGGGGCACAATCGGACCAGAAGCAGGGCAACCAGGGCGATGCCCGTGAAGAGAGCCTGCCGCAGCGACGGATTCCTAAGCGGATTATCGGTGACCGGTGGTGAGGTGAGGCTGGCAGTTGCCGAGAAGACCATCACGACGCCGAGCGCAAGCAGGGCGGCGGCGACGATCGTGATCGCCGTGCTGCACCCGGAGGACTTGGTCTTGATATCGAGCATTGCAGCACAGCCGGCTCGTGTCGAGCCACAGAGCCGGGCCGTGTCGGCCCGGTGCGGCTCTGATCAATCCGATCGTCAATCCCCAATTGCCTCACATCCTCATCGGCAACAGAGCCGGCTCGTGTCGAGGAACAGAGCCGGCTCGTGTCGAGGAACAGAGCCGGCTCGTGTCGAGCCGGTGCATCAGGTCCCGTCAGCGAAGTTTCGTCGTGGCCAGGGCCAGGGCGGCGAAGAGCGCGGCCAGGAGCCAGAACCGCGTTACCACCTGCGATTCCGGCCACCCCTTCAGATGAAAGTGGTGGTGGATGGGGGCGACGAGGAATATCCGCTTGCCGCCGGTCGCCTTGAAATAGCCGACCTGCAGCATGACCGAGAGCGCTTCGACGACGAAGATGCCGCCAACGATCAGGAGCATGAGTTCCTGCCTGATGACGATCGCGACGAAGCCGAGCAATCCCCCCAGAGGTAACGACCCGACGTCTCCCATGAATACCTGGGCCGGGTGGCAGTTGTACCAGAGGAAGCCGAGGCATGCCCCCATCATGGCGCCGCAGAGGACGGCGAGTTCGCCGGCTTCCGGGATGTGGGGGTAGAGGAGGTAGGCTGCGATTTGCTCGTTGCCGATCGCCCATGACAAGAGCATGAACACGAAGCAGCACAGGGCGACACAGCCGCTGGCGAGTCCGTCCATGCCGTCCGTGAGGTTCACGGCGTTGGACGTGCCGGCGACGACGAGAATCGTGCTGATCATGAAGCCCGCGATCGGGAGAAGGATGGGGTCGCTCAAATCTCCCTTGATGAATGGAACCGATAGGATTCGGTAGTAATCCTGTTCGCCGCTTCCTTCGAATGTGGCTTGGCCCCGGTAGTAGATGAACGCTCCGAGCAAGACGCCCAGTCCGATCTGGAAGAGCAGCTTCTGATAGAACTTCAGGCCGTCTCGGGTGTTCTCCTTCCCTTTGGCGCGGAGCTTCAGGCGATCGTCGTACCATCCGAGGAACGCCAGCCAGGCCATACAGAAGAAAGCGAGGTGAACGTAGAACACGCGAAGATCGGCCAGGAGGAAAACGGCGGCGGAGATGCCGAACAGGATGAGCAGGCCGCCCATGGTCGGGATATTGGCCTTGTGCTGCGTGAGTTCGTTGAGCGCCTTGTGATCGAAGTCCGGGATATCCCCCAGCCGCATCCGGATGAGGCGTTTG
>JBDRKQ010000248.1:0-11108 GCA_043813895.1 Planctomycetota bacterium
GTCGGCCCCCTGTGGCCGACGCAGGCAGGGGGAGACTTCCCCGTGCTCTTACGTCGGCCACAGGGGGCCGACGCTACCCGCGGCTTCCTGCGGGATGGACCACTCGCGTCACCGACTGGCGCTGCTTGAGCCGTCCACAAATCGCACAGGCGTTCCAACGCGGACCATTGCCGCCAGCTGCAGCGCGTCCCAGTTGGTCAGGCGGATGCACCCGTGCGAGCCGGTCTTGCCAATCAGCTCCGGCGCGGGTGTGCCGTGGATGCCGTAGCCGTGGAGGCTCAGGCCGATCCAACACAGCCCGACCGGGTTCCGCGGGCCTGGCGGGATCACAAGCCGCTGGTCCACGCCCTTGACTTCCGGCCACTTCACCGGATCGAACACATACGCGGGGTCCATCGCGATCGTCGCCACGCTGCACGTTCCGCCCGGCAGGTTGCCCGGATCAGCCGCGATCGAACAATGGAAGAGCGAGACCACATGGCCCTCGCGATCCAGCACCCACACGACCTTCCGTGCAAAGTCCACCTGGATGCTCGCGGCCCGAATGGCCGTTTCCGGCCGCGTCGCGTTCGGCACGATGAGCGAGTCACCGGGTTTCAAGGCGTCCAGGTTCTTTCCGGGATTCAACCTTGCCAAGAGACGCAGGCTACAGTGCCCCTGTTCGGCCGCCAGCGCCGCGAGCGATTCGTACCCGAGGAACTTCGCCTCGGCTTTTTCCCGCCAACTCTTTGGCCACGGCCCGACCAGTGTCAAATCAGTGTCACTCAACACAATCCGGCGAAGCGCAGATTGCGTATCGAGCCCCAGTGCCTGTCGGGTTGCCTCGTCCGGCTCGCCGGTGACTTTGAGGCCGGTGCTTGCCTGAAACGTCCGTAGCGCCAAACGCGTCTTTGACCCCACCAGGCCGTCGACGAGGCCGGGCGAGAACCCGCTTCGATCCAACGCCGCCTGCCATGCCACGGGATTCGGCAAATGCGATCCCCCCGGGGAATCAACCGCGGGCGCCTCTAGCCTCGCGTCCTGTGCGTGCTGTGACGCGCTGCCCCTACTGAGCTGTCCGGCCGGGCTGGCTTTTCGAGTGCCATCGGCGCTGTCGGCAGGAGCGGCCGCTGGCCGGACGCTGGGCGGTCGCTTCGAGGTGGGTTTCAAAAAACGCTGTGCATGCGCCGAACCGTGCGCGAAGAGAAAGAACCCCGCGACCGCCATCAGCCATGTTGTTTTTCGCGACAGGGTGAGCACGGCAGACTCCCGAAACCCGGGCCGGTCTTCCCCGGCGGGCCATTTGTTCTATCGGCAGGCCGCAAAGCCCGGCAGCATGGCGAGCGGTCACACGTAGGCCGCCAGCGCGTATAATCAGGCTGCAATGGCGCAAGAAGGCTTGAAGATCACTATTCTCGGCTCCGGCACATCGCATGGCGTTCCCATGATTGCCTGCGATTGTCCCGTCTGCACGTCCAGGGACCCGCATGACAAGCGAACGCGCACCAGCATCACGATCCAATACGACGGCACGACACTGCTGGTCGACACGAGCCCTGAACTCCGGCTGCAGTGCGTCGCGAACAACGTGCGCCGCGTGGATGCCGTTCTTTACACGCATCACCACATCGACCACATCGCGGGCTTCGACGACCTGCGACGGTTCAATTGGGTGCAAGAAGGGCCCATCCCTTGCCACGGCCTGCCGGAAACGCTGGCCCGAGTGCGAAGTGCGTTTGCCTATGCTTTTGAGGAACTCCCCGGTCACCCCTGGGCAAGGCCGCGCATCAGCTTGCGCGAGGTGCACGGCCCGTTCGAGATCGCCGGCCGCCCGATCACGCCGATTCCCCTGCTGCACGGAGATATGCCGATCCTGGGCTATCGTGTTGGCGCCACCGCCTACTGCACGGACGTGAGCAGGATCCCGGACAGCTCCCGGCCGCTGCTCGAAGGGCTCGATCTGCTGATCCTCGAGGCGGTCCGCAAGCGTCCTCACCCGACGCACTTCAACATTGAACAGGCGGTCGAAGAGGCCCACAGAATCGGAGCGAAACGAACCCTCTTTACACACATCGCTCA
This sequence comes from Planctomycetota bacterium, assembly GCA_043813895.1. Taxonomy (GTDB): domain Bacteria; phylum Planctomycetota; class Phycisphaerae; order UBA1845; family UTPLA1; genus CAZTAR01. The sequence continues at coordinate 2,059 of JBDRKQ010000248.1, forward strand.
CCAACTGGGCCACGAGGAGACGAATCGCGCGTTGCCCGGCGGCATGGCGCTCGCCTTCGACGGGCAGGTCGTCCACGCCACATGAGAACACCTGTCACCGGGGCTGTGACCGTGAGGGAGCCGTTTTCGCCCATATCAGGGGCCCTCTTGACGAGCGATGACCGCTTGCTGGCGCGCGCGGCTCTGATCGCGGCGCCGTGCGGGGGACAAGGTCCCGGGGCTGGCCATTCGCAAAAGGTCCGTTCCAGCCTGTTAATCAGGCGTCTTGCGGCGGCAAACCGCACACAGACTTCAATGCGGGCGTGACAAGGTCCGATGTACTGCATACGATAAACGCCGTTTGCCGGACCAACCGTGCCGCAGGCGGCCAACGACTGTCAATGCGAGGACAATCCGCCATGACCAAGACCGCTGCCATATTCGCCGCTCTTCTTCCTTTGGCAGGTTGCCAATCGTTTCAGCTCAGCGCCCAGGGACCGCCGCGGCAGCTCGATCAGCGGCTTGCCGACATTGAGCACTCCCGACTCGGCGCGACGCTTAGATACGCCGGCGCGCCGATTGCAGAGCGCGAACAGACCATTCGTCCCAATCTGCCGCCGCCGCGATCCGTCCAACTCGCCGCTGCACGCAGCGACGCCTGGCAGCGCGACGCGCTAGACGGCCTGACGCTCGGCGATTTTGGCGATGACGCGTACGAAGGTCGCGCCGACATCGAGTTCACGGAGGAGCACGCGGGTCGCGGGGGCGACTACGTCCGCAAGCCACCGTTGGGTTCGTTCTGGGATACCGTCAAGCGGGACGTTCAGGATATGCCCACGGATTTGTGGCGAGACACGAAGCGCGTGTACACGAATCCCGTCAACCTCGTCATCCTCGGCACGGCGTACGGCGGCTCGTTGGCAATCCAGGAATGCGGCCCGGACGACAGCGTCGAAGATCACTTCGACGGGCAACATCACCACTTCAAGAAGGAATGGCGCGAAGCCTTTGCGGCGGCGGGCAATCCCGGCACGCACTTCGCGATGGCCGGGGCCTGGTACCTCCTCGGCCAGCAGACCCAGGACGAGAAGACCTACGAAGTGGGCAAGACGCTCTTCAGCGCGCTTATCATCAATGGCCTGACGACGCTCGTCAGCCAGGCGGCAACGTGGGATCGCTCGCCGAACGGCGAAATGGGTACGTTCTTCTCGGGGCACACGTCGAGCAGCTTCTGCATGGCCAGCGTTCTGCACGAGGCTTACGGCCACCTCGTCGGCGTCCCGCTCTACGGGCTCGCCACGCTCGTCGCCATCGAACGGGTCGAGGACCAGGAACACTACTTCGCGGACGTCATCATGGGCGCGGTCGTCGGCACGGTCATCGGCCACTCCGTCGCTTCCGGCCGCGAGCCCGAGTTCTTCGGCTGGAAACTCCTGCCTTACGCCAGCACAAACGGCGGCGCCGGCGTGGCGTTCATGAAGTCGTTGCCTTAATCACAAAGGACAGGAACTTGAACAGTGTGTGTGCCACTGGCGGCTTGTCCGCCAGTGCGCTGGGTGCCCATCCCTTTCAAGGGTGGTGGACGGACATTCCGAATCCCGGTCAGTCCCCCGCGGCTGAAGCCATGGGGCACCAGCGCCGCAGCTCGCCCGTCTACGATTTCACCTCGATCTTCTTCATCCCGTTCATAGACTGCCGCAGCGCCTTTGGGACTACGACGGAGCCGTCCTCATTCTGGTCCAGCTCCAGAATCAGAATCCGGATCTGAAGTCCAATGTGTTCTCGCCCGGCCGCCCGGCTCGCGACGCAGCGCGGTTCGCGGCGACTTGTGAGACCTCATCGCCACGAGACCATGAGCGCAGTAATACCGCTTGCTCCCACGACGAGAACGGAGCTAAGATGCGCACCTGGAACCACGAGCGGGAGATCGTCCCATGGCCAAGTTCAGCGTCATTGTCGTCGCAGCCGGCCGCGGCGAGCGGTTCGGCGGAAACGAAAACAAGATCTTCGCCAAGCTCGACGGACAACCGCTCTTCCTGCGGGCACTACAACTTTTCGTTAACAGGGAGGACGTCTGCCAGACGCTCCTCGTCGTCGCACCAAGCGACATGAACCAGATGAAGTCCAAGTTCGGCGCAAATCTCGGATTCATGGGCGTGAAGCTCGTCGAGGGCGGGGCCGAGCGACACGAGTCCGTCGCTAACGGCCTGGCCGAGGTCGGCGACGAGGCCGAGTACGTCGCGGTCCACGATGCCGCACGGGTCTGCGTCGCGGCGGAGTGGATCGACAGGGTGTTCGAGGCCGCCACGAAGACCGGCGCCGCCCTGCCGGTGGTCCCGGTGACCGCCACCCTCAAGCGCGTGGGCAAGGACAACCTCGTCGGCGATACGGTCTCTCGCGAGGGGCTGCACATGGCCCAGACGCCACAGGCGTTTCGCAAGGACATCTTCACGGCCGCCTACGACGCCCTGAAGGACGGTGGGCCGGAGCGAGACTTGCCGATCACCGACGACGCCCAACTCGTTGCGGCAGCGGGACATCCCGTCACAGCCGTCGAAGGCGACGCCAGGAACATCAAGATCACGACGAGGTCGGACCTCAGCCTGGCAGGGGCGGTGCTGAAGGTCCTTCCGCAGAAACCAGTCGCCAAACGCGGAGCGTTTGAAGAGGCCCAGTGGTAGCGGTCCGCCCTGTGAAATCTCAACAGGCCACCATCGGCGGGTCTCGCGGGCGGGTCTGCCGCCGAGGCGTGATTCCTTCTCACTCGTCGGCAGAGAGGCTTGACCAAAGCGGTCCGAATCGGTGCAATGGTGGCGTCCTCCGTCTGGGAGCGAGAGCCTCGCCGTGTGACTCTCGTAGTTTGTCACGCTTTCTCTTGCGGCTTGTGACGTCGGCTCCCCGCGGCTGACGCGGTTTGTCGAGAGGCGCTGGGTCATCGTCGCCGGCCGCGGGGGGCCGGCGCTACCCGTAAGCTGATCCGTGACAGAGCGCGGGTGTTGTTGCTACATGAATCAGGGATCAATCCAATGCACGCCGATCGAACACGCCGCTTGCTGATGTCCGTTACTTCGCTTGCCCTGGTCGTGGCGCTTGTCGGCTGCGAGGGTATCGATCGCAAGCACGATGCCCGTCTCAGCGTCGATATCGAGCCGCCGCCGGAGGGCGCTCCAGCCGTCGCTGAGGAGCCGGTAGAAGTCGCGAACTTCCCTGATCTTGTCGAGGAGATGATGGCGACACGGGAACGGCACCTCCACCAGTTGATGGAACTCGAGCGCGCCTACATGTTGGCCGGCGATACGGTGCACGCGAATTGGGCTCGCCGCCAACGGGAACTCACCGAGGACATCGAGGTCTATCCTTATCTACTCGCCGGCACGCCGGAGCAAGCGCCCGAGATCGTACCCCTGGAAGAGATACCCGAAGCTGACGGGATCTATACCGAGGCGGTCAAACTCTTCAAGGAGGTTCAGACCCTGCCGTTCGGCGGGCACCTCGATGCCAACAAGAAGAAGGCCGCCCGCGCACTCAAACTTTTCAAGAGCATTCTGCAAGAATACCCCACTTCAGACAAGGTGGACGATTGCGCATACTACTGCGGCGAGATATACAAGGAGTATCTCCGCGACGATGATCCCGACAACGAACTCGCCGTGCGCTACTACAAGTGGGCCTTCGCGCTTGATCCGCAAACGCCACACCCGACACGATTTCAGTGCGCCGTCGTGTACGACTTCCGCCGGCACGACCGCGTTCGGGCGCTCGATCTCTATCACCAGGTTCTTGAAACCGACGAGGACGGGAACGAGTCGAACGCCCGGTGGGCGGCAACGCGCATCGAGCAACTGACCGACGAAACCCGAAGCCACCTCAGCCCGAAGGAACCGATCACGACGGCCGAACCCAGGCCGGATTCATCCGCCTCGGCGGAAGACGCCCTGGAGCCCGAGCCGGCCCCCCCGCCGATGAGCCCGCCGGCCGACGCCGCGACAGAGCCGTACGAGTAAGAGCCTGTGCCGATGCGACGTTCTCCAAACGTTGCTCGCGCCGGGCGCCCCGCCCCTTCCAGGTGTGGGGGACAGATCCCGGCGATTTTCAATCATTGGCGGAACCAGCTCAGCTCACCAGCCCCACAGCCTCTTCGAGGCTTTGCCGGTGTGCGTCATAGTGTTCCACACCGATGCCCTCGACCCATTGGCGCACAGGCGTATCATCGGCGAGGAGCTTCGGTTCCACGGCCCGAACTGCGGCGAGGAAACCGTCCTCCGCCGCGCGCAGCCTCGGCAGCAGCATGAGAAACGGCATACGCTTGTTCTTGTTGAATACCTCGTCGTTGATCCGCTCAATGTCGTAATCTCTCTTCTTACCGCCTGCCGCCAGGACCGGGATCTGCTTCGCCCCCTCGTCGGTCCAGTACGCGAGGTGGGCGACCAGGTCGCGCACGTTCCACGCCGTGTTCACCCTCTTCAACTCGGCGGAGCGGTCGTCAAACTCCTCCAAAAGCTCGCGCGTGTGAACCATTCTCTTCGTAATCCGCTGCAACAATGCGTCTCTGGCATTCACAGTTATGCTCCATTGTCATGCAATCGGTCTTCGCTATGCCCTTTTGGCGCGTAGCGTCGGCCATAGCGGGTCGACGCTACATTGCCGCCGCGGCGGGAATAAGATTACTTCGATCCTCCTCGGACCGCCTCCACCATCGCCGCCACGCGTCGCGGGTCCACCTCGTTTTCCCACCAGCCGTCGCGCTTCAAGTAGCTGCCGACGATCAATGCGTCCGCGTGTTGGGCCAACGCAGCGACGCGCTCGGGAGTCACGCCTGAGCCGACAAACACCGCCTGATCCACAGCTTCGGCGACCTCCGCCACGTCCTCGGGCCGGGTGGGCTCGCCCGTCGCGCTACCGGTCACGACGATGCCGTCCGCGCCAAAGTAGGCCGCAGCCTTCGCCGTTTCCGCCAGATCCACGTCCGCTGTAATCGCATGTGACGAGTGCTTCTTCTTGACATCCGCGAGGATCGCAACGCCCTCCGCACCGATCATCTTGCGATACCGTAACAGCGGTCCCGCGTCCGCATCAGGCATAAGCCCCTCGTCCGCCACATGCGAGAACACAAAGCCCTCGCATCGGACGAACCGAAACCCGGTTGCGTGCGCGATTGCAACGGCCTCGCGATTCGCGCCAGCCAGCACCTGCACGCCCAACGGCACCGCTACCGCCTCGCGCACCGCCGCGCAGACCGCTGTCATGCCCGCGACGATCTCCGGCCCCACCTGCCGTTTCAGGTAGGGCACGTCGTGCATATTCTCCAGGAGGATCGCATCGACGCCGCCGCCAGCCAACAGCGCCGCCTCACGCTGCGCTCGCTTTGCCAACTCGCCAACAGATTCCGCGGACCGCGGCGTGCCGGGCAGCGCACCTACGTGAACCATCCCGACTAGCGCCGGCCGGTCCGACTTCCCTAAGAATGCCAACCCGCTCTTACTCATACGCATCCTCTCATTCGGGAACAATCCGACACAGGTGCTGCCAGACCGCCGCTACCGGAGAAGCCCTCGCTCCTCCGGTGTACCGGGTATCAGATTATCCAATACGATGCCGAGAATCGCCGCCACACCCATGCCCGTCGAGCCGATCGAACCCAACAATGACGTCACCCCTGCGGGCAAATCCTTTGAAAGCTCCGCCCAGCCGGGCGTGTAGGACGACAACCCGCCGAAGTACGCAGGCACGCTCAACCCCATGAACAGACTGAAGCCCGCGATGAAGAGGTTACGGTCGCTGCTAAGGTCCGCCTTGGCCAGTTGCTGGATGCCGATTGCGGAGATGAGGCCGAACAGCACGCAATATAGCCCGCCGACCACCGGCCCGGGAATGGTCGCCGCCAATGCGCCGAACTTCCCGAACAGCCCCAGGAGCACGAGGACCACCCCCGCGATCTGCACGACGTAGCGACTGCCGACCTTCGTCAAACCGACGAGTCCGATGTTCTCCGAGTACGACGTCGAGCTGAATCCGCCGAACACGCTCGTCAAGAAGCAGCCCACGCCCTCACAGCCGATGCCTCGGGATATCTGGCTGGGTGTCGGGTCGCCACCGCCTGCCATGTTCGAGCAGGCATGGTAATCGCCAAACGACTCGATCATCGAAGCGAGGTAGGCAGCCAGTCCGGCGATAATGAAGCCGAGATTGAATTTCGGCATCCCCCAGGGGAATACGATTTCCGCCGGATTCGCGCGGACCCACTCGCTGTGCTGTACCCGCCCGAAGTCGATTCGTGCGGGGTGACCCTCGGCAAAGACGCCGGTAACACTCAGCACCCAACACACGCCGCAAGTCAGCACAATCGCGGTGAGGATCGGGAAGGTCTTCAGAAACCGAACCCGGCGAGAGAGAATCATCGAGAAGATGATCACCAGCACGATCGTCAGACCGCTCGTCGGCCAGTGTGTGCCCGCCTTCGGTGCTCCGTGCTGAAACAGGGCCAGCCCGATCAGCATGATCACAGGCCCCACAACCACCGGCGACAGGACTTTGCGCAAAAGGCCCATCAACCCGCTGAATCCGATCGTCATCTCGACGAGCGCGCCGACCATGATCGTCCCGGCGATGTACTGCATCATCTCCGCCGGCGCCCATCCCTCAACCTTGCCCGCACTGATGATCGCGAAGAACGCCGCCAGAAACGAGAAGGAGACCCCCTGGATGATCGGCAATCGGGAACCGAACGTCGCCTGGATCAGCGTCGCGATCCCACTACACAGCATAACGGATGAAATCAACGTCGCGATCTCGGATTGATCCATCCCCATCTTGGGTCCGAGCAACAGCGGCACCGCCACAGTCGCGCCGAACATGGTCAGTGCGTGCTGCAACGCCAGCACGACCGCGCGGCCTGCCGGGGGTCGGTCCTCCAATCCGTACACGACTGTTCTCTCAGCCATCGGCGTGACCTCGACAGCCACCGGGAAACGCTGCAGGAACTATCTGGTGCGGTCGCGGGAAGTGTGATTCACTCCTCGATGCAAGTCAACCACTCACCGAGGCCGCTCGTCGTGGAACTGCTGCCTCAGCGTCTCACAGGTGTCTCTTCCAACTGGGAGGCCCGGCCATGCCGCAACGTTCGCACCTTCGCAGCGGGTCGCTTGTTCGGGCCGGGCAGCTTCACGGATGTGCCTTTGGTACGCACGCACGTCACCGCACAGGCGCGTGACCGCACACGCTCGCCATCTCGCACCGGTTCAAGTCTCGGTAGCTCGTGCGGGCTAGGTTCTGCAGGCGTCATCGCGCCGCATTATGGGGCACGATTCCAAACAACCGCCCATGTTATAAGTGACTTTCTCCACGGTATGCAGTATAGTATATAGTGAACTTGGACGTGGTTTGTGTTTCATGCCTCTTGTCTGTTTGAGCGTCCCGGTTCTCCTTCCGCAGTTGACGAGAGGCAGGCATCCGATCAGATTGGAGACGGTGGGGGGGAAGCGGTTGCGTTCCGCGCGAGTGCCCCGCCCCGACAACACCGTCTGTTCCAGCGGATGTAATCGCACGCGGTTCGAGAGTCGAAGCTCTCTGATGGTGCAACGCGTCGTAACGTGGAACGATGCGCGGCCATACAATCCGTTGCAGCGTCTTAACGACTGTGGAGGTACAGATGCGATGAGAATCCGCAACATTGTGATGAACGTTCTTGTACTGGCACCCTGGTTTTGTGTGTCGGCCGCCGCCACTCCCGTCGAGTTCGGCTTCTCGGGGACTGTTACATCAGTAAACGACCCTGACGGCTGCTTCGATTCTTCCATCACCACGGGCTCAGCCTTCTTCGGAAGTCTGTCCTACGATCCCGCTATCGTGAATGACCAGGAGCCGGGCGAACCAACGCTCGGAGACTATCGTCCGGACACGCCCATGTCCGCCCGAGTGGGAAGCGTCGACTTCATCACCTCGGGATTCATCGCAATCGTGGGCGACAATCAACCGTGGGACGACGGCATGGGCGGCTCGGGCTTCCGAGACGTGTTTGCGGCACTCAACCAAAACGCCTTCAGCTCACAGGGAATCGACGTGTTTCAGATGTCCCTGTCTCTGAAGGACAACGGGGGCACGGCGTTTGATGACGACGGCTTGCCGACGCCTGAGGACATGCTTGCCATCGGCGATTTTCCCGACCAAGCCGATTTCCTCATCGCCGGCCGAAACCCGGACGACCCCTCCCAGATTATTTCAATCTCCGGGGCCGTTGATTTACTCAACGTGACCCCCGAGCCTGCCACATTTGCATTGCTTGGCGCGGTCGGACTCTTCCTGGCGAGGCGTCGGCGCTAACAGGCCAACGGGGTCCCATCGGAGTCCCCATCCACACAGGCCGGTCATGACGCGGGCACGCGGCGGGGTCACTGATCGCGCCGACAGTCAGAATCCGCGGATTCATCTTGAACCGGCGACACAGGCCGAAGGGGCGTCTCGATTTGAGGCAGGCATTCGAGGGGTTTGGCCGTGTCCGCGCCCAGTTCCTTCAGCTTGCGCGCGCCCGGCAAGGTTCGGCTCTCCCAGTTGCCGACAGCCTTGTTGTACGCTTCGGCGGCTTTCTCGATGCCAATGCGAACCGAATCCAGATGTCCGACGAACGTGCAGAGGCGGTCGTACAGATCCCGTCCCGCCGCCGCGATCTTCTCCGCATTCTCCGCCATTTGCTGCTGCTGCCAACCGTGGCGCACCGCCAGCAGCAACGCCATCAGCGTCGTCGGCGACGCGAGCAGCACGCCGCGCTCCATGCCGTCCACGATCAGGCTGTTGTCTTGCGAAACCGCCGCCGCGAAGAACGACTCGCCCGGCATGAACATCACCACGAACTCCGGCGACGGCGAGAACTGCTTCCAGTATTCCTTCGCACCCAGCGCCTTGAGCGTGCCGCGGACATCCCCGGCATACTTGACTAGGTGTTGCTTTCGTTGCGCGTCCTCCGTCGCGCCGGCCGCATCCAGGTACGCCCCCGTGTTCACCTTGGAATCCACGACCAGCGTCCGCCCACCCGGCATCGTGACGACGAGGTCGGGCCGTTGACCGGACCCCAGCGT
>JBDRKQ010000249.1:0-2743 GCA_043813895.1 Planctomycetota bacterium
CTACTGGGCGATCAGTTCGAGGCCCACAACGTCACCGAGGACGACGTGCGGGCGAGCTTCGATGGGCAGACGCTGCTGGCCGCTCAAAACGCCTTCTATGACGAGCTGGCGGATTTTTTCCGCCAGCGCGGTCGGACAGACCGCGCAAAGGCCGTAGAGACCCAGCAGGCGATGATCCGGAAGGCGGTCGTGGCGATCAGCGAGCGGATCGACAATCTGGACGTGGACAAGGCGATCGCTGGCGCGATGTCTGGTTTATCGCCGGAGCCGTTGGCGTTGACCCCCGACCCCTGACATTGCGGCAGCTGCTGTGGATGTCGGAAGGCCATGGCCGGGACGCATGGAGTCGCATGTCGCTGCTGTGCGCCCTGATAGCCAACGCCAACCGCGACCCTAAGAAGGGCAGGCCGGCGAAGATCGAAGACTTCGATCCATACGCGAAGGCTGACGCGAGACTCAACGCGGTCGTGCTGAACAAGGGAAACTTTCACCTGCTGAAGAAAGCGTTCTTCGGCAACAAGGACAAGGACAAAAAGAAGGAGCAATGAAGATGAACGGACTGGTGCAATTCCTGTCGGGCAAGAAGACGTACCTGGTGGCGGCGATCACCGTCGGCGTCAGCGTGGCCGCATCCGCCGGCGTCGTGATCCCGGTGTGGGTCTACGCGGCACTGATCGCGGTGGGCGGGGCCACTGGCCGGGCAGCCATCCAGAAGGCTTACGACGTGGTTAAAGAGGCGGGCGAGCTGAAGGGCAAGTAGGCCATGGCTTCCGCCCAAGGAATCCGAGCCGGACGCGCGTTCGTCGAAATGTTCGTCGATAACAAGCAGCTCGTGCGCGGTCTGCGGCAGGCGTCCCGAAGGCTCAAGGCTTTCGGGGCGTCCGTTCGCAATCTCGGCCTGAAGATGGCCACTCTTGGCGCCGGAATAATCGCGCCGCTGGTGGGCGCCGCCAAGGTGTTCAGCTCGATGGGCGACCAGATCGCCAAGATGTCCAAGCGCACCGGCGTATCCGTCGAAACGCTTTCGGAGTTACGATACGTCGCCTCACAGACCGGCACAGATTTCGCCGCACTGGAGAACGCATTCCGCCGAATGCAGCGGTCGATCTATGATGCTGGACGGGGGCTATCGACGGCCGTCGACGCCCTGAAGGATTTGGGGCTGGTGTTCAAAGATTTCGACGGCCTCTCGCCTGAAGATCAGTTCAAGTTGCTGGCCGACCGCATCTCGCAGATTGAAGACCCGACCAAGAAAGCTGCCATTGCCATGAGCCTGCTCGGTCGCAGCGGAACAATGCTGCTGCCGATGTTCATGCAGGGCGCCAAGGGCATCGAGGCGCTCCAGCAGAAGGCACGCGAACTCGGCCTGACCATCAGCTCCGAAGACGCCAGGGCAGCCGAAGACTTCACAGATGCGCTCGATACGCTGTGGAAGGTTATCAAGATCGGCGTGTTCCGCATCGGCGCTGCGCTTCAGCCGATGCTGCAGGACCTGGCCGAGACAATGACGGGTGTGGCTACGAAGGTCAGCGCGTGGATCAGGGAGAATAAGACCTTGATCGTCACGGTGGCGAAGATCGCCGCCGGCATTCTCGCCGCCGGGATCGCACTGGCCGTGCTGGGCGTGGTCATATCGGCATTGGGAACGATCCTCGGCACGTTCGCATCGATCATCTCCGGCGTGGTGGTAGTGTTCAAGCTGCTTGGGGCCGTCCTTGGCTTCATACTGAGTCCCATAGGGGCCGTAATCACTGCCGTAGTGGCCTTGGGCGTCTATCTGCTCCTGACCACCAAGGCTGGCGGAAAAGCCCTGACGTGGCTTGGCGGCAAGTTCAACACGCTCAAGGATGACGCGGTCGCGGCGTTCGGCGGAATCTCCGACGCCCTGGCCGCAGGCGACATTAACCTGGCGATGAAGATACTCTGGCTGACATTGAAGATGGAGTGGACGCGGGGCGTCAACTTCCTGGAAAAGGCGTGGCTTAACTTCCGCAACTTCTTCATCAAGATCGGCTGGGACGCGTTTCATGGGTTGCTTGCCGTGGCCGAGATCGCGTGGAACGCGATGGAAGTCGGCTGGATCGAGACGGTGGCGTTCTTCGGCAAGATGTGGACGGACTTCACGGCCCGGTTCGCTCGCGGGTGGGAGCGAATGAAGAGCGCGGCGAAGAAGGCGTGGACGTGGATCAAGGGATTGTTCGACGATTCGACAGAAGCGTCGCGGGGTGCGGCCTACGCGAAGATCGACAAGGAAAAAGCCGCCGCGATCAATAAGATCGACAACGAGCAGGACAGAGCGAACGCCAAACGGGAGGCCGAGCGGCAGCGAAAGCGCGAGCAGCAGGCGGAACTGCACGAAGCGACGATGTCCGAGATCGGCAAGGCGAACCTTCAGAAACACGATGCGCTTGAGAAGGAGTACGCCGAGCGCATATCGGAGAATGAGGAAAACCTGAAGAAAGCCCGCGAGGAATGGCAAAAGGCGCTCAATAAGGCCAGGCAGAAACGCAAGGACAAGGAAGCGGCAGACGCTGGTCCGGGCGAGCTTGCCGACATCAGCGACGAGCTGAAGAACGTGATCGCCGGACTGGACACATCCGTGGGAGAACAGGCCAGAAAAGTCGGGGCCAGAGGCGCGTTCGTAACCGGAAACGTGCTGGGTCTTCAGGCTGGCGCCGGGGTAGATCGCATGGCGGCCGGCATCGAGAAGATCGAGAAGAACACCCGCCCGCTTAAGAACTCC
>JBDRKQ010000250.1:0-7893 GCA_043813895.1 Planctomycetota bacterium
CATCCCAACGCAGGCCGCATGCTCGCCAAGCTCGCGGAATTGCACACAGCCAATGGCAATCCGTCCGCCGCCGCCAACGCGTACCGCGACGCCTATCATGTATGCGCCGAAGCGCTGCGCGCGGAACACCCCGACCGTATCGACGTAGTCGGGAGGTTTGGAACTTTTCTGCTGGAGCACAGCGACCTCGTTGAGTCGGAGCTGGCAAACACCGTGCTCTACGAGTATCTGGAAATCGTCCGCCGGCAAGATCCCGAAGATACCGAGCTGATCGCGAAAATCGAGGCCGCGCTCAGCGGTCAGGCGCACCGGTAGGCCGATTCCCGCAAACCCTCTTCTGGAACCGCGGCGTCGCTTCCGCGGGGCCGCCGGTCCTTTTGGCGGAGCGGGACCCGTGCAACTCCGGATTTCGCTGGCTATGATGGATCGACCATGAACCTGGAGACCGAGGTTGTTGTGATCGGGGGTGGGCATGCCGGGGCGGAGGCGGCGTGGGTGTGCGCGCGGCTGGGGGTACCAACCGTGCTGGTCACGATGGACCGTCGGGCGATCGGGCGGATGAGTTGTAACCCGGCGATGGGGGGAATCGGCAAGGGCCAGATGATCCGCGAGATCGACGCCCTGGGCGGGCTGATGGGCCTGGCGTCTGATGCCGCGGGTATTCACTTTCGCATCCTGAATCGCAGGAAGGGCCCGGCCGTTCGCGCGCCGCGCGCTCAATGCGATCGCACGCTCTACGCGGACGCCGTGCAGAAGGCCCTCGCATCAACCCCCAACCTGATGATCATCGAAGGTACCGTCGAGGGGATCGACGTCGAACGATCATCGGATCACGGTCGGCCGGCTGTCCGCGGTGTCCGGTTGAAGGGTGGAGACATCCTGCACTGTCTATGCGCCATCGTGACGACCGGCACCTTCCTGCGGGCCGTCATGCACACCGGCGAGAGGATCACACCGGGCGGACGCCTCGGTGAAGACAGCGCCGACGGTCTTAGCAGCACACTAGCGAAGCTTGGACTGACCTTGGCGCGGCTGAAGACGGGGACGCCGCCGCGCGTTGCCTGCGATTCGGTGGACTATGCCGCGCTGGAGATCCAGACGCCGGATGAGACGCCGGCCCCGTTCTCCTTCATGCACGACGGGCTCGATCAGCAGCAGGTGCCGTGTTGGATTACCTACACGAACGAGGAAACACACGCCTTGATCCGAGCCGATCTGCACCGGGCGCCTCTCTACACAGGTCAGATCAGCTCAACGGGCCCACGGTACTGTCCGAGCATCGAGGACAAGATCGTGCGGTTCTCCGAGAAGCCGCGCCATCAGGTCTTTCTCGAACCCGAAGGGTACGAGAGCGACAGGCTGTACTGCAACGGGATCAGCACGTCGTTGCCGGAAGACGTCCAGGTCGCCATGGTTCGTTCGATTCGTGGATTGGAGCAGGCTGACATCGTACAGATGGGATATGCAGTCGAATACGATTTCGTGCCGCCCCAGCAGACCCAGGCCACTTTGGAGACGAAGAGGATTGCCGGCCTTTACCTGGCGGGGCAGATCAACGGCACGAGTGGCTACGAGGAGGCTGCCGGTCAGGGTTTGATCGCCGGCGTCAACGCCGCGCGGAGATGCCGGGATGCCGAACCCGTCGTGCTCCGCCGCGATCAAGGCTACATTGGCGTGATGATCGACGATCTGGTCACGAAAGGCACGGTCGAGCCATATCGGATGTTCACTTCCCGCGCGGAGTACCGCCTGCTGTTGCGGAGCGACAACGCTGACGCCCGCCTGACTCCGATCGGCCGCGAGATCGGCCTGGTGGATGATGCGAGATGGGGCCGGTTCGAGCGCAAACAGACCCTCGCGGCGGCGTTTGATTCCTGGGCGAGCGCGCGACGGCACAACGGTCGCTGCCTGCTCGATGTCCTCGCCCACGGAGGAGAGGACGCGCCCGGCCCGGCGATTCTGCATGAATGGGCGGACTCATTGCCGGCCTTGGTGCGCGGCTGCTCGCCGGAACAATTGGCGGAAGTAGCGGCATTCGTGTGCATCGAGGCGAAGTACGGGGGCTACATTTGCCGGCAGCAGCGCGAAATCGAACGGTTCCGCACCCTGGAGTCGCGACGAATACCGGACGACTTTGATTTCGGCTCGCTCCGGCAACTCAAGCATGAGGCTCGCGAGCGGCTGCAAGCGGTCGCACCGCGTAGTATCGGACAGGCCCGACGGATCAGCGGGATCAGCCCGGCTGATATGACGGTCCTCATGATCTACCTGGACGAGAAACGCCGCCGACCGGCGTAGCCCCCAACCACCGGCCGCCGGCGGGACGGCCCGCAGGTCTGGAACGTCCCAGTTTCACTGGAAAACGACCGCCCGTCCGGCTCCTTGGGGCATCAAGTCGTGCGGGTCGTGGCACGATAACATTTGGGGTAGTCAAAATAGGGGGATTAGGTAAACTGCGCCGGTACAGAGCATGGAGTATTCAGCTCTGGAATCGCCGAGGCGACGGCCAGAGAACTGCTTGAGAAAGCACAGCTTGGACGGAGTGGCGCATGAAGACTGTTTTTACGACTGGCGAAGTAGCCCAGGTTTGCAAGATCAGTCAGCAAACGGTGATCCGTTGTTTTGACCGCGGCACTCTGACTGGCTTCCGGGTTCCAGGCTCGAAGTTCAGGCGGGTCCCGCGCGAGGCACTTGTCAAGTTTATGAGAGCCAACGGCATCCCCCTGGACAACCTGGACTCAGGCAAGAAGCGCGTGTTGATCGTCGACGACGACGCGGCGATTGTGGAGATGCTGGAGGATCTCCTCACGCGCGACGGGCGATTCGAAGTGAAGTCCGCCTCGAACGGTTTTGACGCCGGGGCGTTGACGAAGGAATTCAGGCCTGACGTGATCCTCCTCGACTACATGCTGCCGGACATCAACGGCAACGTTGTGTGCGAGCGGATTCGCCAGGATCCGGAACTGGGGGACACGAAGATCATCATCGTCTCCGGCGCGATCGCGGAGGCGGAAATCGCGACCCTGCGCAAGAGCGGCGTTGACGACTTCATCAAGAAGCCGTTCGACGTGGACAAGCTCATTACGCGGATGGTCGAAGTGCTCAACGTGTAGAACCAGGCTGCCAACCGTGGCGTGGCGGCGCGTTGGTCGGGACGGGAGCGGCTATGACTTCGACGGCAGCGGGTGGCATCGACCCGCAAAAAGTCGAGCAGGTCTTGGCGCAGTTGGAGAGTCTGCCGCCGCTCGCGCCGGTTGTCACGCGCATACTCGCACTGACTGAAGACGCCGGCGCCGACGTCCGAGAGATCATCAATCTGATCAGCACGGATCCCTCCCTGACGACGCGCGTCCTGTCGATGCTCGGCCGCGCGGAGCACGGTGTCCGCTCAGAAGCGATCTCGGTCGAGAACGCCGTGAAGATGCTGGGCCTCAAGGCGATCCGGCAGATCACGCTATCAGTGAAGATACTCCAGGTGTTCGGGAATCCCGAATCTCCAGGAGAAGCCCCGGCCGACTTCGATCGGGCACAGTTCTGGCGGCACTGCCTGGGGACCGCGTGTGCCGCACGACGAATCGCGATGGCGATGGAGGGCGCGGTCGAGCCTGAGGAAGCGTTCGTCCTGGGCTTGCTCCACGACATCGGCAAGATCGCGCTGACCACGGTCATGCCGAAGAGTTTTGCGCGGATCGTTCGCACGGCCGATCGTGAGCGTAACGACATCGCCGACGTCGAGCGAGCCGTACTCGGCGTGGACCACACGGTTGTCGGACGCCGATTGGCGGAGCGGTGGGGCTTGCCGCAGAGCCTGCTCGACACGATCTGGTTGCACCACCAGCCGCCGGACGCCTTGCCCCCTTCCGTCGCCGCTGGACGTCATGTCCAGATCGTGCAGCTCGCGGACGCCCTTGTCCGGGAGCAACGCGTCGGTTACTCGGGTAACCACCGGTTCATCACGCCCTCTTCACGGCTTGCGGAATTGCTTGGAATCGCGCCTTCAGACTGGACCGCGATCGTCGAGTCTCTCGCCGACGAGATCGAGACGCGCGCCGAATGGATCGGCGTCGAGGAAATCACCAGCCGCGAGGTGTACCTGCGGGCGTTGCTCCAAACGACTGAAGAACTCAGCGAGTTGAATGCCGCACTGGCCGAGCGGAACAGGCGTCTCGAACGCAAGGGTGAGTACTTCGCGGCGCTGGGCGGGCTGAACCGATCCATCTCACCGACGGCAACCGTGAGGGATGTCTGCGGCGCGGGCGCGGAAGCAATTCGCCGAGCACTGCATGTTCACTCCGCCCTCGTCTTTGTCACGAGTGACGACAACCGGTGGGCGGACGTGGGGGTGTCCGACGGCACAATCCGCACGGAAGTGCTCGAACGTCCGGGCGACACGCCGGACGACGGGCCCGACAGAGACGCGGCGATCCAGCTTGCCGGCGCCGGGACTTGGATCTCAGCGGCTGGTGGTGCTTTCGAGCTGTACTCGACGCGCTACCGTGACGCGTTGGGGCAAGGTTCCGTCTGGCTGCTTCCGCTCGTACGCGAGAGTCGGTGGGTCGGCGGCTCGCTCTTTGTGGCGGACGCGGAGACTGTCGCTTCGCTTCGGCGGGAGTCTGCCGAGATCGGCGCGCTGAGTGCTGCGCTGGGCCTCGCCGTTGCGCAATCTCGAGCCCGATCGCGAGCCGTCGCGCTGAGCGACGAGTTGGCCGAGATCACGCGGCGATGGGCTGCCACACAGGCCGAACTGGTCAAGGCGAGGACCCTGGAGAGCGTGGTGAAGATGGCTGCGGGGGCCGCGCACGAACTCAACAATCCTCTCGCGGTGATCTCCGGCAGGGCACAGATGCTGATGGCGCGATCGCCCGATACGGAGACGTCCGAATTGCTCGGTACGATCGTCAAGCAAACTCAGGCGTGCAGCGATATCGTGACGGACCTTATGGAATTCGCCAAGCCACGGCCGCCGAGACCCGAGCCAATTGGGTTGCAGGAGTTGTTGTCTTCGGTGAAAGCAGAGCTGGTCGGCGCTGGATTATTGGATGCGATGTGCCTCACTACGGACGTCCCGTCCGATACACTCCAAGTGTGGTTTGACCGTGAGCAACTGCACGGCGCGCTGCGGGAACTGCTGGAGAATGCGGTCGCGGCAACGGACTCCGCCTCGCGCCTTTTGACCGTCAAGGCATGCGCAGAATTGACCGAAGAGACCGTTGCCGTACGCGTAACCGACAACGGTTGCGGCATGAGCAAGGAGGACTTGGCGAACGCGATGGATCCGTTTTTCTCCCACCATCCGGCCGGGCGGCGACGCGGCCTCGGACTTGCCCGCGTAGGCCGCTGGCTTCGACTGAACGGCGGGGACATTCGGATTCAAAGTCAACCGGGGGAAGGAACGACGGTTGAACTGCAACTTCCCATCCCGGCTTCGGGTCGGGCCAATCAGCCTGCCTAAGGGGGAATCGGCCGTCGTCGGCCACACTGGGGGTAATAGGCAAGGAAAAGCCGTAACTGGAAACGTTGAGGGAATCCGGGCCAGGCGGGTCGTGTAGGCCTCTCTCCCTCCTCCCCTCGCTCTCACGGCTGAAACGCCCCGCCGGCCTTTTCTTGCCATCCTCAACGGAGCAGACAGTGGACGTCGCAGGGGAATCGGCGAAGGAAGCGAAAATGACCTTGACGGACATGCAGATTCTGATTGTTGCGGATGATTCCGAAATGGTCGCGCGGATCACGAATGACATCGTCTGCAACCTCAGTGCGAACGTGGTCATCGTCGACTCGCTCGAAGAGGGTCGGGAGATGGTACGTTCGTCCGAGTTCGACGCGCTTCTCGTGGCGGCCGGGCTGCCGGACGGAGACGGCATCTCGTTACTCAACGAGTGTTCGCAGTCGCCCGAGACGCCGGTGATACTTCTGGGCGACGGTCTCCGCGCCGAGCGCGTGCTGACGGCGTTTCGGAATGGAGCGACGGACATCCTCCCGAATCCGTACGAGAAGAGCGAACTGCTTGACAGCATTCGCAAGTCGGTTGAGGAGTACCGGATTCGCAGGCACGTCTACGGCCGTGCAAGGCGACTGCGACAACTGTCCTCGAAGCTCATTCGCGATCGGCGCGAGCTTCGCCAACGCATCGATCTGCTCTGCCGAGACCTCGTCTTCGCGTATCGCCGATTGGCGAAGAAGGTCGTCGGCATCCAAGATGCCGAGTCCGACTCAGGTCGGCAGGACCGCGTCGATTCCTTCGACGCGCGCGGATAAGATCGGCTGGCGCGCAAATGCGTGAATACACGGCGCAATAGTCCTCGGCCTCGCCCGGGGGCTTCCAACCGATGATCGTGTTGCCTCGGCGCATCGTTTCGCTGTTTGCTGCAAACACACATAACCCTCTCACATCCCTGTGGTTAGCCTGCCGGACGCCCTGGGAGTGTTGTCCGGCGTCAACATGGCCATCTCCGACCACCCGCTCTGCCACCACACAAGTGCGGACAGCTTCCCTATCTCCGGTATTCACCTGGAGTTACGACCCTCGGATTTCCTCACTCCAAATGCATTCACGCGGAACGTCAGTTGCACACCTCATTCGTCACGAGGGGACAGCACGCTTGCGGCACGTCCGCGTAGGCGACCGGTGCCGGCCGCGCCGGAATCGCCGCCGGCGCCGCAACGGGCTGACTTGGGGGAGACTGCGCCGTGGCTCTGTGGGTTTCGCCGATCACATCCGGGTACAGCCATTCCGCGTGGCTGTGGCCTTGGTGGGGGTCGCGCGCCCGGCTCGGCGGGTTGTGGTGTTGGTGGCATCCTGTGGACGGGCTCCGCGCGATGCACGCGCACAGGGCGTTGTATTCGTCACACCCGTGTGACTCCGAAGTCGTGCCGCCGGCCTACTACGTCGAACTCCGCGCGTTACGGATTCGCGAGGAGGAACTCGAAGTCCTGCGGCATCGGTATGCGGCCTACGACTTCTCCGGGCGAGCACTGCGCCCGTGGCCGTTTCGCTGGCCTGAACTGGATGTGATTGAGATCACAGCACCGCCGCCGGACCCTCCCAGCCAGGACGCCGGCGAATGCCTGAACATCCTGATTTAGTACCGTGTTTAACAAAAAGCGCGGCGCTAATCGCTGGGCCGAGAATCCTTTCTCGGCCCTCAGGCTGATGCCGAGAAGGGATTCTCGGCAAAGCATGTAGGCCACGGCCAAGCTGTAGCTTGACCGTGCCACTCATCAGTTGAGTCGTAGCACAGAACTAGCTCGGTTTCACTTCGAGGACTTCGCTGACTTCATATCGCGAAGCCAGGTGCAGCGGCAGCGAAGCCCCCACGGACCGACGGTGCGTATCGAGTGCCAGATCAGGCTCGTTGTTCTCCTCGCTCAGATGAGCCAGTGCCAGCCACTGAAGCCTGCGATTGCCGCACCGTTTCACGAGGTCCGCAGCTTCGAGGTTCGAGAGGTGCCCGCCCCTGCCGCTGATGCGCCGCTTCAACTGTTCCGGGTAGGGCCCGGTACGCAGCATGTCGCGATCGTAGTTGCTCTCCAGATAGGCAGCGTCGATCTCTGCGAGTGCGGCGGCCAACGCCGGGAAGGGATGGCCCAGATCGGTGAAGATGCCGAGTTTCCGTGCGTCGTGTTCGATCACAAAACAGACCGGGTCGAGTCCGTCGTGCGGGGTGGGCAACGTGTGGACGACGGTGTCCCGGAAGGTCAATCGGTCGCCGGGCGCAAAGTGGCGGACGTCACTCATCTCGCCGAGGTACGAGCCGGCCGCGCCGTACGTTTGCTGTGTCAGGTAGACCGGCAGGCCGAACTTACGCTGGTAGATGCCGGCGCAGCGGACATGGTCGCTGTGGTTGTGCGAGATGATAACGGCGTCGCAGTCGCGGATGTCGCGGTTTCGCAGCG
>JBDRKQ010000251.1:0-6385 GCA_043813895.1 Planctomycetota bacterium
AAGCCGCCGTTCCTGCGTGAACTGGACGCCTGCGGGCAGAACTACGTGGCGGAAATTCCGGTGAGTTTCGTAGGTTGGACGGTGCCGCCGGAGGTGCTGTACCGGCAGTTGCCTCGCGACAACCGGATGGGCCGTCCGCGACGGTTCCCCCGGCTGAAGGTCAGACATACTCCGGCGTGCGAAGTACGGGACATCTTGAAATACTCGCCCATTCTTCGTCGTGTGCCGTGGACGGCATACCACGTCAAGGATGGCGAGAAGGGTCCGATGGTGTGGGAGGCCAAGGGTGTTCCGTTTTGGATCAAGGACGATCGGGGACTGCCGGTCGGGCCGTATCATCTGTTGATCTGCCGGAACGCGCTCGATTGGACCGAAGTGAAGTTCTTCCTGAGCAATGCGCCGGCGTTTGCGCCGATGACGGTGTTGCTGCTGGTGGCGTTTGACCGTTGGCGGGTCGAGCGAATGTTCGAGGACAGCAAGGGTGAGTTGGGGCTGGACCATTTTGAGGTTCGACGATACGGCTCGTTGTGCCGCCACTTGCTGCTGACGTGCGTGAGCCATTTGTTCCTGGCGGAGTTTTGCCGGCGTCAAAAAAAGGGCTCGCCGCCTACAAGAACGGCGACTATGCCGCGGCGAAGCCGTTTCTCATGCAGGCGGCGGACGCGATGATCAAGATCGCCGGGCAGACGACGGATGCCGATCGGCGTCGGCGGCGCAAGGCCATGGCGGCTGAGCTGATCGAGTTCGCGAAGAACTGCGACGAACACGCCGCGCAGCATCGCAACGGCGGCCCGCGCGCGGCAATCCGAGTTTGGGACGGTAGGCCGATTCCGGGGTTAAACCCCGTGCCGAAGCAAGATGCGCGCGGCGATGCTGACGCACCCGCCATCCCGAATTGCCTCGCGAACCCCCCCGTTTTGACCCCCTGTCCCAAGTTTCCTTCTTTCTTGTTTTCGCCCTGATGTCCTGAATCCGCTGCAGTTACAGCGATTCCGGATCACGGCAGTTTGTTCCAAGTCTTTCTGCACGTGCCACTTCTCGACCACGGTCCGGGGCTCTTCCGAGGCGGCCAGGCGCCGAACTCGGCCTGCGAGCGTCTATGGAGTTGCCCTGGCGAGGCTCGGTGGGCTTCCTTGCCGTAGCGGCTGCACGGGTCTTGGAACGGCGGCGGTTCGCCGTTCGCCTCTTGATAGCAGATCCGCCATTGCGCGTAGTCGGCCAGGGTGATGCGGCCGTCGCCGTCCAAGTCGGTACAGGGGTAGAACGCTTCATCCTCCGATGAGCGTCCGAATGAGGTGAGGATGATCCAGTAGTCATCGGTATCGACATCGCCGTCGTCGTCGAGGTCTCCACAGAGTTCGCATTCGTTCGCGGGTTGTTGGAAGAGCGCCACCATCCAGTGGTCCACTTCGAACACGTCGCCGATCGGCGTTCCGGTCTCCGGATCAATCGGCGTAATGGTGAGCGAGAGGATGCCGACCTCGGAGATGACTCCGATGAACCCCTCGATTTCGTGGCCGCGGTTGTCTCGGTCGATTTCGTTTTCCAGAATCGCAGACGAGGCGGCGCCGTTCGTTTCAACGACATCGAGGCGGTACGCCGAATCCAGGCTGCCGCCGTCGTCGAATATCCAGCAGCCAAACGCCTGGACCACCGCATTGTCGATGGGCGTGACCGTCAACGCGAATCCCGGAAACAGGACTCGGCCGAAGAGCTTGCCTTCCTGATTGAACGCCGAAGACTGAAAAAGGGTCGGCGGATTGGGACCGTTCCAATCCCCGACCAACTGCAACCCGAGTTCGCCGAACCACAACTCCGGGACCTCGCCGTAAACGGGGCCGAGCTCAGGGTCCTCGAAGTCCTCTTCGAAGTACTCGCCGGCGTCCGTCGTGAAAAGGGTTAGTCCGGTATCCTCCGGTGATCCTTCACGCTGGATGTAGAAGGTCGTTTCGCCGTGGACGATGGCCGCATAGGTCACGATGGTCCAGATGACGGCGACGGCGATGTAGAGCGGCTTCGGCTTTCGTTCGAGCATGGCTCGTTCCTCATCCCGCCTGTCCGAGGATGGTCGCGTAGGTCACGAGGGTCCAGATGACTGCGGCGGCAAAGTAGAGCGGCTTGGGCTTGCTGTTGAACATGGTTCGATTCCTTATCCCACCTGATCCCACCTGGCTGCCCTTCCCACGTTCGATGAGCCGGGAACAACGTCCAATCGAAAAGTACGATTCGCGTAACTCATTAGCAAATAAAGAGTTACGTTTACCCACCTTTCCCAGACAGCAGAATCGTGCGAGATTGCCTGGCTTAACAGGAAGCGGCTGCTTCGTCCGAGAGCGATCCGGGCTGTGCGGCCGGGTGAGAGGCGTCTGACGAGCCGCGGACTTCAGTCCGCGCGGTTGTTCGCAGCGCGAGGACCTCGTATTCTCGGATTGCCGCGCGGGCATAGGGTGCCCCACTCCTTCTAGGGGTGGGGGACGGAGCATTCGCAAGCGCCCTGCTGCGATGTATCTTCACAAGGATGGTTGAGCGATCTCGGCAAACCGAATGTGTGACTCTCCGCCGTTCTTCCATCGATCCTGTGCCCGATGTGCCAGCCCGCTCGTCGGCCCGCGAGGGGGGAAGAGAAGGTAATGGCTCTCTATCCGGTTGGCACGCACGGACCCCGTCGCTTCAGGGAGATTGCCGAGATCATCGATGAAGACGAAATGGCAGTTGTGCCAGTACGCCAGTGGTAACACGGGATATTACAGTTACGGCCCGAAGGGCGGCGACCCTAACTGGCTACATCGCCCCGTGGACTACGTGAGTTTCTGCGATGCCTGCCGCTTCGCGGTGACCACCTGCAACTCCTGGCTGAATCATGTCCTCCCGAGGCCAGGACTGTTATCGGACAATCCCAGCTCGTTGCTCCCCTTGACCGTGCGGCCGTCAACGGCCGTGGCATGGAAGCTTCTTGATTAAGGTGGGAGTCCACCTGTCCGATTCCTCAAAGACAAAGACAACATACCTCACGGTAAGCAAGGGCCTGGAAAAACCGCAATGTCATCACGACGACTTCGAACATCCGGTGCGCTACTCGGTGCCGTAGCATGTGGCACCTCCTTGTTACTCACGGCCCTTTGTTCAAGCTGGGGAGACGGACTTGCCTCGACGCGGGTTGAAGCGACTGAGCCGACGGTGGTGGCCCGGACACAGCTTTTTCCCGGCTTGAACTCAAACTGGATATCGCACTTGTTTAGGGATGTGGGCTTCGTTTCCACCGGTGACAAGAACCGAACCAAGCCGAGGATTCGTCGAGAGCCAGATGGACGGGTTTGGTTATCCGATGCTGGGAAGATGTCAAGTAATACCGACCGCAGTCACTCTGATTCGGATACTGAAAAACCTTCGATCTTTCCTGCGTTGTCGTCGGATGTCTGTGACGGAGGCCCACCGTTAATGCGGCATCGTCTAGTGGACCGTGACGACGACAGAACTGTTTTCGATATGGATGGCGATGCCAGGGCATGGACCGCTGTGGCTGCGGAGTAGACGCAGCCACACCGACCTGTCCCCATCACCCATCACTCCTCCAAATGGACGAGTAATGAAAGGGACACCAGAATGAGAATGTATCAACACATCGGCGTCATGGCCGGAATCGCGGTATTGATCGGAGGCGCATGGCCACTGAGCGTGTCGGCTGCAGAAATGGAGGGGCCAATCCTCTCGTTTATGTTTGATGACGCCACAGGCCATTTCGACGGGGTTAGTGCGTTTACCGTAAGTGCTGATCACAATACACGCGGTTACGTCAGTCGGCTTCTTCCTTCTCTAGGAACGGCGATCTACGGAACAGACTTCACAGATGATGTGGCTGACTTTACAATGTCGATAGGACTCGCCCCTATTGATCCTACGCACTGGCTTGGATCAGGATTGTTTAGCATCACCGATGCCGATGGTGACACGATTACAGGCAACGTGAATGGAATGTGGACACAAGTGCAACTCCCGATTGGAGGCGGAATCTTTTCGAGTTTCGCGGGCACGCTGAGTGATGTTGGATTCAATGATAACGGTGAGGTGGACGGCTTCTTCGACGGACCTGACCTGGGCTCATTTGGCATGGACTTCGGCGACTCAGGCCCGCACGACGGCGCAGTGATGACGTTTGGCACAACCGGCAGCTTCCTACAAGGCGAGTTCTGGGATGACAGTATGTTGGTGCATGGAATGATTGTCCCAGAGGCTGGCACGTCGTCAATAGTACTCTCTCTCGGTTGCGCGGCGATGTTAGTCAGGCGGAGACGTTAGGGCGCTGGCGATGTTTCTCGGCGATGGACTAGGATCCGTGATGTGGGCCACAAGGCTCGCCTGACTTCCGTGTGACCCATGAGGTTGTTCTCCTCTTCGAGGGTCTCGCCTGTTCTGAGTGGCCTATTCTCTCGGGCACAACTGTTCGTATTCCCTACATCGCCAGATGCAGGAAGGAGTGGCGCAGTACGTTGTGGTGCTCAGCCGTGTCCTTGGGCGATGCCGTGAAGCGAACAAGGAAGGTTCTCCTCCAAATCAGTTGCTGCAATAGCGTCCCGGTAGAGCTTGTTGGACCTTGAGGGCGAAGTATTCGAGGTCGTGGAATCCGTAGGCGATTCGTTTGATGACCTTGATCTTGTTGTTGACGCCTTCGAGCTTGCTTGTGTGCATCCAGTGTCGGCAGTGATTGACGATGCCGTATTCGTATCGCTCCAGCGTCTTGGCGAATCGAACCAAGTCAGGGTGGCCGTCCTGGCGGGCGACGCTGCACCACTCGGCCAGCGCGCCCTCGGCCCAGCCGGGGATGTAGTACTCCCAGAGATGCTTCAGAAAGTCCTTCAGCCAGTAGACGGTGTTGAGCCGTTTGTTCATAGCCAGGATGTCCTTCAAGCGTACGCGCTGCTGCCGCTTCAGCCTGCTCCACGTCTTGAGAAACAGATACTTCGATCCCTTGAGGACTGCCTTCTCCCCCTCTTTTGCCTTGCGCAACTCCTCGTTGCGAATCTGGTCGATCACCTTGTTGAACGGGCACACGTTCAAGCAGGACCTGGCCTCGTCCGCCCCGTCCGGGGCGGAATCCTCCGTGTTGGACTCAATCCACGGGTTCCGCTTCGCTCCACCCGTGGCTACTTGCCGCGACCCCTACGGGGCCGTTGTGCTTGTCTGACCGAACTTGTTGTTGATAGCAGTGCCAGGCAGGGATAGGGCGCCCAGGTGTTCTTGCTCAAGCGTTTTTGTGTTGTCGTGCCGGCGGCTCGACTCTTGTTACGCGGAGGGTGAAGCCTCGGCGGTTCTCGAAGGGTTCTATGATGCCGGTGGCGGCGAGGATGGGGTGGGCGGCGGTGAGGTGGCCGAAGCGGTTGTAGGCGTTGGGGAATAGCACTGCCTCGACGAAACCGCTCCGGTCCGCCAGCGTGACGAACTTCATCAGGTCGCCGGCTACCGTGGTGTTTGTGCGGTCGGCAACCATCAAGCCACACACGTTGACGCGACGACCGAAATGGCTCTTCAGCTTCGCGACAGGAACGTACCTTGCCCAGTCGATATCGCGGCCGGATTCGTCGCGCCCGAGGCATGTCAAAGGGTCGAGCGTGATCGGGAAGCCCAACAGCGCCATTTCCCGTCGGGCGATTTCGTAGGCGTCGGGTTCGGTGAGCTCGACCGGCGGCGCGGCGGCATCGTCATCGTCGGCGGCTGGTCCCCAGAGTGTCTCATCTGCAGCAGGGCCCTGCCGCAGCAGCTTGCGGAGTTGCCAGAAGAGTGTCGAGCGAGAAGCGTCGAAGACGTCCAACGCGCCGCTGTTGAGCAGCAACTGGGCATCGGCCTGGCCCGGCCGACATCGTCGGACGAGATCGGCCAGCGAGTCGAACGAACCCTTCTGCCGCTCGGCAAGATGCCGGTCAATCAACGCCTGTGGCAACCCGTTGATGTGCGAAACAGGAACGCGGATCATCTGCTGTCGGGATAATGCGGCGTCGTGAGCGGCGGCAGACGGGTTAAGTCGCGTCTGGCCTCTTTCGCTATTCGCCATTCGCAATTCGCTATTGCTGCCTTCTACACAGAACCGCTCGCGAGAGCGATTGACGCATGGTGGCAAGAAGCCAATGCCCAGCCGCAACGCCTCCATCACGTAGAGGACTTGCGGCAACGTCGGCGACGATGCATAGAAGCCGCGGTAGTTCGAGAGGATGGCGGCGATGTATTGTGCCGGGTAGCGGAGCTTCAGCCACGCTCCCTGGAACGCCTCGACCGCGTACTCCGCCGAGTGGGCCTTGTTGAACATGAAGCCCTGCATGCCCTCGACTTGCGTCCAGACGATCTCGATTTCGCGCGGCTGCCGGCCGGCCAGGATCGCGCTCGCGTAGAACTC
>JBDRKQ010000252.1:0-5134 GCA_043813895.1 Planctomycetota bacterium
CTCTTTCTTGAGTTTCTCAAGCGTGGGAGACGCCGATGTCATCATCTGGATGATGATTGATGCGGTGATGTAAGGCATTACGTTCAGCGCGAAGATGCCCATCCGCTCGACGGCGCCGCCGGCGAACAGGTTCATCGAACCGAGAATGCCGCTCGACTGGCTGGCAAACAGGCTGGCGTATTGCGACGGATCGAGACCAGGAATCGGAATGAACGTGCCGAGGCGATAGAGGACAAGAATCGCCAGCGTAAACAGGATTCGGCTCTGGAGATCCTTGGCCTTCGCGAAGCTCGCAAAGTTCACATTGCGGGCCATTTGTTCTGCAGCGTTCGCCATCGGCCGTTCAGCCTCCCTGAAAAAGCGTTCGCCGCCAAAATCGGCGGCGAAACTGTGTTTGTGAAGGGGTATCCGGAAAAAACCGCCGATTAAACTTCAGCTGTGTCTTTCCTGGTTCCGGTCACCGTCACTGTGCCGCCGGCTTTTTCAATCGCTTCAATCGCCGCTTTGGAAGCACCCGTCACTGTAATGTTGACCTTTTTCGGCGCATCGCCCTTGGCGAGCAGGCGAACCCCGTCGCCAAGCTTGTTCACGAGGCCCGCTGCAACCAGCGATTCCTCCGTGACATTCTTGGCGTCGAGCTTGCCGTCTTCGATGGCCTTGCCAAGACGACCCAGGTTGACCCAGGCATGCGACTTGGAATTGCGGGCCGTGAAGCCGCGCTTTGGCAAGCGCATGTAGATCGGCATCTGGCCGCCTTCGAAGCCGTTCACGGCAACGCCGGAGCGAGCCTTCTGGCCCTTGACGCCGCGGCCGGCTGTCTTGCCCTTGCCCGAACCCACGCCGCGGCCAACGCGCATGCGGTTCTTTGTCGAGCCCTCTGCTGGGGACAAATCGTTGAGTTTCATCGCTTTATCTTCCGATATTCTATTCTGTGAGAGAGCTGCCAGTCCGCGACAATCGCGTTACTCGCCAACCACCTCGACCAAGTGGGCCACTTTGCGGATCATACCACGCACAGGCGCGGTATCTTCGAGTTCCTTCGTGCGGCCAACCTTGTTCAGGCCGAGACCCATCAGCGTCTGGCGCTGGCTGGGATCGCGACCGATCGGGCTGCCCGTTTGACGGACGGTGAGCATTTTCTTCGCCATGTCGCCTGTCCTTCTAGCTTACGATATCAGCCATGCCGGCTTCGGACGCGCCATCGGTACGGCGACCGACAACATCCTGAACCTTGAGACCGCGCTTGGAAGCGACGGAGCGTGGGCTGGCTTGTTCTTTAAGTGCGTCAAACGTGGCGCGAACCATGTTGTAAGGGTTCGACGAACCGATCGACTTGCCGACAACGTCCTGGACGCCGAGCACTTCCATCACGGCGCGCATCGGACCACCGGCGATGACGCCCGTTCCGGGTGGCGCTGCGCGCAGCACGACCTTGCCAGCGCCATGACGGCCCTTGCCATCATGGTGAAGCGTGCGGCCCTCACGAAGCGGCACGCGCACCATGTTGCGCTTGGCTTCTTCGGTTGCCTTGCGGATCGCTTCCGGCACTTCGCGGGCCTTGCCCTTGCCGAAGCCTGCGCGGCCCTTCTGATCGCCGACCACGACGAGTGCAGCAAAACCGAAGTTCTTGCCGCCCTTCACCGTCTTGGCGACGCGGTTGATGCCGACCAGCTTGTCTACGATCTCGGAAACTTCTTCCTCACGATCGCGACGGCGGCCTCTTCCTCTTTCTTCAGCCATGACGGCGTCTCCTTAGAATTTGAGGCCGCCCTCACGGGCGGCGTCTGCCAGGGCTTTCACCCGGCCGTGGAACATGTAGCCGCCGCGGTCAAACACGACGTCCTCGATACCGGCCTGCTTGGCGCGCTCGGCGAGCGTCTTGCCAACCAGAGCCGCAGCAGCAGAATCTGCGCCGGTCTTGGCCTTGCCCAGAACATCCTTTTCCAGTGTCGATGCCGAAGCGAGCGTAACGCCTTTTTCGTCATCGATAATCTGGGCAGAAATGTTCTTGTGGCTGCGGGCAACCGACAGGCGTGGACGCCCTTCAGCGACCTTCCGGAGCTTGGCACGGACGCGCTGGGCGCGGCGCTGCATTTTTTCGCGTGAACTTTTCATCGGCTTACTTCTTCTTGCCTTCCTTGCGGCGGACATATTCGCCAACGTAGCGGATACCCTTGCCCTTGTAAGGCTCAGGCGGACGATACTTGCGGATTTCAGCTGCAACCTGGCCAACGGCCTGTTTGTCAGCGCCCGTGATAACCACCTCGGTCGGCTTCGAGGAAGCGAGCGAGATGCCGTGTGGCGCCTTGTAGATCACATCATGCGAGAAGCCGAGTGCGAGCTTGAGGTCGCTGCCCTGCATCTGGGCACGATAACCAACGCCGACGAGTTCGAGCGACTTCGTGAAGCCTTCCGACACGCCTTGCACCATGTTCGAAGCGCGCGCGCGAGCGGTGCCCCACTGGGTGCGGGCCGTCGAGTCGAGCGCCTCGGCGAATGTCGGCAGACGACGACCCCGTGCCTTTTCGGCAGCGATCCGGTCTTCTGCAGCCTTCACCAGATCTGCGCGAGGCATCACGGAAAGTTCGTTATTCTCGAACTTCGGTGTGATGACTTCCGCAACGGTGAAAGACATTTCGCCCTTGGGGCCTTTTGCCGTGATCGTCTGGCCATTGACGGAAACCGTCGTGCCATTCGGGACCGGGATTGCGAGTTTTCCAATACGTGACATCAGCGCTCTCCTAGAATACCCGACAGAGCACTTCGCCACCGACATTCTTCGTCCGTGCGGCATTGTCCGACATCACACCCTGCGAAGTAGACAGGATGGAAATGCCCAGACCATTGCGCACGAGCGGAATGTCAGAGACCGAAGAGTACACGCGGCGACCCGGCTTGGAGATACGCTTGATCTCCGAAATGACCGGCTGGCCTTCGTAATACTTTAGCTCGACTTCAAGGTTCTTGTGGCCGTCTTTCTCCACTTCCACGTAACCACGGATGTAACCCTCATCAATGAGGACATCCAGGACGCGGGCGCGGATCTTCGACGCCGGGGTGACAACTTTCGACATGCCGCGCATCTGGGCGTTCCGGATGCGTGTCAGCATATCACCGAGGGGATCAGACAGATTCATTTGCTCTCCCTCCTTACCAGCTGGATTTCACGAGACCGGGGATCATGCCTGTGGAACCGAGGTCCCTGAGCGCGATCCGCGACATTTTCAGTTTGCGATAGTAACCGCGCGGACGCCCGGTGACCTCGCAGCGATTGCGAACACGGCTTGGCGCAGAGTTCCGAGGAAGCTCAGCCAGCTTGAGGCGTGCTTTGAAACGCTCCTCAAGCGACAGGTTCTCGTCCATCGCGATAGCCTTCAGTTCGGCGCGCTTGTCCGCATAGCGTGCGACAAGCTTTTGGCGCCGCTTGTTCTTCTCGATTGCGCTCTTCTTTGCCATATCAGCAGATCTCCTGGCGCTAGTTCCGGAACGGGAAGCCACACTCGGCGAGGAGTGCCTTGGCTTCTTCGTTGGTTGAGGCGGTGGTGCAGACGATGATGTCCATACCGCGAATCTCTTCCACCTGATCGTAAGCGATCTCCGGGAAAACGATGTGTTCTTTGAGGCCCATGGCATAGTTGCCCATGCCATCGAAGCTCTTGCCGTTGAGGCCGCGGAAGTCCTTCACGCGCGGAAGCGCAATGTTGGTCAGGCGGTCAAGGAATTCGAACATCCGGTCACGGCGAAGCGTAACCTTGCAGCCGATCAGCATGCCTTCACGAAGCTTGAAACCGGCAATCGACTTGCGCGCTTTCGTGGCAACAGGCTTCTGGCCCGCAATGGCTTCGAGTTCGGCCAGGGCCGCCTTGATCTTCTTGGAGTCGGAGACGGCTTCGCCTACGCCCATGTTGATCACGACCTTGTCGAGTTTCGGAACCTGCATTGGGTTCGTATAGTTGAACTGCTCCTGCAGTTTGCCCCGGATCTCATCGCGGTACTTCGTCTTGAGACGGGGTTCGTATGCCTTAGACATCGATGGATTCCCCTGAACGCTTGGCAAACCGCGTTTTGCGGCCATGCTCGTCTGTCTTGAAGCCGACGCGAACGGCCTTGCCGTCGCGCGGGTCAACGTGTGCAACATTGGAGACCTGAATCGGGGCTTCAAAATTCTTGATACCGCCGGGGTCCATCTGTGTTGGCTTCTGGTGGCGCTTCACGACATTCACGCCGCGGACGACAACACGGTTTTCGTCGACGAGCACTTTAAGCACTTCGCCTTTCGTACCCTTGTCGCGTCCTGCGATCACGATGACGGTGTCGCCCTTTTTGATCTTCGCAGCCATGACTACAAAACCTCCGGCGCCATATTGGCGATCTTGACCTGGTTCTTGCCGCGCAGTTCACGCGGGACCGGGCCAAAAACGCGGGTTCCGATTGGCTCACCATTATTGTTGATGAGCACGGCAGCATTGGAGTCGAACCGGATGGTCGAACCGTCTGCGCGATTGATGTCTTTCGCAACGCGAACGACGACAGCCTTGCGGACATCACCCTTCTTCACGCGGCCCGTCGGGATCGCTTCCTTGATGGACACGACAATGACGTCGCCCACGGAAGCGTAACGGCGACCAGCACCGCCCAGCACCTTGATGCACTGGACCCGGCGAGCGCCGGAATTATCGGCGACGCGGAGATTTGATTGCATCTGGATCATGCGTCACTCCCTTCGCCGGAAACGAGTTCCCAACGCTTCAGCTTGGAATGCGGTGGGCATTCCTGGATGGTTACGGTCTGTCCCTCGACAGCCACATTGGCTTCGTCGTGGGCGTGGTACTTCTTCGAACGGCGAACGATCTTCTTCATCACCGGGTGGGTGAAGGTACGTTCGACGCGAACGATGGCTGTCTTGTCCTGCTTCGTCGAGACAACGACACCTTCCATAATACGTTTAGGCATGTTCTCTCTCCTAAGCCTGACCTGCCACAGCCTTTTCGCGAAGGATCGTTTTGACGCGAGCGATGTCGCGGCGAACTTCCTTGGCTCGGGCTGTCTTCTCCAGCTGGCCGGTGGCCGACTGGAAACGCAGGTTGAACTGTTCTTTCTTCAGCTTGATCAGCTCGTCCTTGAGCTGGTCGGC
>JBDRKQ010000253.1:0-6086 GCA_043813895.1 Planctomycetota bacterium
CCACCCACTCTGTGGTGGTGTTTGGGTTGGGCTTGGGGGGCGCCCCTGGCTGCTTCCGCCCCGGGCCGCCACGGGCGGGCAAGCCGCCCGTGGCACCCAAACGAGACCAGTACCCACGAAGGGAGATCGCGTGCCTACGCACTATCCGTCCATCGATGGATTGCGAAAACTCGCCGGAGGCGGCAAGACGGCCCCCGTATTCCGACGGCTGCTCGCGGATCAGATGACGCCCGTCGGCGCGTTCGCGAGGCTCTCACCCAACGCCCAGCACGCGTTTCTTCTCGAGAGCGTCGTCGGCGGGGAACAGATCGCCAGGTACAGCTTTGTCGGGGCGAACCCCGCCGCGGTCTTTCTGACCCGCGGCAAGATCACGACCATCCAACGGGCCGACGGATCGATCGACGTCTTGAACGACGTGACCGATCCACTGGCGGAGCTGCGCCGACTACTGGCGGAGTACAAGGCCGCACCGCGCGGCGATGTGTATGATGCCCTCATCGCCCTGCCGAGATTCACCGGCGGCGCCGTCGGCTATGCCGGCTATGACACGATCCGCTACTACGAGAACCTGCCGGACGCCCCCGACGACGACCGCAACCTCGATGACCTGGACTTCGGCATCTACGACGCGATGGTCATCTTCGACCACGTGAACAAGACGATTTTGGTCGTCGCGCAGGCACGGCTGGACACCGGCGACCTCGACCTTGCGTATGCCGACGCCTGCCGACGGATCGACGGGATGGTCGACCTCCTCAACAAGCCGATCGGGGCGATGAACGCCGAACTCAATCTCGACGCGCCGGCCGACGCACAGTTCGAGAGCACCTTCTCGCAGGAGCGATTCGAGGAGGCCGTGCGGAAGTCGATCGAGTACATCCTCGCAGGCGACATCTTCCAGGTCGTGCTGAGCCAGCGGCTGCGCGTGGGCTTCTCGGCCGATCCGTTTGATATCTATCGCGCACTCCGCGTCGTGAACCCATCGCCGTTCATGTTCTACGTCAAGAGCCCGCAGTGCACGCTGATCGGGGCAAGCCCGGAGATTCTCTGCCGCGTCGAAGACGGCGTGATCACGAACCGCCCGCTGGCAGGCACGCGGCATCGCGGGAAGACCACGGCGGAAGACGCCGCGCTGGAGAAGGAGCTGCTCGCGGACCCGAAGGATCGGGCCGAGCACATCATGCTCGTGGACCTCGGCCGCAACGACGTCGGCCGCGTGGCGGAGCCTGGCAGCGTTGAACTCAGCGACATCATGGCGATCGAGCGCTACAGCCACGTGATGCACATCAGCAGTACCGTCACCGGCAAACTGGCGGCGGACAAGACGGCAATGGATGCCCTGCGAACGTCTCTGCCCGTGGGCACCGTCAGCGGCGCGCCGAAGATCCGCGCGATGCAGATCATCGACGAGTTGGAGCCGGTCCGCCGCGGCCCATACGCCGGCGCGGTGGGCTACTTCGACTTCGCCGGCAACATGGACACCTGCATCGCACTCAGAACAATGGTCGTCACCCCGTCAAAGGCCCCCGGCGAATGGACAGTAGACATCCAAGCCGGCGCCGGCATCGTCGCGGACAGCAACCCGACAGCCGAGTATCAAGAAACACTCAACAAGGCCAAGGCCCTACTGACAGCCATCGCCATCGCCCGAAAGTAGCGTGCGTCCGGCACGTAGCGTGCGTCTTGATGCACCAGGCATGTAGTGTGCCCCATCCTTTCAAGGGTGGTGAACGGACATATCCAAAGTTGGGTGCCCTATCCTCATCAGGTGTGGGCGACGACCATGTAGCGTCGGCCCCCTGTGGCCAACGAGGCATTCAGAGCCGCGCGCGTCAGCAAGCGGTCACCACGCAAGCGCAACGGCCTGCTGGACGAAGCGTGACCGCTCCCTCACGGTCGCGGTTCTGATCCTCGGCCCAAATCTCACCGGAAAAAGTGAAATTTGCCGACATTTGCCGGAATTTGTGAGTGTCAAAGCTGTCATTTGCCACCGCACGCGTGCCACTGGCGGCTTGCCCGCCAGTGCATAACCTGCACCCCGGACGCACCTGTTGTCTGTCTTGATAGTCGTGCTCCGCGCTTCGCGAAGAAAGAGCCACGAAAGGTGCCACTGGCAGCTTGCCTGCCAGTGCGGTCATCGGGAGCCATGTCTTCACAACCCGCGCAAGCGGGACGGGTAGGCATGTTTGCTCAGCATTCAACATGCTTACCCACGACTTCGTCGCGTGAACGCATGGCACCCGACAGGGTGGCATGGGTCAACTTGTTGACCCGTGTTTCAAGAAGGGGACTTCGCTATGGATAGAACTTCCCCATCATCCGCGGGAACGGGATCGTCTCGCGGATGTGTTCGAGCCCGCAGAGCCAGGCGACCTCTTCGCTTTGGCATGTAACGCCATCTGGAGCTTTCGAGTTTTCTCGGGGCCTCCCAAGGGGAAGCCTGATCCAATGATGTGGACACCGAAACGTCAGCATTTGCTGGACTGGTTTCATCGAGAAGCCCCGTCCCTTGCTCCTGCATATGAGGCGGCGGTTCGCCATGCTGGAATTCAGCTGCGAGAGGACGGTAAAAGGCGCTGGAAGGTGCCCCAGTTCTGTGATGAGGTGTGCCTTCTCGATGATCAGGAGAGAGCGACCTTCGGGCTTTGAGCCTAATGGCGTTAGGATAAGGGGAGAAAGGGGCAAAGAAACGAAGGCCTGCCTTGTCGATGAGATGGGTAGATAGGGTCCACAACTCATCAGGCAAGGAGGCCTACCATGCGTCGTATCGACAAGTCAGCCGGTTCTCATCCAGATTCTCCACCCGGCATCCAGATTGCTGCCCTTCAGGACCTCTTGAGCGACCACGAGATCGAGCTCGTCTGCCACCACCTGGGGCACACATGGCGAAATCGAATCTTCACGCCTGCGGTGACGGTCAGATCGATGGTCCATCGCGCCTTGAATCCCGACAAGTCCATTCGTGCGGTCTTGGTGGACTTGGCTGTTGTCGATGATCGACTCGAACAGACACCGGCTGCAGCCTCGTGGTGTGAGGCTCGGTCAAGACTGCCAGAGGAGCTTTGGCCGGAACTTCTGCAACACAGCATCGAACGGCTGGAACAACAGACCTCAGGTCAGTTCCTCTACAAGCACAGGCCGGTCTTTCTTATCGATGGTTCAACCTTATCGATGCCAGATATGCCGGCACTGGCCGAGCACTTCGGATACTCTGGTAGCAGGCATGGCCTGAGTCGCTTTCCTCTGGGCCGAATCACGTTTGCTGTTCTGGCCGGCGCCAACTGTGTCTGGGACTACCGATTCGCTAACTACCGTACCAGCGAGGATGCTCAACTTCACCAGATGTGGGATCGACTTCCCGGCAACGCGATCTGCGTTTTCGACAGGCAATTCAGCTCGTTTTACAATTTGGCCAAGCTGCTCCAGCGCGGGATCGACAGCATCTCGAGGCTCCATCACCATCGCGATCCCAACAAGCTCGTCTCGCGGAGGACACCCATCGGCGACAATCAATGGCTCGTCCGGCTTGATCTGACGCCGCATCGACGCAAGAAATATGACGACCCATCGTTGCCTCAGCGTCTGTGCGTGCGGCTGATTCGCCTGGAGCTCCCCCGCAAGGGCAAGCCCAAGCAGATCTGGCTGGTTACTACTTTGCTGGACGATCGTTGCCATAGCGGACAGGAGATCGAGGAACTCTATCGCGCTCGATGGGATGTCGAGACCAGAATCGGCGAGTTGAAGACCACGCTCGAAATGAACGTGTTACGCAGCAAGAGCGCCCACGCCGTCTGCTACGATGTGGCAGCGACAATCCTGGCATACAACTTTCTGCGGATCGTGATCCATCAGGCTGCCAAACAGAACAACACGCCGCCGGATCGGATCAGCTTTGCCTCGGCCGTCAAGATGGTCCTGGCCTACTCGCTACCACTACGTATGGCTCGACCGAGGCAACGCCTACAAATCTACGCTCAGATGCTGTCGGACATCGCCCGCTGCCGCAATCCGTTCCGGCCCGGCCGCGCGGAACCTCGCCGCGTCAAACGCAACAACAATCGGTATCCTTGGCTGAACATCCCACGCGCTTTGGCGAAAGAACAATGCTTATCCTAACGCCATTAGGCTTTGAGCCCGGAAGGTAATCTCCTGGCCCAATCGCCGGAACGCCTGAAATGACAGTAAGTTACAGAAGGCGCAAGAAGTTACGCCCGCCTTGGCTTGGCTCCACGTGTTGAACATGTTGCGCATATAGCACGCGTCTACGCCACAATTACGCCACACTCGGGGGCGCTATCAAGAGTAATCTCTTGGGGATGAGGCTAGCACCAGAGTGCTGGTTCGCGTGGAAAAGCCACTGCACGAAATGTCGGAGACAGGCTCCGACTTTTCTGGTATGATCAAGCTCCATGATTCCGCGCGATCGACAGTTGGCTGCGGTCCAGCGTCTGCTCCGGCAGTTCCCCGTCGTCGCCATCCTGGGAGCCCGTCAGGTTGGGAAGACGACCCTGGCCTTGGAGATCCTGAAGCAGACCAAGCGCCCAAGCGAGCGGTTTGACCTGGAGGACCCAGCCGATCTAGCCCGCCTTTCCGACGCCAAGTTGGCCCTGGCCGGTTTGAAGGGGCTAGTCGTCGTCGACGAGATCCAGCGACAGCCGGACATCTTCCAGGTCTTGCGGGTGCTCGCTGACCGGCGACCGCGACCGGCACGTTTCCTCGTCTTGGGCAGCGCATCGCCGGAGCTGCTACGTCAATCGTCAGAGACGCTCGCAGGTCGAATCGCGTTCTATACGCTCGACGGCTTTCATCTCGATGAGATCGGCGTCGACAAGCTTGACCGCTTGTGGCTACGGGGTGGTTTTCCCCTGTCGTTCCTGGCCCGCACGCATAACGCCAGCTTTACGTGGCGGCAGAGCTTCATCCGTACTTTTTTCGAGCGAGACTTGCCCCAGTTGGGCGTGCGCGTTTCGGCGACGACGTTGTCGCGGTTCTGGTCGATGCTGGCCCACTATCACGGCCAAGTGTGGAATGGCGCCGAATTCGCCCGCTCTTTCGGCGTGAGTGACAAGACTGTGCGTCATTACCTGGACACGCTCCAGGCCGCGCAGGTGGCGACAGTGATGCAACCATGGCACGAGAATGTCCGCAAGCGGCAGGTGAAGTCGCCGAAGGTCTACGTGCGGGACTCGGGCGTGCTGCATGGTCTGCTGGGAGTTCGGGAGGGTCGGGATCTCGAACGGCATCCGAAGGTCGGTGCTTCCTGGGAGGGATTCCTATTGCGACAGGTCGCGGAGCGCCTCGGCGCTGCCGCCCAGGAGTGCTTCTTCTGGGCGACTCACTCTGGCGCCGAGCTTGATCTACTGTGGGTCCGCGGTCGTCGGCGTTGGGGCTTCGAGTTCAAACGCACGTCGTCGCCCAGGCTTACGCAGTCGCTGCGGACGGCCATCGAGACTCTTAGGCTCCAGAAGGCGTTTCTAGTACACGCCGGCGACGAAACGTTTCCCCTGCACAAGCAGGTCACCGCGGTAGCCGCAAAGCGCCTTCTCGAGGATGTTGGCTGAGCCGTAATAGTCAGCCGACCTTTGGGCGGCCTGTTGGTGGTCTTGGCCCAGCATTGGACAACGTCCCATCACGACCGGTCTTGACGCACTCCCTTAACAGTCCGTGGTAGAAGTCACTTCTTGGCCTCCGGGGCATGAGGATTGCGGGGAAGCGGGTGCGACGCCTGAGTG
This sequence comes from Planctomycetota bacterium, assembly GCA_043813895.1. Taxonomy (GTDB): domain Bacteria; phylum Planctomycetota; class Phycisphaerae; order UBA1845; family UTPLA1; genus CAZTAR01. The sequence continues at coordinate 5,733 of JBDRKQ010000253.1, forward strand.
AGCGGTCACGGAGAATTGGTGAATGGCGATGGGTAGGCGTGAACGGGACGATCAGGGGGAGCTTCTGGGTTTCCACATCGTCGTTGCCGATGGCGTCGTCGCATCCGTTCTATGAACAGGTCAACCGGATTCTGGATGGCAGGAGCTTCGACGGTTTCGTCGAAGGTTTGTGCCGCAAGTTCTACCACCAGCGGATGGGTCGGCCGTCACCGGCCCCGGTGGTTCATTTCCGTTTGATGTTGATCGGCTACTTCGAGGGCATCGACTCCGAGCGTGGGATGGCCTGGCGGGTGGCGGACTCGCTGGGACTTCGACGGTTCTTGGGCTACTCACTGACGGATAGTACGCCGGATC
>JBDRKQ010000254.1:0-24762 GCA_043813895.1 Planctomycetota bacterium
ATCGCCGGCATGGTGAAGCAGGTGCCGCCGGCAACGTAGCCCGATGTCGTGCTGATCGCGAGGACATAGACATTCTCTAGGATTGAGCTAGCCCGCTTCCCCGCCTTTAGCAGGAAGCCCGATAAGCCGATCGCCAGAATAGAAATCGGGATGGCCGTCTCGATGCCCTGGCCGGCCTTGAGTGCCAGGAACGTTGCCGCCACCGAGAATACAATGTTCATGAGCAGACCGAACACAAACACCCGTGTGGTCAGTTCGGGGACCGTCACGTTCGGCGGGACCATGGGCACGTATTCTTCGCCCGGCTTGAGCTCTCGATACGCATTCTCTGGAAACTTGAAACCCGTCTGGTGCTGATCGGACATGGGTCGTCCTTTCCGTAATAAGCGAGGGGCCTGCCGGTCGCCAGCCGCGCCGCCGGCGAACCGTTAGGCCGAACGGCGGTAGCCTACCATCACTCGTTCGGCGTGTGAAGTCTGGCAATGTCGCCGTGCGTTGGCGCAGAATGGGGGAAGTGCCTGGGAGTCGCCCGGCGCCGCATGCTTGCGCGGCAGGGCGGCTCTACTCAGCGGCGGGTGGCTCAGAACCGAGCCCGCTACGCGCGGGCGTCCGGGAATATGTTTGAGGAAAGGGCGACGCCGGGCAGTTCGCGATGGGGATCGGGCCCTGCCGATGGTTGGCCCACGTGCCGTTCTCGGCGATGGCTGTTCTCGGGACTTGTGTACTTTGGGTGCCAAGGGCGGTTTGACCGCCCGTGCCGGCACTGGCAGCAAGCTGCCAGTGGCACCCGCCGATCGCCGGTACTGACAGCGAGCTGCCAGTGGCACCCGCTCATTGCCGGCACTGGCGCGCTTGGGGCTTGGATGGGATGGTTTGCCCACGTCATCAGAGGCGGGGGAATGCCTCCCTCGCTTGCGCGTCGGGCTGGTCTTTGGCGGCGGATGGTGCGTCTCGGGACACGCCCTACTTCTTCGCGATGCGAAGTCGGGCCTTTGCGCGTGCCATCGCCCGGTCTCGTGCGGCGACGGCCTGGAGGTCATGGGCGGGCATCTGCGAGGCTTCGGCCAACTCCTTCTCTGCGTCTGCACGGACGATGTCGTCTGCTGCGGCCGCGCGTTCCGTGAGCAGCGTCAGCTCGTTGTGCAACACCTGGGCGAACCCGCCGTCGACGAAATACTCCTTCGGGCCGGTATCGACGCCGTCAACGCGGAGGACGCCGGTGCCGAGTTCGCAGAGGAGCGGGGCGCGGTTCTTCAAGATGCCGGTTTGGCCGTCGTGGGCGGGCATGACGACGGAGGTGGCCTGGGTATCGAGGACCTGTTCCTCCGGCGTGATGACCAGACAGTGGATGGGCGCTTCCTTAGCCATGCCGGTTTTCTAACGGAGTCCAGCGGGCGTGTCAAGTCCTGGACGCCCCTGCTCTGTGAATGCTGCGCCAAAGGACAAGCCGTATGGGCCCGTTGCGGGGCCGTGATACTATCGGCGGGGCTGATCGGAGCCCCAAGCGCAAGCGCGGGGTATTCGTGGACAGACCTTTGAGGTGTCATACCCGCTCGCTTGCGCTCGGGGCTTGGATCGGGTGTTCAGGGTGCCCGCTCGTTGCGGCCCCATTGAATCCCGGCTAATCTGACTTTTCCCCGGTCGAGGAAGACCTTATGCTCAAGATCCTCTGTGTTTGTGGGGCTCGCCCCAACTTCATGAAGATCGCGCCGCTGGTCGAGGCGATGACGAAGACCGGCCGCATCCGGCCCTACATCGTCCACACCGGGCAGCATTATGACGAGCGGCTGAGCAAGCTTTTTTTCGACGATCTGGGCATTCCGCAGCCCGACGTCAACCTCGAAGTCGGCAGCGCAAGCCACGCGGTCCAAACGGCGGAGATCATGCGCCGTTTCGAGCCGGTGATTCTGGAGCAGCAGCCGGATTGGGTCGTGGTCGTCGGGGATGTGAACAGCACGGTCGCCTGTTCGCTCGTGGCCTGCAAGCTGGGGATTCGCGTGGCCCATGTGGAGGCCGGCCTGCGGAGCGGCGATCGGACGATGCCCGAGGAGATCAACCGGTTGTTGACCGATTCGATTTCCGATCTGCTGTTCGTTACCGAACCCAGCGGTCTGGAGCACCTCAAGCACGAGGGTATGCCGGAAGAGAATATCCACTTTGTCGGCAACGTGATGATCGACACGTTGTTGAAGAACCGTGCGAAGGCGGAGGCGTCGCCTGCACTGGATGAGCTTGACCTGACGCCGAAGCAGTACGCCGTTGTGACGCTTCACCGGCCGAGCAATGTGGATGTCGCCGAGAATCTCGGTTCGATCCTCGACGCGTTTGAGCGGATTGCCGAGGATATGCCGATCGTCTTCCCGATGCACCCGCGGACTCGGCACAACGTCTCGGAGTTGGGCCTGGGCGGACGGTTCGATGCCATCGCCGGGTTGAGGACGCCGGAGCCGCTGGGCTATCTCGATTTCCTCAAGCTGATGGCGGAGTCTTCGCTTGTGCTGACTGATTCGGGCGGAATCCAGGAGGAGACGACGATCTTGGGCGTGCCCTGTTTGACGCTGCGCGAGAACACCGAGAGACCGGTGACCATCACAGAAGGGACGAACCGATTGGTGCGGCCGGAAGCGAGTTCCATTCTGGCCGCCTACGCGGAGTGCAGGGCTTCTCCGCCAGCGTCGGGTCGATGGCCGGACCTTTGGGACGGGCATGCCGCGGAACGGATTGCCGAGGTGTTCCTGCGGGTGAGCGGCTAGCGCTTCGCGACTGGAAACTGATGCGTGCCACTGGCGGCTTGCCCGCCAGTGTGATGACCGTCCCCGCACTGGCAGACAAGCTGCCAGTGGCACCCGCCAAAGGCCGTAGCGGGGGGTGCCACTTGCGGGAAAGGCGAGACCACGATGGACCTGAGCAAACAACGCATCGTAGTGACCGGCGGCGTGGGTTTCCTGGGGCGGCACGTCCAGGCAGAACTGCGGAATCGCGGCGCTGACGAGACGCGAATCCTCGTCCCGCTCCGGGCGGAGTTCGACCTGACACGGCGGGAGGACGTGGAGCGGATGTACGCCGAGATGCGCCCGACCGTGGTGATTCACCTGGCGGCGGAGGTGGGGGGCATTGGCGCGAATCGTGAGAATCCCGGCAGGTTCTTCTACGCCAACATGGCGATGGGGCTACACCTGATCGAGCATGCGCGGATTGTGGGCATCGAGAAGTTCGTGCAGGTGGGGACGGTGTGCGCGTATCCGAAGTTTGCGCCCGTGCCATTCAAGGAGGCGGATCTTTGGAACGGTTATCCCGAAGAGACGAATGCGCCGTACGGCATCGCCAAGAAGTCCTTGCTCGTGATGCTCCAGGCCTACCGTGAGCAGTACGGCTTGAATGGAATCTTTGTGGTGCCGGTGAATCTGTACGGGCCGGGCGACAACTTTGACCCGGCATCCAGCCATGTGATTCCGGCGCTGATTCGGAAGTTTGTTGAGGCGAAACGAAGCGGCAACGAGGAGGCGACCGTTTGGGGCACGGGCTCCGCCAGTCGAGAGTTTCTCTACGTGGAGGACTGTGCGCGCGGAGTCGTCATGGCGACGCAGGCGTACGAGAGCCCGGACCCTGTCAATCTTGGCGCTGGTGAGGAGATCACGATCCGGGAGTTGGCGACGCGGATCAAGGAGATCGTCGGGTTTGAGGGGGAGTTGACCTGGGATGCGAGCCAACCTGACGGTCAGCCGCGACGATGCCTGAATACGGATCGGGCGGCCGAGGCGTTCGGCTTCCGCGCGGAGGTGGGCCTCGAAGAGGGTCTCCGGCGGACGGTGGAATGGTGGCGCGGACAGTAGGTGGAGCCGTGGTCGTGATCGGGTCGGTTTTCGTTCAGATCGAGGAGTTCTTCCGGCGAGCGCTGACCGCTTGCTGACGCGCGCGGCTCTGAACCATGCCCCATCGCTGGGTCCTTTGGGTTCTACCCGCTCGCTTGCGCTCGGGGCTCGGATTCTGCCGCGCGCGGCTCGGATTGTGGGATCACTCGCCGGTTAGCAGGTTTACGAACGGCGCGATATCCTGGTCGTCCACCACTCCGTCGATGTAGACGTCCGCGAGCATGCGCTGGCATGTCGGGTAGGGATCGCCGTCATGGTCGGCGTCGTATCCGGTCGGGTCGATGAGTGCCTGCACGAAATGGACGACGTCCAGCCCGTCGATGACGGTGTCACAGTTCATGTCACCCCGGTTGAACAGCGGCACTTCGACAGTAAAGGTCGCGTCGCTCTCGTCCCAATCGCCGTAGCTGCCGCCGCCGTAATGCGCCCGCACACGGGCCTTGTAGTCTGTTCCGGGGATCGCAGGCGTCCAAGGCGTCGAAGTCGCGCCGGGGGCGGTCAGCGCTATGATGTCCTGCCATGTGGTCTGGTCGTCGCTCAGCTGGAGGTCATCAAGATACACAGTGTCGTCGTATGAGCTCGTGTTGATGTCCTTGTCGAACTCCCACTTCAGCTCGTAGGGCCCTGGCGCAGGCAGCGTCGTGTTGTAGTACTGCCAGCTTCCGTTGCCGGCAACGTGAATCTGCCTGTTGTCGTCGATGTAGAAGTTGAACCAGTCGTAATCCGCTTCCGAGCTTACGCGGTACCAGAAGCTGAGCTTCCCGGCGCCGACGCTCCTCGTCATCCAGGTAACCTGATTATCGCCGATGTCGCCGCCGCGCGCGGAGCGCGTGCCGCCGTGAGCGTCGGCAGTCGTGACAAACCAGACTGCGTTGCCGCCGGTGGCGTAGTCCGGTCCGAGCGAGCCGTCCTCGAAGTCGTCCGTCACGCTGCTGCTCTGCCCGTAGTTGTCCGAGTACTGCACGTGGAATTGGGCTGTGGGGTTGCCCAGCCATGTGACGTCCGTTTCGACGTTCGCGTCAAGCGTCTCACCGCCGTTCGGGAAGGCGATCTGGGCGGAGGGCCCCATCTGCACGTCCAGCCGCGTCGCGTCGCCGCTGTTGACGACAACGCCCGAGTATGTGACCGGATCGTAACCCGCGGCCGCGAAGTTCAGCTCGTAGGTGCCGGGCATCAACATGCGGTGGTAGTCGCCAACGTCCGGGTCGGTGTAGATGTCGTGCTCGCGTCCGGTCACTGTGACCGTGGCCGCGATCGGATCGCCCGTGTTCACATCGGTGACGAGCCCTCGCACGCCGATCAGGCAGGTCGCCATGTAGGCGAACATCGAATCGCGGTTGTCGCTCCAGTAACTTGGCATCTGTGAATACGATGGCGCCTTTGTGTCGCTGATTTCGAGCGTGATCGCGTTGCAGCCCATGTAGCGATAGTTCCAGTCCTGCATACCGCCGTCGATCGAGTACCAATCCGCTCCGTTGGTGATGCCGTGGTACCAGGAGCCGTTCCACATCGGCAGGTTGTGCTGTGAATACTCTTCGCTGATGTAGACGAACAAGTCCTCGTAGGGTGTCGGCGAATAAACGCTGCCCATGCCGTCATTGTCGAAGGGGTAATTCGCGACGAGTGCGCCGCCGTGCATGTTTGCCGACAACGTGAAGGACTGCCCGAACGACCAGTTCATGATGATGCCCACCTCGGGCTCGTGGCCGGCGGGCGTGTTCGGATCGCCATTCGTGCCTTCGGGGAAGTTGCGGTTCAGGTCCACGCTATGGGCGTTGTATCGCGTGCCGCTCATGTACCCGTCCGGGTTCATGGTCGGGACGATCCAGATCTCGATCTCGTTTACGAAGTTGGTGATGTCCGGGTCCGTGCCGTAGTCGGTGAGAAGCTCGTCGATGAAGTTCAGGAGCATCACGAGGCCGGTCGTTTCATCGCCGTGCATGTTTCCGACGTACTTGAATTCCGGCTCGTCCTCCTCCGTGCCCGGGTTGTCGGTAATCTTGATGGCCCAGATCGTGCGGCCGTTCACGGTCGTGCCGGGCAGGGGCACCGCGTCACAGAGGGACGGATAGGCGGTTTCGTAGTTCTGGAGCGTGGAGACAATATTGCCGGTGCCGGAGTCGTAGGGGGGGTAACCGCTGGGCTGACGGTCACCGTCGCGCGGCGTTGGCGCGGCGTGGGGCCACGCGAGGTTGCCGTCGTTGTCTCGAAGCGTGGGGTCCGCGCCAGCCGCGATCAGGCCGTTTGCCAAGGCATCGAGCTGCGCTTGTGACGCTTCATCGTGCACTCTGGCGCCTATGCCGAGCAGGTGAAGCGGCGTCTGGCCGGAAGCGTTCCGGGCGTTCACGTCGCTTCGAGAGGCGAGTAGGGCGGCCAGCACGTTCGGCCTGGCCATTCGCGCGGCGACGTGCAGCGGGGTCTCTCCGCTCGCGTTGACGGCGTTAATCGTCGCACCGGCGTCGAGCAACATCCGCACCAGCTTCACGTCGTCCGACGATGCGGCGACATGCAGCGGCGTAACGCCACGGCGATCCGCGGCGTTGACGTCGGCTTCGTATCGCAAAAACTCCTGGAGAATGGCGTCATGGCGACCGGCGGCGGCCTGGTGCATCGGCGTTTCGCCTGCGTCATTCCGCGCGTGTGCCAAACTCGGATCAGTGGACAGCAGGTCGGCGACCCGTTTGGCGTCGCCCAATCGGGCTGCCGTGAAGAGATCGGATCGAGAATCGGCCAGGGCGGCGGACGCGCACAGGAATACCGTCAGCGTTGCGATGAGGCGTGTGTAAGACATGTTCCCCTCGTTCACCGGAAAGCGGTTGGCTGGGCACTGCCGGCTCGCTGGCAGCCCAACTACCGATATTGTACCAGGAGCCTTTGCGTTGGCCAAGACATAATCCCCCTGTTCTCCGCCGATAATGCGGTTGCAGGGTGGTTACGCGGCGACTGCGGCGAAGACGCGTGCTCCACAGTTCTCATCGGTCCATTCTGTAGGGGCGTTTCGTTCCATCGGCGCGCCGGCGGCCGCACTCCCGGCCAGCTTGGCTGTTGGGTGAGAGTCGCGCATCAACGTGATCGTGAATCCGTCGGCGTCTCGGCGCAGTCTGTGGGCGATGGGTCGCTTTCAGATAGAAGAGCCGCGGGCTTCGGCCCGCGCGGTCGTCCGAAGGTGCGAGCGTCTTCGCGCCGGGAACAACCGCGCGGACTGAAGTCCGCGGCTCCTCGACCGCGCAGGCTGAAGCCTGCGGCTCGAAAGACGCCTTCCATCGCTGTCCTCGTGGAGATGACAGCAGCGCGACGGCGTCCCACTCCGGCGCGCGATCTGTGTGGATGTCCGGCGATTGGCTCCCGCAACGCGCACTCTTGACAGTGCCGCGGTTCTGCATTCTAGTAGGTGTCGCGTCGGGCCTGAGGCCTGTCGCGTCGACCATGGCAGCGAAGCTCACACGTGTTCCGGCTTCGTTCGGCTGACACCCGCGACAACGACCTGCGAGGTGACGCACCATGCCCGTGAAATCCAGAATCATGATGATCTCGACCCACGGCTATGTTTCGGCAGAGCCGGAGTTCGGCTTGCCGGACACGGGCGGCCAAGTGGTTTATGTCTTGGAACTCAGCAAGTGCCTCGCCAGGATGGGCTACCACGTCGATATCTACACGCGGCGCTTTCAGAAGCAGCCACAGATGGAGCGTTTGACGGATCGTGTCCGCGTCCTGCGATCGCGATGCGGCGGAGACGAGTTCATTCCGAAGGAGACGTTGTACGAGTTCATCCCGGAATGGGTTACGAATGTCTCACGGTACGTCAAGGCGAAGGGACTGAAGTACGCCTTCATTAATAGCCACTACTGGGATGCGGGTATGGCCGGACAGATGCTCGCCAACCGTCTGGGAATCCCGCACCTGCACACGCCGCACTCCATCGGTTCGTGGAAGCGCGACAACATGGACGAGCCTGCTGCCGCGCTGGAGGAGAAGTACAATTTCCGCCGGCGGATCCGTGAAGAGCGGCTGATCTACCAGGATTGTGACGGCGTGATCGCCACGACGCCCCAGCAGCGGGACATCCTCGTCGCCGGAGAGTACGACACGCGCGCGTCGAAGATCTTCGTCATTCCGCCAGGCTACGACGACACGCGGTTCTTTCCGGTGTCGAAGGCGACGCGACAGGCGCTGAAGGAGGAGCACAATCTGGCGGGCACGATCGTCCTCGCGCTCGGGCGGATGGCGCACAACAAGGGCTACGACCTGCTTTTGCAGGCGATGCCGGTCGTGTTTTCCCGGATCAAGGATGCGAGGTTGTTGCTGGCCGTCGGGTCCACGATGCCTTCAGAGCGCGAGAAGGAACAGATCGGCGAGTTGAAATCGCTCGCGCAGGAACTGGGCATCGCCGACCGTGTGATCTTCGGGGATTATATCGAGGACGCCGACCTGCCGGATTACTACCGCCTAGCGGACATCTTTGCCTTGAGCAGTCGCTACGAACCCTTTGGTATGACGGCGGTCGAGGCGATGGCCTGTGGGACGCCTGCCGTCATTACCACCGAAGGCGGGCTGTGGGAACAGGTTGTCTGGGGGCTGGAGGCGATCAGCGCCAATCCGTTCGACCCGGAGTCCTTCGGCCATGCGATCTGCTTCGTGCTTTCCAATCAGCGGGTGGCGAACCAGCTCGCCAAGCGCGGGTCGGAAAAGGCCCGGGCGAGATTCACGTGGACGGGCATCGCGCAGCAACTGCTCGGGGCCATCCACGGCCTTTCGCCGCGACCGAAGACTCGCGCGGAGGTGGAGTCCGGCAGGATGGATGACCTTGCCGAAGCGTTGACGGACGACGAGAGCCAGGAAGGCACACACACATCGATTGCGCGACAGTAGCGATGCACGCCGCCTCCGTCCGCGCGCAGCGTCGGTCCTTCCGCGCCGACGTGCATGATAGTCTCTTCTCGGCAGAGCGTTTGAGTTCCACGTTGTCGCCGCAGGTGAGCAAAGAGGAATCTTTGCTTCACCCGAGGCAACAACGTTGGCGCGGCGCTGGGATGCGGTGAACGAGGTGTCAGAGGCCCAGTCCGCCGAAGAGATTGGAGAACATCTCGAGGATGAACGTCCACAGGTTCTGAAACAGTGTCTGAAGGGATTCGAGGAAGTTTGGAAAGCCGAGGTCCATCACAGGTACTCCATCGAGCCCGTAACCATGGTTTGATCTGCCCGACCCCTCGCCAGGCATGCGTTGAAGTGACGTCGCAAGCCGCGTGCCAGGAAGTGATTCCCATAAACCCGCCCGCGACCGGCCGACAGCCTGTGTCTCGTGGGCGGCGGGGCGATAGTGCCCAGGTTGCACCGCTGCGATGGGACAAGATTGCCCAGGAGGCGTTCTCCATCCATTGAAGCATTCGGCTCAGCTTCGGCTTAACCGTTGTTAGGGAGATGGGCTGCTTTTTGGGGGTTGCTTCATCAAGATGGTGAAACCGTCGAGCGTCGCGGCCGGGGCGTAGCCGCGCGCGGTCAACGGCCTTCTCGTGATTGCGTCCTGCAAGAAGACCCAGCGATCGTCGCTGGTTGGGGCTTCGTACGCGTCGGTGTCGCGTACGTCGAGTGTTCTGACCGGCCGGCGCGAGAAGTAGGCGGCACCGAGGAGGGACGTCTTTGCGGGATGGCCGTCCTCCGAGATGCCCGTCCAGCGGGTTTGCGGAGGCGTGTTCCGGTCGAGCCACTCGGCCAGCCGGTGCATCGCATCCAGACGTCTTGCGGCTTTGTCCCGATCGAGGTCGGCCCGGACCTGGGTCAGCCGCAGCTCGCCAACTTGTGCGAGGAGCAGCAGCAGGAGGCACGCGGCGAGAAGGGGCCTCTCGAATCGCCAGCGCCCGGGGCGTCTCCACCAGGCCAGCCCGACCCAGATCAGGTAGCCTGAGAACAGGGGCATGAGCGGGGTCACGAGCCTCACGCCCTCATTCCACGGCCAGAAGGCGAGCATCCCGAGCGTGAGCAGTACGTAGGCATCGGCGGGCGATCGCGCTCGCAGGAGTCGAACGATGGCGGCGAGGATGAAGAAGCCACCGACGAGCCACGAGGTAACGGAATCGAACGGCGGATTGAAGACGCGCCATGCGATGTGTTGAGGAACGGTGGCGGCCTTGATCGCATCGAGCTGAAGCGGGCCGAATTTGCAGAACCGCTCAATCTGAAGTGCCAACCCGGTGGCATCCGTGTCTTCCGCCTCGCGGGCAATCGTCCATTGGCGGTAGTAGTCCGACCCGGCGGCGTACGCGTGTTGGCGCCATTGCCACAGGAGGTACGGCCCGAACGCGAACGCGGCGAATAAGACGGAGATTGCGATTCGTTGGCGGAGTTGCCCGGCGCGGGCGTTGGGCCGAATGACGGCGGCGAGCAGGAGAATCGCCAGGACCGTTCCTGCCGATCTCGTCAAGAGCGTGGCAGCTGCGAGGATGCCCGCGAGCGCGACGGTATAGGCTTTGACCGGCGGGCGGCGCCACCAGCGATTCAATACGAGCAGCGTTCCGATCGAGAGGGGCAGGTAGATGGGCTCCGAGAGAACGACGGTCGTTTGTTTCAGGAGCACCGCGCTTGTGGCCACGAGCAGACCTGCGAGCCACGCGGGTAGCTCGCCGAGTTCACGCCGATAGAGCAGGTAAGTGAGGACGCTGGTGACGGCCCAGGACAACATGAACAACGTGCGGAGCGGCAGGGCGGGCAGATCGCCGAGGGTCAGCAGGGGGGCGATAAGGGTCGGGAAACCCGGGGGGCGAATGAGGTGATGGTCGGGATACCGGCCGGTTTCGACGAGCGTTCTGGCCGTGTCGAGATACGCGAAACTGTCGGGCGAGAGTGAGCACCATCGGCCCAAGGTCGGGATCGCGGCGGCGAGAACGATCGCTACGAGCACGGCGGCGCGGGCCACGACGGCGCGGCGGCTGGGGGACGGACCTCCGGAAACCGAGCCGCTCTCCCACGGTGCGGCACGCGCGTTCGCATTTGATTGGGCTGGGTCAGACATGGCCTCTATTACGGCAGCGTGCTCATCTCGGTGCCACTGGCGGGCAAGCCGCCAGTGGCACCGGCCCGGGTGCGTCCGGCGCCGTTCTCCAATCCAGGCAAGTGGTCCTCGCGTCCGATTCATCGACGGATGCGCCGGAAAGCTGAAACGGAACAGGACATGCACATCGTGAGCGAATAAGGGCGTACGCATAAACAAGCTGAACGAATACCGAAGGGTGGTACGGGCATCCCGCCCGTAGCTGCACGGGCAAGATGCCCGTACCACCCATATGAAATGTGCAACTTATTCATGCGCGAGTCCTAAAGGCCGTTCTTGACGCGCGGTGCCCCGGACGCCAGGATGCGCCGTAGAAGACAGGCAGGCGGACTCTTTTGCGCCCGTCGGCCCTGATCGAGCTGAAAGGCCTTTGTTCCATGATCGTCGTGAATACGGAGACAATACCAGGCATGACCGTTCGTGAGGTCAAGGGCCTGGTGCAGGGCAATACGATCCGCGCGAAGCACCTCGGTCGGGATATCGCCGCCGGGCTGAAGAACCTCGTGGGCGGCGAGTTGAGAGGCTATACCGAGCTGCTCACGGAAGCGCGTCGAGAGGCGATGGAGCGGATGATCGCGCAGGCCCACCAGTTAGGGGCGAATGCCATTCTGAATGCCAGGTTCACGACGAGCGCGGTGGCGCAAGGGGCCGCCGAGTTATACGCCTATGGGACTGCCGTGATCGTGGAGTAGTTCGCCCCGGCCGAGCCGTGCGTCTCACCCTCCTGTCGTTGGAGAGCCAGAATGATCCAGTTCTGGATGCAGGTTATTCCCGTCGTTGCCCTGCTGATGCTGGGCGTCCTGGCCGGCGGATTTATGGAACGCCGCCACCTGAGGCAGCTTGCCGTCCGGGAGGCGCAGGTGCGCGACGTGCTGCTGACAAACCTCAAGCGGCCGGTGAATGAAGCGGCCATCGAGAGCGTCCACTTCGTGGGCGGGCAGGTCGTGATTGCCACCGACTACTTTAAGACCTTCGCCACGGCGATGCGGAACCTCGTCGGTGGAGAGATGCACGCGGCGCAGAAGCTGCTCGACCGCGCCCGTCGTGAGGCGATCCTCCGGATGATCGGCGAGGCGCAGCGGTACGGCGCGACGGAAGTCTGTAATGTTCGCTTCGCCTTCTGCAACATCACGCAGATGAGTGGTAACAAGGGCGCGATGGCGGTCGAGATTTACGCCTATGGGACCGCGATCGTGCGAAAGCACGCGGCGACGACTCATGCCCATGCCTGATCGCGAGCCCTCCGCTGATCGTGAGCCGCATCCTGCGGATCAACCGGCTGCCGGAGATCCGTCCGAGCAGGCGGCGGACCGCGTCTTGCGGCGGCGTCGCACCGGGCCGACCGACCGAGAGGAACTCAGCCGACATTCCGTTTTCGACGAGCCCGACATCTTCCCTGGCCGCGCCCCCGAAACGATCGAGCAGGATTGGAGCTGCGACAACTGCGGATACAACCTCCGCGGATTGCCGACGGGTCATCGCTGTCCCGAGTGCGGGCACATCGAACTCTACCGCCCGCCGCCGCCGGGCGAGGCCAGTCTTGGGGATTGGTTTCGGAAGAAGCAGGCCGTCGTTTCTTCGAGCGCCAGTTGGTGGGCGGTGGTGCTGGCGGCGGTGCTGGGCGGGCCTTGGGCGGTGCTGGGCACGATGTTCGTCGCCGGCGTCCCACACCTCTTATTCGTCGCTGTGATGGGGCCGGCGGCGGAAGAGGTGATGAAGCTCGCGGCGATCGCCGTTCTCGTGGAGGTTCGACCGTGGCTGATCAAGCGGGAGGAGCAAATCCGCGTCGCCGCAATCGGTAGTGCGCTCGCATTCGCGGTCATCGAAAACTTGCTCTACTTGAAATGGTATATCGCCGCGCCTTCATTCGGCATTGTGCTCTGGCGCTGGATCGTTTGCACCGGACTTCACGTGACTTGCACCTGGATCGCGGTCGGAGGGTTGGTTGCGGCCTGGCGCCACGTGAATACTGAGGCGAGGGTGATCCGGCGGGGGGAGGCGATCCGAGGGCTGGCGTTCGCCATCATCCTCCACGGGACATACAACGCCGCCATCACGTTTCTGCAATTCTCCGGCGTGATCTTCTGATCGCCTGGAAGCCAGATCAAGAGACCTTGGGGATGCGTGAGTGTCTTTGTGACACTGCGGTCAGTCCTTCCCTACTCAGGGCGTAGCGGTGCGTACTGGTCACTTTGTGCCACACGCATTTGTTCACTCCTCTGATGCCCCAAAAAACACGGCGTTGTTCAGCCTGAACAGGCGACGGAGTCGGACTCTGTATTGGCGCAAGGACAGCGTGTCGGCACTCGGTAAAGCACGCCCAAACTGCGAATGTCCAGGTGGGATCAGGGCGATAAGACTACGGGCAGACAGGTTGAGTCGCGACTCCGGCCGGTGGGTCGGTCGGACAGCGCGACGAGCCTCTCCGGCACCCAGCCGGTGGACGAGTCGGGTTGCGAGGACTGTAAGCGCCCGATGATGGTCGCCCCATGCCGGCAACAACCGCCGATTCTACCCTCGCCGAGGAGTAGTGACATGGGTAACGACAGCGCTGTACTGCGAATCACTGTCGAAGTTTCGAAAGACGGACTCCAGGCATGGATCAGGCCGACAGCGCCTGATGACCCCCGACCCTTGAGCCGGGAGGACGTATTGGCTGCGCTCGAAGACGCCGACATTGTCCTGAACGACTCAGTTAACGAGAAGATCGAAGCCTTCCTCTCTCCGCCGGAAGACCCGGAAGACAGGCCCGACCGATTCCTGGTCGCCCAGGGGAAGCCGCCCATCGAAGGAACCGACGACGAGTTCATCGCGATGAAAGACGTTGATTCGTCGGAGTCCGAAGATGGTGAAGAAGAGAACGACGATGGGCGAATCGACTTCCACGCGTTCAGTATGATCGTCACGGTCGAGGTAGACGAACCTGTCGGCAAGGTCACCAAGGCCGTTCCCGGCACGCCCGGCTGCGATGTACACGGCAAGGCAATTGAGCCGAAGAGAACCGTCCGAAGAGTGGAACTTGATTCGACGGTGCGGCGCACGGGAGAGGACCCATCGTTGATCTTGGCGAACACGGCAGGCAAGGTTGTCTATGAAAACAACTCCGTCAGGATTGTCGAGATCGTGAAGGTCAACGGGGACGTTGACTACGAGAGTGGGAATGTCAAGTCTTCCACGGACGTCATCATCACCGGGACCATCCTTGACGAATTCGAGGTCAGCTCCAAGCAAGGTGTCTTTGTCAGTGGTGCGATCCAGGCGGCCAAGGTCGAAGCCGAAGGCGACGTGCTGGTCAAAGGGGGGGTCATCAGCCGGCACAAAGGCGCTGTCCGGGCAGGCGGGCAAATCGCCCTCAAGTTCGCCTCGGAAGCCATGCTGACCTCCGGCGGGGATGTCAGCGTCACAAGAGAGCTGATGAATTGCCAGGTTCACTGTGAAGGTGTTTGCAGGGTTGTCCGCGGCGACGTGATCGGCGGTGAGGTTTACGCAAAGGTCGGTCTCGAAGCCTGCGCCATCGGGAGCAGGGCGGCCGTCCCGACGAGCATCATCGTCGGCATTCATCCCAGCGTCCTTGCCAAGGTGAACAACGCGACCGAGCGCAATCGACTGGATCTGACCGGCGCGGCACAGGGGTGCCAGGCGCCTTACGTGCTCGTCAGCAAGGTCGTTTATCCGGGTTCTCGCATCCGGATAGGCCGCAAGCACGTCGTGTTCGCTCATGAACTGAAGGGCCCGGTAAGGATCGAGAAACGCAAAGTGAAGAGTGTTACCGAGTTCGTAGCGGTCAGCCAGGCGAGCGGTTCGATCACAGTGCTCAAGAGCATCGAGGTTGTGGACGACGAGGGTGGGGGCTCCGGCCCGCATTAGAGGAAGGGAAGACCCGCGGATGAGCACGGACTCGGTTGTTGATATTGCCGACTTCAAGGTTTCGGATGATCCATCCGGGACCCTGATCACCTATTCGCTGGGTAGTTGCATCGGCGTCACAATCTGGGACCCGGAGGTGAAGGTCGGCGGCATGATTCACTATATGCTGCCGGACTCGTCGATTTCGCCGGCGAAGGCGAAGTCCAACCCGGCGATGTTTGCGGACACGGGGATCCCGCGCTTGTTCCGTGCCGCATACGAACTGGGCGCCGTCAAGAAGCGGATGACCGTCAAGGCGGTCGGCGGGTCCCAACTCCTCGACGACAACGGCACTTTCAACATCGGGAAACGCAACTACGTCATGCTCCGGAAGATCTTCTGGAAGAACGGCATTCTCATCGATGCCGAGGACGTCGGAGGTTCTATCAGCCGAACGTTGCGTCTCAACGTCGGCACGGGTCAGGTCACGATGAAGACGCGCAACAAGGAGACGGAGCTGTGAACCACGTCAACGACATCCTGAACCGAGTCGGCCATTTGCCTCCGTTGCCCGACACGGCCGTCAAGTTGATGAACGTCATCAACGACCCTCGCAGCACCGTCGACGACATCGTCGAGACGATTCGGTACGACCAGGCGGTCACCGGTGAGGTGCTGCGCCTGTGCAACTCAGCGTACTTCGGTCTTTCAAAGACCGTAAGTTCGCTGAACGATGCGATGGTTTGCCTCGGCACGGCGAAGGTGCTCCAACTCGTTATGTCGGTGCACACAAGCTGCATGCTGGCTCGTGAGCAGGTCGGATACGGGCTTGCCCCCGGCGTGTTGTGGAGACACTCCGTCGCCGTCGCGCTGGCAGCTTCGGTGATTTCCAAGAAGATCGAGAGCGGCAGCGGCGGCATCGTGTTTACGGCGGGCCTGCTTCACGACATCGGCAAGGTCGTGCTCAACGAGTACGTTGCCGAGGACTTCGCCGAGATCGTGCGTCGCGTGAGTGAAGAGCGTGTTTCTTTCGCGGAGGCGGAAGAGGCGGTCCTGGGATTCTCACACCAGGAAATCGGCGGCAGGATCGCCGAGATATGGCGGTTGCCGGAGCCCATAGTCCGCTGCATCCGATACCACCACAGCCCGGGTGCGCTGGAGGCGCCGGACACGCTCGTTGACATCGTCCATTTGGCCAACTGCGTTTGCCTGCTGCTGGGGCTCGGGTTGGGAGAAGACGGTCTTTTCTGCCGCGCCGACAATGCGGTTATGGAGCGACACAACCTGCACGAAAACGACCTGGAGGAACTCGGTGCGCAGACACTGACGGATTTGAAGCAGGTCGAAGAGGTATTCGCAGATGTCGGAAGAGAGAGTGAGAGTCGGAGCAAGGCCCCCGTCGCCACGTAGGAGCGATGAAATGGTTCGAGACGTGTTGATTGTGGATGACTCGGCGACGATCCGCCAGATGGTCAAGAAGACCATGGCGATGGCCGGGCTGGACGTTGGGGACGTCTATGAGGCCTCCAACGGTATCGAAGCGCTTGCGCAACTGAACGACCACCCGGTTGCCGCGATGCTCGTGGACATCAACATGCCCACGATGAACGGCATTCAACTGCTTACTCGCATGAAGCAGAACGAACAGCTCAAGGACATCCCCATCGTGATTGTCTCGACCGAGGGGAGCAAGCAGCGAATCCAGGAGATCGAGGACTTCGGTGCGTTCGGGTTCATACGCAAGCCGTTTCAGCCCGAGATGCTTCGCGACGTTCTCCAACCAATCTTGGGAGTCAAAGACGATGATGCAGGAACAGAAGACGGCAACGCTGACGACGATCTTTTCTGAGGTCCTTGCGAATCTGGCATTCATGTTCACCGAGGACGAGCAGGCCGAGCCTTCGCCCGGTGATCTGTGGTTCGAAACGACAATCAGCTACACGGGGCCCCACGCCGGCACGCTGCGACTTCATTGTCCGGCGCCGTTTGCCAAGCTGCTGGCGGCGAATCTCCTCGGCGTCGAGCTGAATGAGGACGACGGCTTCGACGAAGCGGAAGACGCCGTCAAGGAGTTCATGAACATCGTCTGCGGTCAGCTCGTGACCGCCATGCACGGATGCGACGACGTGTTCAATCTGACCATTCCGGAGGTCCGCCACCTGATTGAGACGCCGGACTTGAGCGGCCAGGTGGACGGGGACGTTGCAAGGTTGTGCGTGGACGGCTACCTCGTCCAGCTCATCTGTACGTGTGACGGGGAGTCGTAGGAGTTAAACCGGGTCGGCGAGCAGCGATTACTGATGGAGGGGTGGGGGAATGACTACCGAAGCCAAGGACCTGACGCAGAAGGACTACGAGCTCATCCGGCGGCTGGTCTACTTCAAGAGCGGCATCAACCTGGGAGACCAGAAGCAGCAGCTTGTGCGGGCGCGGTTGGGGAAGCGCGTGCGGGAGGGAGGCTTCTCATCGTTCCGCGATTATTATCATTACGTTGAAAAGGATCAGACCGGCGAAGAGCTCTGCTACTTGCTCGACGCGATCTCCACGAACACAACGCACTTGTTCCGGGAGATGCGGCATTTCACGCTCCTCCAGGAGATACTCCGAGGATGGGTGAACGATTCGAAGTGGCGATCCGAACACGACTCGCTGCGGATCTGGAGCGCGGGCTGTTCCAGCGGCGAGGAACCGTACTCCATCGCCATGGTCGTACACGATGTTCTCAGGGCGCACGCCGGCGTCAAGGTCAAGCTCCTCGCCACCGATCTGTCAACCCAGATGCTCAGCAAGGCCGCACTCGGTCTGTACGAGGTTCATCGCGTCGGGACGGTGCCGCCGGACTACAGGCACCGCTACCTCAAGAAAGCCACGGCGAATGGACAGGAGTGTCTCCAGGTCGTGCCTGAAGTACGCCGCCTCATCACCTTCAGCCGGTTCAATCTCATGACGAAGCGGTTTCCCTTCCGCCACGGTTTTCACATCGTATTCTGCCGCAATGTCATGATCTACTTTGACCGCGAGACACAAACCACGCTTGTCGGCAAGTATGCGGAGCAACTGCTCAAGGGGGGGTATCTCATGATCGGCCACTCCGAGAGCCTTAGTTCAATCGACCACCCGCTCTCCTACGTCGAGCCGACCGTCTATAGAAAGGACTGACGCCGCGGGCATGGCACTGTATCGCGCACTCGCAAGTCGCCGATCAGCCCGTGGTGAAAGGGCGAACAGTGGATCAGGGCGCGCGTTTTCAACCACGAAGACCGCCGGCGAGACGCCGGCGCCGCAGTATTGCCCTGGGCTGCTATTCGCGGCCACTGAAGTAGTGGGGGACCGGACGTGAAGCCGAGGTTGCCGATCAGCGTGCTTGTCGTCGACAACTCACCGGTGGTGCGGACTACCCTCAGGCGCGTCCTCAATGAAGCGTCCGACATCAACGTCGTCGCCTGCGCGAAGGACGCCTTCGAAGCACGTGGTTTCATCATCGAACACAAGCCCGGCGTAATCGTGCTCTCCCGCGATCTGCCACGTATCGACGGCCTTGCGTTCCTCAGGAAGCTGATGGCGCACTATCCTGTGCCGGTCATCATGTGCTGCCCGCCCCGGGCGCCGCGCGACCAAACGGCGATGAAGGCGATTGAACTCGGCGCCACCGACGTGGTCATGAAGCCATCCGTCAACCTGCCTCAAGACTTGCGATGTCTCGGGCTTGACCTCGTGGACAAGATTCGCGCCGCGGCCCAGGCCATCCGACGGCCTCCGGCAATTCCGCCGAATGTCATCATCGAGCCTATTCCCTACTCGCAATTGGGAATCGATCCTGCCCGGTATCTCGTTGCCGTCGGAGCTTCAACCGGCGGCACCGAGGCGATCAAGACGATGCTTGCCTTGTTGCCGGCCGATTTCCCCCCGGTTGCGATCGTTCAGCACATGCCGGAGGCGTTTACGGGGGCATTCGCCGCGAGGCTTGATCAGTCCAGCCGAGTCCGTGTGACCGAGGCGTTGGATGGAGATGTTTTGCTGCCAGGCAGGGCTTTTCTGGCGCGGGGCGGCATCCAGATGAGCGTGGCGGCCGGAAGCGGGGGATACCGCATCAAGCTCGGCACGAGGGAGCTCGTCAATCGACATTGCCCCAGTGTGGACGTGCTCTTCGACTCTGTCGCCGAGGCCGCGGGCGAGCACGCCGCCGGGATTCTGCTCACCGGTATGGGCGCGGACGGGGCGCGAGGCTTGTTGAAGATGCGGCAGGCCGGCGCGATCACGATCGCTCAGGATCGGCGGACGAGTGTCGTCTATGGCATGCCGAAGGTGGCTGCCGAGATCGGCGCAGCACAACTTGTGCAGCCGCTGGCCCAGATACCCTTGGCGGTCGCGCGCGCGTTTCGGCAGCGGTCGCGCACGGCTGCCTCCTGTGCAAATGCCCAGATCTCGTGAGCTACTTCCGCCGGGTGTAGGTAATCTCCATCGACTTGAACTCCTCCCCGTCCGGCTTCTTGTCGTACATTTCGAAGACCGCCTTGTCTTTGCTGATCTCTCGAGCGATTGACTTGACGACCTTGTCCTTCTGGCCCGTCATCGGGTCGTCCATCTTGCCATAGTAGGTGCAGACCTTGCCGGTCTCGTCTGACGTGCCCAGGGACATGTAGATGCCTGTGCTCTGGTCGTCGAACCAGATCGAGACGTACTTCTTCTTGAAGTTGTCGTAGCCTTCGATGCCGATACCCTCGAACGGCTTGCCCTGCCAGTCGCACTTGAACCGCTGCTCGATGTAGCGGCCGTCGAAGATCAGCTTGAACACCGCGCTGCCCTTGGACACGGTCGGCGGCGCGTCCGGCGACATCCAGAATCGGGACTCCGCGTCCCACGTGCCGACCATTGACTCGAACTTCTCGTGTTCGGGCCCCTTGGCGTTCATCGCCGCCCACTGGGCCATCATCTCTTCCATGTCCTTCTGGCCGGGTTCCTTCTGATCCGGCGGTTGCGCCGACTTCTTTTCCTGAGACATCACCTGTGTTGACGCGAACAGCAACACGGCGAACAAGCCCGTACTCGCGATCAGAACTTTGGTGCTCACTGTCATTTTCAATCCTCCCATCGGAAAAGGGGCTGACACTCTTGTTCCCGGCCGATAGGTCTCTCGGCCCACAGGGTGGATATCGTACTTGACGAAGACGTGCAGTTCCAGAGTCGGTGACGCGATCACAAGGGCGTCGCCTGCACGTAAGTGAGGACAGAAGCTGGAGATACGGCGCGAGCTTGAGCAGGGGGAAATCGGGGCGCCGATTGCCGAAGGAGGGACTCGAACCCTCACTCCCTTGCGGGAACGGGATTTTGAATCCCGCGCGTCTGCCAATTCCGCCACTTCGGCGTCTTATGTTGCAGGGACTTACGGCGGTCGCTGCTGCTCCGTGCATCTTTCGTGCGTCTTCTTGCCAGTCTCTGCCGAACTTCGTGGATATCCTACCGGCATGGCTCGCAAACGCAAGGCCTGGCGGCGGGGGGGAGGCACTGGCGGGCGAGCCGCCAGTGGCACCGGCTCATGCGAGCAATGCCGTGGGGCTGGCCGGTAAGAGTTTTCATGCGTGAATCCGGGCTTACCGGCGCGCATGATCACGTGCAAGTATGCGGACCAAAGTCGGCTGTATCGCCAGCGAATCTGCCGGCGTCTTGGGCCGGACGTTGCACGCTCGCCGATGTGCGGCTGACCGATAATGCCCGCGCACCTTGGCAATGGCAGGGCCGCATTGCCGCATCGCTTGGACCTTCACGAGCAGGCGATTCCAGCCGATTTGACCCCTGAGGCGCCGATTCCCCGCGGCCCGGGAGGGGTACATGCGTGAACCCTGTTTGATCGCCCGTCAGGAGCAGAATCCTCGCGGCCCAGCAACGAAACAGTCTGTGTGTTTATCACCCGCGATGAACTCCCGGCAGCGCGCAGTGGAACGCCTGGCTGTTGAAGCCCTTAGGCACAGGGAATCCGGGATGAAGTTCAGTGTGCTTTACAACGCGGCTCTGTCACACGTCAAGCACCGATGTTCGCTCAAGAGGAGAGCACTCATGCTCATTCGACACATGCTCGTCATGCTGGCCGCTGCCTGTTTCGTTGGGAACGTTGGGTGTAAGAAAGAAGCGGAGAGGCCCCCCGAGTCCGCGCCCCGGGAACAGGCCCTCGTCCAGGAGGAAGACAGCGGCAATGTCCTCCTGGTGCACAGCTATCATCGGGAGTATGAATGGGTTGCCGGCATTTCCCGCGGTGTTCAACGGGCTTTGGAGAACACCGATGTCGAACTCGAGACGTACTACATGGATACCAAGCGTAGAACGGAGGCGGCTTGGAAGCAAGAGTCGGGGCAGTCAGCCCTGAAGACCGTGGAGACCTGGCAACCTGATGTCGTCATTGCCGTGGACGACAATGCTCAGCAGTACTTCGCCCGGCACTTGATCGGCAAAAACAAGCCGAAGGTGGTCTTCTGCGGCGTCAACGCGGAGGCCGCCGACTACGGGTATCCAGCGGCGAACGCGACAGGGATTCTGGAACGCCCGCATTATCGGGAGACCCTGGCCCTGCTCAGCAAGATCAAGCCGGATGTTCGTCGCATCGCCGTGATTACCGACAACTCTCCCACATCGGCCGGCGCATTGAAGTACATGCGTGCCCAGGAGATTGCTCTCGATGTGGTGGCGTGGGAGACGCCGGGCACGTTCAAGGAGTGGCAACAGCAGATCCAGGCCGCCCAGGACCGGGCGGACGCGATCGTTACCTACATGTACCACACCGTCGCCCAGGAGGACACCAAACAGAGCATGACCCCAAGCGAGGTCATGGCCTGGAGTGTGGCCAACAGTCGAATACCGCTGGTGGGCATGTTCTCTTTCGCCGTCGATGACGGGATGCTCTGCGGCGCAGTGGAATCCGCGGTCGAGCACGGCGTGGAGGCCGGGCGGATCACTCAACAGATACTGGCCGGCGTCCCGCCTTCCGAGATTCCCATCGTGACGGCCACCCAGGGCCAGACCATGCTCAATCTCGACACCGCCCGGAAACTGGGCATCGTTGTTCCACCGAGTGTTATCGAATCGGTGGACATCGTCATTGGAGAGGCTCGTGCCCCCTGATCGATCACCAACAGCAGAGGGTAAGCGCCGGCGTCGCGACCGACGCATCGTCGCATCCGTAGCTTGTCTGGGGATGGCGTTGACGCTCGGACTCTTTGAGGCATGGTATCTGCGCGATCGGGAACAGTTAACAGAGCGGTTTATCGCCGTGGCAGATCAAGCCACACAGGCTATTGGTCAGGAAGTCCGGATGCGCCGCTTCATGGTGCAGACCCTCCGGGCATTCTACGAAGCGTCTTTCAAAGTGTCCCGAAGCGATTTTACGCTGGCCACGGTAGACTTTCGGAAGCAATGCAATGATATCCAGGCGTTGGGCTGGATTCCAAGAGTAGTCCACGAGCAACGCAGTGAATACGAAGCCCGCGCGCGGCAGGAGGGGATGGAGAGCTTTCAATTCACCGAGGTGGGTTCGGGGGAGCGCCTCATCCGGTGCTCGCAGAAGGAGGAGTACTTCCCGTTGTCCTTCGTGGAGCCACACACGGGCAACGAGTCCCTTATTGGCTTCGATGTGGCGTCGGATGCCGCACTGTTCGCAGCGCTAGTCCGCAGCCGTGATACAGGAAGGCCGACGACGGCCTATCCTCCGGAGCTTGATCGCCAGAATGCCCAGACGAAGTGTTTCTGCATCATCGTGCCCGTCTACGACCAGGAGGGAGTGACCTTTACGGTCGATGGACGCAGAGGCAGTGTGAAGGGCTTCGTGCTGGGTATGTACCGTGTCGGCGATCTGGTCGAGAATGCACTGGCGTCTGTTCTCCCTGATGGGATCGGTATTGAGCTTCGGGACGTGACCGACGGGCAGGAGCCGCAGTTGCTCGACAGATTCAGTTCAAGCTGCATACCCGGGACTGGCTCGTCTGAACCCGGATGCGATCCGTCGCGCAGGATGATGGCCAGGCACTCGGTGACGGACGTCCACGGGCGCCGGTGGCGTGTGGACTGCTGGGCCACACCGGTATTTGTCGCCGGGAACAGGGCTCGGTCGATCTGGCTGATACTGCCGATCGGCGTCGTTCTTACCGGGCTGGTAACGCTGCTGGCCCGGACGCAGCTCGGCCGGACCAGGCTCATCGAGGCGAACGTCGCGCGCCGCACGGCTGAGCTGGCGAAGGCCAACACGGAGTTGAAGACCGAAATAGTCGAGCGAAGGCAGGCTGAGGAGCAGTTGCAGACCGAGCGGATCTTCACGGACACAATTGTTCAGAGCATGCCGGGTCTTTTCTACATATTCGAGAAGAGCTCCGCGCAATTCGTACGGCGGAATGCCAACTGGGTGACGGCCACCGGCTATTCCGACGAAGAGCTGGATACGATGACGGCGCTGGACATTGTCGTGGATAAGGATCTGTGTGCGCGTCGTATGCAGGAGGTGTACGATCACGGGTCATCCTCGATGGAGGACTTCCTTCTCACCAAGGCGGGGGAGCAGATACCGTACTACTTCACAGGGGACAGGATTGTCATCGACGGCAAGACGTATCTTGTGGGGTTGGGGCTGGACATCACCGATCGCAAGCGGGCAGAGGCAGCGTTGGAGAATCGCATTGTGGCGTTGACTCGGCCTTTGGAGGATGCCGGGGGCATCGTCATTGAGGACCTGTTCAACCTCGACGATATCCAACACCTTCAGGACGAATTCGCGAAGGCTACTGGCGTTGCATCGATTATTACGCAAACTAATGGAACGCCCATCACCAAACCAAGCAACTTCTGCCGGTTGTGCAGCGACATCATTCGCAAAACGGAAAAGGGCTGCGCCAACTGCTACAAGTCCGACGCCGCGCTGGGTCGCTTCAACGCAGATGGTCCCATCATCCAGCCATGCATGAGCGGCGGGCTGTGGGATGCGGGCGCCGCGATTTCGGTCGGCGGGAAACACATCGCCAACTGGCTGATCGGTCAGGTGCGCGACGACACCCAGACCGAGGAAAAAATGCGCGAGTACGCCCGCGACATCGAAGCCGACGAAGAGACCGTTGTCGAGGCATTCCGTGAGGTGCCCGCCATGTCGCGTGAGCAGTTCGGGCAGGTTGCCGAAGTACTGTTCACTCTCGCCAAACAACTGTCCACGACCGCTTACCAGAATGTGCAACAGGCTCGCTTCATCACCGACCGCAAGCAGGCCGAAAATCAGCTCGCACGCGCTCACAAGGCGGTAGCTCAGGAGGCCCACAAGCTGCGTTCAATGATCGAGGGCATGGACGAAGGAATCGTCGTCGCGGACGGCGACGACACCATCACTGAGGTAAACCAGTGGTTTCTTGACAAGGTGGGCATGAAACGAGATGACATCGTGGGGAAGCCCCTCTGGGAGTTGCACCCCAAAACCGAGGGTACTGCTCGTGTGCGAGCCGTTCTGGAGGGATTCCGCAGTGGCCAACGCCGTGCAACGCACGTCGTCAACCGCGAGTTGCTGGGAATGCAGCTGTCGTTGCGAGCGCAGCCCATCTTCGATGGCGACCGCTATCGGGGAGTGGTGCTGAACGCCATTGATGTGACTGATTTTGTTGTGGCTCGCCAGGCTGCCGAGGCCGCCACGCAGTCCAAGAGCGAGTTCCTGGCCAACATGAGCCACGAGATACGCACGCCGATGACAGCCATCCTGGGATACGCGGAGGCCTTGCTCGATCCGGAGCAGTCCGACTCTGAGAAGCTCACCGCCATCTACACGGTTCGCCGCAATGGCGAGCACCTGCTCCAACTCATCAACGACATTCTGGACCTCTCTAAGATCGAGGCGGGCAAGCTCGAAGTCGAACACATCCGCTGCTCGCCCGTTCAACTGGTTGCCGACGTGAAATCACTGATGAAGGTCCGCGCCGACGCCGAGAATCTGCCCTTCCTGACCGAGTACATCGGGACCGTGCCGGAGACCATCGAAAGCGA
>JBDRKQ010000255.1:0-7657 GCA_043813895.1 Planctomycetota bacterium
GCGGCCTACTTGACCGGCACGCTCTCGGCCAGATCTGTGATCGAAGCCGCAGCGCACTCCTCGGCCGACACCTGAACGCGCGACGCAAAATACTGACTGTAGAACGTCAGCAGCGTGACATAGGTGTAGCCCACCGTGAACAGGCACATGAAGAACAAGCCGATCCAGACCTTGAGATAGACGGTGTACACCACACACACGACCAGATAGACTGCCATCAGCAATTCACACCATGCCTGAATGCGCTTCGTATCCAGACGTTGCTTGCCGCTCTTCTTCTGCCATCGGTCATCGCGGGCGCTCTCCACGCCGAACTTCGGCGTACGCACAAACTCGGAGGCCCCCCCGAAGAAGCCCTCGAACGCCGCCCGCGCGTTGTTCATCGCGATACCCACGCCGATGGCCATCAGGAACGGAAGGTACTTCAGACTCTCCCCCCACGTTCGAAACAGCTCTCGCTGACACGCCACGTAAAACGTGCTCGCCGAACAGGTCGCCAGGAGAATCAGGGACCCGTCGAACAGGGCGTGGAAGCCGATGTCCCCGACGAACACCTGCGTCCGCAGGTACATCACCGGGAGCAGCATCAACGTCAGAAGGAGGATGAGGAAATAGCTGACGCAGCTCGTCAGGTGGAAGAACGCCTCGACCTTGATCCGCCACGGCAGCCGCGAACGCAGAATCGCCGGCAGTAGCTTGCGGCAGGTCTGTGCGCCGCCCTTTGCCCAACGGTGCTGTTGGCTCTTGAAGCCGTTCATCCCCGGCGGCAACTCGGCCGGGCTCGTGATTTCCGGCAAATAGATGAATCGCCAGCCCTTCATTTGGGCCCGGTACGAAAGGTCCAGATCCTCCGTCAACGTGTCGTGGTGCCAGCCGCCCGCGTCGGCTATGCAGCTTCTTCGCCACATGCCCGCCGTGCCATTGAAGCTCATGAACCGGCCTGACCAGTTCCGCGCGGCGTGTTCGATCACGAAATGACCGTCCAACAGGATCGCCTGTGTTTTGGTTAAGAGTGACTGGTCCCGATTCAAATGCTCCCAGCGCGATTGAACCATCCCCACGTTCGGATCGACGAAGTGATCCACCAGGTGTTCAAGGATGTCCTCGGGTGGGAGGAAGTCGGCATCGAAGATCAGAACCAACTCCCCCTTGGCGACCTTGATTCCCGCCTCCAGGGCGCCGGCCTTGTAACCTTCGCGGTTGTCCCGATGGAGAAAGACAATCGGATAACCCCGTGCCTGCATCTCCTCGCACGTCTCTCGGGCGATGTCGACCGTCTCGTCCGTCGAGTCGTCGAGCACCTGTATTTCGAGCCGGTCCCGCGGATAGCGAATCCTGCAGGCGGCCTCGATGACTCGCTTGGCAACGAACTGCTCGTTGTACATCGGGAGCTGGATCGTCACGAAGGGCCTTCGATCCGGCAGAAAGACCGCCGTCTTACGAGCAGTCTTGCGACGGTTCTTGTAATACAGATACACGAGGGAGTAGCGATGAATGCCGTACACGGCGAGCGCGAAGCATACCGCCAAATGGCACGCAATCAACACATAGTGCCAGGCTGATGTTTCGATCATGGGGGTCTTTCGGCTCTTTATCCGCGGGGGTCTGCTCAACGCCCTTGAGTGCTCGGCGGCCAACACCCGTCGGCCCAACCGTCGGGAGAGCCGCGCCGCTCACGATCCGACAGCCGGTTAGCCTAAGCATTCTACGAGGGGTCTCAATCCCGTGTCAATTCAGCCTTTTTAGGTCGGCGGGCGTAAATCGCCAGGATTGCCATGCTGAACAGCAACGCGGTGCCAGGTTCTGGGACCGTCTGGCCCGTGTGGAGGGTGGCGAAGCTGATCGGGTCGACGATATCGAACGTCTGAGGGCCGGGAATCCCTGGACCGATCCAGTCGAAACTGACGGAGAAGCCCCCGACCGTCTCGCCCACCATGATCGCGTCACCCAGGGTGAGCGTGTCGTAGAAACCGTCCTCGCTGATCAGCGGCTCGGGCTGGACAACCAACTCATCCCAACCGTTCGCCGGCGGGTCCGGCGTCGTGATCGCCAGGTTCGACATGGAGCCGAACTCGAACCAGATCGTGAACTCTTCGATTGTCGCGACGAGCGCATGGTTCGTCACGTCGTACCTGAATTCCCACTTGCCTGCGCCGAGATCGCTCAGCTCGTAGGTGATCGAAACAATCTCATCGGCCTGGCACACCCGCCCAAACGCCGACAGCCAGACGCCGGCCAACGTCAACCACAGGGTCTTGTGCATTGTTTCACTCCCCTCAATTGCTGGGTGCCATGCTTTCACGCGACGCAGTCGCGGGTAAGCATGTCGAATGCGACGCTACCTGTGTCACCGCGCGCTGGTGCGAGAGTCCCTCTTCGTACCGACGGCTGGCACGCTGCCTGCGGCTGCGTCCCTCGGCGCTTCCGACAGCGTGTTTGGCCGTGCGCCATCCAAGCCGGTCGGATCGTCCGGCCCGCCCGGCTCATCCGACGGCTCGAACACCTTCGGCAACAACACCTTCGTAAACGCACTCTCGCGCGTCATGCCGCCCTGCGAGTACGTCACCTGCCAACTGATCGGCAGCGGCGACAACAGCGCGCTTCGATCCACGCGAAGCGTGAACGTGTCCACGCTGATCACCGTCTCACCGGCCGCCAGCCCGCCGACGTCCACTTCGCCGTCGATGATCGTCGCACTGCCAGGCGCGCTCAGCAATTCGGCAAAAACGCCCGTCGCGGCCGTGTCACTCTCGTTCGCAATAACAATGCTCAACTCATAGTCAAACAACGTCCGCCCAACGCGCGTACGGCTGACGACCTCATAGTCCTCAATGCACAACCACCCCTTCGTCGCAGCCTCCGACGTGTTGCCATACGCCCCCATGTTCACCCGCCCCCCGTCGGGCTCAGGCTCGAAGCTGTAGTCGGAAGCCGGATCGCCAGCGTCGATGCACGGCGAATTCGCGGCGAGATGGTAGTCGTTGTCCTCCCAGGTCGCCGGGTCGCCATCCGGCCCGTCTGGATCGACGAACAACGGATCGGCGTCGATGTTACCGTCGCCGGTCCAGCCGCCCTGAACGTCGCAGTATGTCATGGCGAGTGTGCTGGAGGAGGACACAGAGATCTCCTGTGGCGCGTCTCCCCAGAAAACGCAGTTTGTGATCGTCGGGCCGCTGCTTTGGTAGCAGACGATGCCGCCGCCTTCGGTTGCCGTGTTCCCCGCGATGGTGCAGTTTGTGATCGTCGGGTCGCTGTAGTCGCAGCGGATCCCGCCGGCGCTCCTGCCTGCCGTATTCCCCGTGATGGTGCAGTTTGTGATCGTCGGGTTGCCGTCGTAGCAGCGGATCCCGCCGCCATGATCAGTTGCCGTGTTCCCCGGCCTCGGGCATACCTCTACCAGTACGGCGATAACCGGAGTCAATTGCAAGGCATCAGTGGCGAAGCCCTCAGTCAGGATAATGATGATGACGCTTACTGGGGCGATAATCCCGCCGTGTGCAAAAGAATTGAAAATCCCGGGAGCGAACAGCCCGGCAACCGTCTTATTACAGTGTGGACTCGACGCGGTCGTTGTTAAGAGGACACCATGAGCCTGGCTCAAGTGCAAGCTTTCGTGGGTGAAACCGAGGTGGCCGCATTGGACCACGAGCGTGACCTGATCGAACGGGCGAAGCAGGATCCCGAGGCGTTCGCCGCGCTCTATCAGCGTCACCACCGAATGCTCCTGAACTACGTCTACCGTCGCACGGGCAACGTGCACGCGACGGAGGATCTCGTGGCCGATGTGTTCCTGATCGTTCTGCGGTCGCTGTCTGGATATCGATATCGAGGCGTGCCGCTGCGATTCTGGCTCCTTCGGATCGCGACCAACGCCGTCAACCGCTGGGCCCGGCGGCATCGGCGACGGATGCGAGAACTTATGGAGGTGGATCAGTTACCTGGCAAGACCGTGTCTTGTTCTTCGGAGGAGGTCGACAGAGAGTATCTCGCATGTTCGATGCTGTCGCTTCCTCCGAGGTATCAGAGTGTGCTGTCGCTGTACCACATCGAGGGCCTGTCGGTCAAGGAGACCGCTGCCGTCATCGGGTGCCGCGAGGGCACGGTGAGGTCGAGATTAACGCGAGCGCGGAATGCACTCCGCGCGAAACTGAACGGACGGAGGTAGTGCCGTGGAAGATCATCACGATCCAGTCGACAACGCGCTTGCGTCTCTCAAGGGCCGAGAGTGGCCCGGACAATTCAACAACTCCCATTTACAGGAGAGACTCATGCAGGAGTACCATGCAAATCGTTCGTCTTCCCACCCGCGCCGACGCGGCCTGGTCGCCGCCATGCTGGCAGTCGTGCTGCTCGGAAGCGTGGGCTTCGCCGCCGCCGGCGGTGTGGAGATGGTCAAGGGTTGGTTCATGAGCGTCACCGTTTCTGTTGACGGTGAGGTCATTGCTTCGGAAGACATCGTTCTCGATGAAGAGGGCACCGGCACCATCGTCTTGCCGCCGGGAGCAGTGGATGGCGCGGAGGAATTGACCTTCAGCGTCGAGTCCGCAGAGACTGGCGAGCCCATCGACGGCGAGGGAACGGCCACCATCAACATCGCCATGGAGGATAACACCGTACAGCTTCAAGTGGAGGTCGAAGCGAACGAGGCGAACGAAGACGAGTAGAGCAGATTCAAAAAGAGCAGCAGTCGTTCGACCCCAGAGTCGGACGCCGAACACCAACTTCCGCCAGCGGCCGACCAGCGCGTCGGCCGCTTTCTTGTTCTGGACAGGCTCCACATGTAACAAGTGGCGCTTGCGCGGTCCCCGACCTCCTATCCGAGCATCTCCCGCACGCAGGACAGCCCGCACGCGTCTCCCGATCTGCGCGGGCAGCCCCATCTACGAACGGTCGCCAACAACAGCCCGAGCAACCAGCAGCCAACTGTCCTCACCGCTTCGCTTTTCCCCTTTTGCGAACGTGCGTGGTGTGGAACAATGCTCCGGGTAACCACGGGGCCCGGCATTCCTTGGGTCGGATTGCCGACTAATCGCCGGGCACGTCGATCTCGGTCAAGGGCGGAGAACCTCGTGCCGGAGCAGATGCTCGCATATCCCGGCGTGGCGTTGGCAAGCGTGCCCGGTCCTGGATTGCTGTTCGGCCTACTGCTGGCTGCGGCAATCGCGGGAGGCCACGTCGCACGCGCGCTGCGTATCCCGCGCGTCGTCGGATACCTCGTTGCCGGCGCGATATTCAAGCTCGTGTTGTGTTGGCTGCTTGACATCGGGGCGGACGGTGAAGCCGGGGCAGACGCGGCTCAGGAATTGGCGGCGGCCGTATCGCCGCTCAAAGCCGTCAAAGACCTGGGGCTGGGGATCATCCTCTTCTCGATTGGGGGCGTTTTTGAGGCACGCCATCTGAAGGCCGTCGGTGGAAAGCTCCTCAAGATATCGCTCGCGGAGTCCGGCCTGACATTCCTGCTGGTCTTCGCCGGAGCGACTGGGGTCGGGTTCTTCGTGGCGCAGGACGCGCCTTTGGAGATTGTTCTGGCATTCGCCGCGCTATTGGGCTTCGCCTCCATCGCAACCGCCCCTGCGGCGACGATGTCCGTCCTCCACGAATACGATGCCAAAGGGCCTGTCACGGACATGATCCTCAGCCTGACGGCCGTCAACAACGTTCTGTGTATCGTCACGTTCCACGTGTGTTTTCTCGGGTTGGCCGCCTCTGGCGCTCTCGGCTCCGTCGCGCTTTCGCCGGGCGGCGTCTGGCTCGACATGGCCGCCACGACAATCGGAAGCGTGGCCCTGGGGCTGCTCCTCGGGGGGCTGATCAGCATCATCCACTCCAAGCTACCGACCGCCGAGACGATCCTGATCCTGGTGGCGACCTTGATTGTTTGCGGTGCGGGCGAGGGCTGGTTGCTCGAACAACAGTATCTCTCTTACAACTTTCTGCTCATGGCCCTGTGCACGGGCGCGACTTTCGCGAATGCCGCGATCGATCCCGACCGCATCCAGGACATGCTTCGGATGATTGCACGGCCGATCCTGGTCGGGTTCTTCGTCATCGCGGGCTTCCAGTTGCACCTTGCCGATCTGGCGGACCTACGCCTCTGCGGCATCGCCTATGTGGTCTGTCGGCTCGCCGGCAAGCTACTGGGAACACACCTCGGGCAACGGTGGGCCGGGGAATCCACAGAGTCTCGGGCGCATCTCGGCACCGCCCTGCTCTGCCAGGCGGCGGTCGTCATAGGACTGGCGGATTTCGTCACTGCATACTGGGACCATGATTGGGCACACCGCTTCGCCACGATTCTCCTGGGCAGCGTCGTCATCTTCGAGACGAGCGGCCCACTGCTCACCAAGTGGGTCGTCAAACAGGCGGGAGAGGTGAAAGCGGTCACGCTCCTGCGAAGGGTCGGCCCCACATTGGGCAGCGCGTCAGCCGTCAGGCTCACGCTGCAATCCCTGGTACGCTCGCTCGGGCTGCTTGCCATCGGAAGGCCTTCCGGCTCCGGCGCACTCTTGGTTCGCCACGTCATGCGAAGCAACGTCAAGTGTCTCCCCACCTACGCCACGTTCGACGAGGTGCTCCACTTCGTCGAACAGTCTCGATTCAACCAGTTCCCGATCGTCGACGAGAAGCGGGATCTCGTCGGCGTGATTCACTTCAGCCAGATTCGCGAGATCATCTACTCGCCTTTTCTTGCCCGTGCGATGACCGCCGTGGATTTCGCGCACCCGACGGCACGACCGGTCCATGCCGAGATGACATTGGCCGAGGCGATGGCCGTGTTCCAGGAAGGCGACGTCGGCTCATTGCCGGTGGTTGCCGGGCCGGAATCGCGCCGTGTTGTCGGCATCGTCGAACAGAGAGATATCCTCAGGGAACTGCACGAGGGTAGTGCAGGCGTTCCGTCCGTGTAAACCTACTCGGCGGCGTGGTGGGCGGCGAGGCGTTGAAGCCGCCGGGCATCTAGGGCTCCGCCCAGATGTTGTACGCTTCGCTACGGGTGCAGCGCGTGTCGATATAGCGGTACTCAGCGTGGCCGTCGAGCATGGCCATGGTGTACTTGGAGAACTTGTGGTGCCAGCCGGTGCCGAGATCGTCGAGACAGCTCTCACCAAGAGAGCCGTCCGGAGGTCGGGCATCGAGCATGTAGGAGTTCATAGAGTTCTCCATGAAGATGACGAACTTCGCGGCGGTGCCTCCGACCTTGAAGTGGAGCATCTCCTTGCCCTTTCGGCACTCGGTCTGCCCTGGGGTCATCGGCAACCGGGTCGTTTACTCCCACACGTCGTCAGGAATCGGCTCCGTCGAGATGTTGTGCCACGAGAGCGTTCTGTACACCTTCCCGTTTCCATCCATGCTGTCCCGGACGACGAAATAGTCGGGATTCACGGCGAGCACGCAGTGCCAGGGGGAATCATCAGGGTAGAAATACTCAACGACGGCACAACGCCGGCCGTCGATCACGCGCGTGCCGAGGAGTGTTCCCTCACGGATAAAGCGACACCGAGTAGCGAGGAGAACGCAGTCGTGGTCGCCGATCCGCATGCTCCATAGGCCGGCGACCATGCCGCAGATGTAGCCATCCATGTTGTGGCGCAGCGTCAGCACTTGAGGGCGGGTGGGCGAGTCCGCCGCATAGGTGGCCACCGCGTGAGACCCGTCC
>JBDRKQ010000256.1:0-29241 GCA_043813895.1 Planctomycetota bacterium
TTTCGCATCAACGATTTCGAGAAGCAGCCCATCCGTTTCGAGACATCCGCTTTGCAGGAGGCCCTGCAAAGCAAGCTACAGTTGGAGGCGACCAGACCAGCTCTGGCAGGTCGCGGCGGCCTTGGTGCGAACCGCATTCTCTACGTGGTCGGCGCGCCGCAGAAGTTACATTTTGAAATGCTCTTCGCCACGGTCCGCGCGTTGGGTTGGACTCGGCCGGGGGATGGGGCGCGGGAGGTGCATCTGGAGCATGTGCCGTTCGGGTCGGTGCTGGGGGCGGATCGGAAGATGCTCAAGACTCGCACGGGGGAGAACGTCAAGCTCAAGGATCTGCTCGACGAGGCGGTGCAGCGGGCGGAGAAGCTGGTGCGTGATTCGGAGGCGGACCCGGAGAAGCGGCGGGGCTTCAGCAAGGAGGAGATCGAGGACATTGCCAAGAAGGTCGGCATCGGGGCGGTCAAGTACGCCGACCTTTGTCAGAACCGCAATACCGACTACGTATTCAGTTGGGAAAAGATGCTGGCGCTTCAGGGGAATACCGCGCCGTACATGCTGTACGCGTACGCGCGGATTCGCTCGATCTACCGCAAGGGCGCGGAGTCTGATGAGTCGGTCGCCGGGGGCGCGCCATCGGGGATTCGTCTGGAAGAGGACGCCGAGCGGATGCTGGGCCTGAGCATCCTGCGTTTGGCGGAGACGCTGGATTCCGTCTCAAGCAGCCTGCTGCCGAACATCCTGTGCGAGTATCTCTACGATCTGGCCGGAAGGTTCATGGCGTTCTACGAGTCTTGCCCGGTGCTGAAGGCCCCGGATGCTGCGACGAAGGCGTCGCGTCTGCGGTTGTGCGAGCTGACGGCACGGGCGCTGCGGCTTGGGTTGTCGTTGTTGGGGATTGGGACGCTGGAGCGGATGTAGCACAGGGTCCGCCGCAGGGGGGCGACGTTACCGTTGCCCTTCCGCCCCCCACCCCTGGAAGGGATGGGGCACCCATCCTACGGACGTCCGACACGGGGGTCGGACGCTACGCGAGCGAGTTCACCGGCGAGACGCCGGTGCCACAGTATTGCCTTAGCATTGCCGGGGGGCGGGTTATTGCATTGCCAGGGCGCGGGCTACCGGGCGGCGGCGGTTTTTATCAGGATCGGGTCGGGCACGGCGGCATCGAGGAATCCACGATTCCGCGTCGCACAGCCGACACATCCGCCGCAGGGCGCCGAGCCTGACGAGATGCAGGACCAGGTCAGTTCGAACGGCGTGTTGAGGCGGTTGCCGAGCTTGATGATTTCGGTACGGCTCAGGTCCATCAGGGGAGTGTCGATCTTGATCGGCTTTTTGGATGCTGCGATTCCGAAGAGATGCCTGCAGAGGTGCAGGTACTCCTTGGCGTAGTCCGGATAGAGGCTGCTGGTCGGCGGGCCCGGGGGGCCGAGGTTCTCGCTGACCCCGATGATGATCCGGGCGGCGCCAATCGACGAGGCGTAGGTGAAGGCCGCACAGAGAAGTCCCCCGATCAGGCCCGGCACGTAGCAGTTCGACGTGCCTTCCCCGATCGCGAGGGCATCTTCGACCTGTTTCTTGCGGCTGACCCGGGCGTTGCCACCGATCGCGGCAAAGTGGGGCATGTCCACGACAAGGTTGTCCTCGACGTCGAAGGCCACGGCCTGTTTCTCGAAGAGTTCCATCTCTCGCTGCTCCGCGCGGTGGCCGTATCGCACGTGCAAGAACCTGAGGGTGTAATCCGCCTGGGCAATGGCACTGGCGACGGCACTGTTGAGCCCGCCGGAGTTGAGCACGACCGCTTTCTCGATGTTCATGGGCAGAGGTCTCCTATAACGGATCATCGGCGAGGCGGCGGCTGTAGTTTCGTAGAGCCCATAATCGCCAGCGGGTGGGGGGGGACCGATAACGCGGCGGGGCGATTGACACGCATCAATCGGAGATGCCGCGCGGCCTGAAGTCCGCGGCTCTTCGCGGGAGCTCACTCAGTCATTCTTAGCAGGGTCTTGATGTGCTGTCTGTCGGTAGCCGGCTGGAGCGCGGTGAGCCCCTGGGAGAGCGGCAGTCGGCGTGAGATCAGGCTGGCCACCTCGATCCGCTTCGTCGCCAGGGCGGCGAGCGCTTCACCGAAGGGGCCGCACCTGCTTCCGAGGAGGGTGATCTCGTCGACGACGAGTGGCGTCCAGTCGATCGGCGCGTCGCCGCTGCAGGTTGTTTTCATCACGACCGTGCCACGGGGCCTGGCGAGCTTCAGGGCGGTGGGAAGGCCGTCGGGTGAGCCGGTGCAGTCGATGACGAGGTCCTGGTCGCGGCTCGGGGTGAGGTCGTCGAGAGACAGGGTGCGGATTCGCTTGCGGTCGAGGAGGTTCAGAGTGACGGGGTTTCGACCGATGGCGATCAGGCGGCATCCCGACAACGCCAGCACCTGCGCGACGAGCAGGCCGAGGCGCCCGGTTCCGAGCAGGGCTACGTTCATCTTGGATTCGAGCTTGACCTGTCGGGTGATCTGGAAGGCGGCGGCGAGCGGTTCTGTGAAGACGGCCTCCTCGTCGGTGACGGCGTCCGGGACGACATGGCAGTTGCGTTCCGGCAGGGCCAGAAACTCGGCGAAGGCTCCGGGTCGGTTGGCAATGCCGATGACGGTTCTGCGGCGGCAATGATTGGATAGCCCACTGCCGCACATGTCGCAACGTCCGCAGACGCAGTTGATCTCGCCGACGACGCGTTTGCCGACCAGGTTGGAGGAGCCTGCCACGACGGCGCCCACAAACTCGTGGCCCAGGATGCCCTCGAATTCGCCATGGCCGCGGAGCAAGGCGAGATCTGTGCCGCAGACACCGGCCAGATGGACCTTGATGAGGACCTCGCCTTTGACAGGTTGCGATTTCGGCTGGTCGCAGAGGACCGGTTCGCCGGATTTCAGGCAGATCGCTCGCATGTGCCTGTGGCTCCATGGAGACGCGCACAGGACGAACGGCGATGGCTCGACGCGTCTCTCCGGGCGTGCAGGGAGGAAGAAAACACCGGCCGCCAGCTACTAGCAAGGTCCAACAGCAGGACGCGAATGGATAAGTCCTGACCAGCGGATCAGGCCCGCCGTGGCCTGACAGACTGCTCGACATTGGACGCGCCGCAGCTTGCAGCTCCTTCTGCCTGGACGGCCCGGTTAGGACTTTTATCGGCTGCAATGGCAGGCGTGGTCAAGGTAAAGGACGCCGTCAAGTGGAGATTGCGAAGGTGGTTCGGCGCGAGGCCATCGACGTCCGACACGGGGGTCGGACGCTACCTTCTGTGTTTGCCTCGTCGGCGCGGGGGGGCGTCACGATCGTACCCTCGCTTGCGCTTCGGGCTGGTACAGGCAGTCGTCGGCCGCCGGGGAGGGGCGGCGGCTCCGTTTTCCGGTTCCGGAGGGTCCTGCCGAGGCAGTCCCGGATCCCAAGATAGGGTGTTCACGGAACGGGCAGTCGGCGGGCGTGCGGCACGGGTACGGCGCGGAGGACTTCGGATACAAAGTCGTCCAGCGAGCCGAGGGTGGACTTCTCCAGTTCTTGCTGGAGGAAGTCCGCGCGGAGCTTGGCGAGGTGACGTTGCTTCAGGATGTCGGCGATTTCGGTCTGCGTCTCTCGGAAGCTCCGCACGATCCGCTTGTCAGCCAGCCCGACCTTCACGATGAAGAAGCTGTCGGCTGTCTCGATGATTTCGCTGGTCTGGCCGGTTTCCATTTCGAAGAGCCGCCTGGATGGCAATTCCCATCGGCCTCTCAGGGGCCGTTCGATCATGCCCCAGTTCCCGCCGCGACTTGCATTCACACCTTTGGAGCATTCTCGGGCGACGTCTCCGAAGTCCTTGCCAGCCTGTAGGGCGGCGGCGGCCTGCTTCGCGGCGGTTGCCGCCTTTTCGCGGGCCTCGGCCAACTCCGCTTCGCTGGGGGGTCTCCTCTGATCGTTCAAGAAGGCCGCGGCGGGGAGGTCGATGAGGAGCATCTCACGACGAGCGGGTTTGGCGTATTCATTCTGGTGTTCGTCGTAGTAGTTCTTCAGTTGGCGTTTGCTCGGGGCCGGCACGAGTGGGAGGAGGCGGTCGCGCAGGTATGTGTCGATGACGATGGACCGGCGAAGGCGTTCGCGGACGTCGGTTCGGGTCTTGTCGTGCCGTGTCAGGAAGTTGTTGTACAAGGTCTCTCGGCCGTGGAACTCCCGGTCTATGCGTTCCTTCTCCATCTTGTCCACGACCTTATCGAGGCGGGTCTCCATATCCTCAGTGATGGTCGACTGTGCCCGTCGCCAGACGAGGTGCTGCGCGACGGCTTCGAGAATCTGCTGCCGAACGATCTCCGCGACTTGGCGGTAGTACGTGTCGGGCGAGAGCGCCGCGGCCATCTCTTGCAGCCTGGGCGTGATCGGTTCGAGGATGTCGTTGACGCTGATCGTTTCATCGTTGACGAGCAGAACGTCCGACCGGATGGCGTGCGTCGACGGTGGATTGGCGATGCGGAGTCGGGGGGAGCGATGGGGAGGGGAACCGCGGGTTGAGTGAGGTGAAGGCGTTTCCGTCACGCTGGCGGGAGAACCGTGGGCCGGAAGCGGTCCGTCGGCGTTTGCTTCGGCGGTGGGGACGCCGTCGGAATCGACCGTCGCCTCGTCGGATTCAGCCTCCTGGTTGGCGGAGGCGCTGTCCTGTTTCCACCAGTTCCACAGGCTGGCGCGGTTGCCTTCTGCGTTCTGGCACCCCGTGCTCAGGATCAGGCTGGTTACGGCGAGGATGATCGCAAGATCGTATCTCATGACTTGGTGGATTCTACAGTTTCCGCTGCGGCGGTCCACCGACCAGAGAGCCGAGAGGGGATTCTCGGCCCAGCGATTGAATCTTAATACGGCGTGAGTTGACATCCGCCGGGACAATCCTGAAGCTAGCGCTTCGTCGCGTTCTCTGTTAGGGGTGGCGTCGGTCCCGTCGAAGCGAGAGGTCGAGGAAGCGGAATGCCGCAATCACAGACGACTACCGGTCGCGTCGCGGTCCTGGCGCCTTGCTACAACGAGGCGCTGACAATTGCGAAGGTCGTGGGCGATTTCCGCCGGGAGTTGCCCGAAGCGGCGGTTTACGTCTTCGACAACAACAGCACCGACGGCACGGCAGGTATCGCTGCGGAGGCGGGGGCGGTCGTCATTCGTGAGAAGAAACAGGGCAAGGGACACGTTGTCGCGGCCATGCTGGAGAAGGTGGACGCGGACTTCTATGTGATGGTCGACGGCGACGACACGTATCCCGCCGATCGTGTCCA
This sequence comes from Planctomycetota bacterium, assembly GCA_043813895.1. Taxonomy (GTDB): domain Bacteria; phylum Planctomycetota; class Phycisphaerae; order UBA1845; family UTPLA1; genus CAZTAR01. The sequence goes on from JBDRKQ010000256.1 coordinate 5,279, forward strand.
TGATCTTTTGGCGCCGCTGGTGGGAGAGGAGGCGGACGTCGTAGTCGGTCGGCGTGATGCGGAGGGGCAAGCTGCGGCGTATCCGCGGTTTCACGTCTTCGGGAACTGGCTGGTATGCACGTTGATTAACGTGATATTCGGCTCCAAGCTGGCAGACATCATGAGCGGCTACCGGGCCTTCACGCGAGACGTTGCCCGGAACCTGCCGGTTATTGCGTACGGCTTCGACATCGAGACCGAGATGACCTTGCAGTGCCTTTACCGCAAGTGGGTGGTTCGGGAGATTCCCGTTGCGTATCGGGAGCGTCCGGAAGGCAGCGAGTCGAAGCTGAATACGTTTCAGGATGGGTTGCGGGTGCTCTTCCGCATCCTCAGTGTCTTTCGCTCCTACAAGCCGCTGACGTTTTTCGGAGGGCTGGGCATTCTGTTCTTTGTGGCGGCCGTGCTGCTCGGTGTTGTGGCGAAGTTCTCATTCGCTCCCGAGTCCGGCTATCGGCTGGCCTTCATCGTGCTATCTGGCGCTTCGGTTGCGATGAGCCTGATGGCGTGCAGCATCGGCGTTATCGTGCAGTTGATCAACTTCCGGTTTCTGGAATCGGACTCGGTTCTGCGGCGCCGGCGAACGAAGGAGGATGAGAAAAGCAAGGAGGCTTAAACTGCCAGCGCGCGGCCGCTCGGGTTGCCTAGCATCCTCGGAAGAGGAAGGAGCGTTCTCCGCGGAACAAGGGACTGTGCCATGCCAACTGAAAAGACCGTATCGCTGTTGGGTCGTTTGGAGGAAGCGTCGCAGGAAGCTTGCCGGCGCAGTGGCAATCAACCGCCCAGCCGGGTCCGGCTGGAAGACGCGCTGTCGAACGCGCTCGATCCGCAGAAGCTGATCGACAACTATGCCGAGGCTTGGCGGGTTTCGCCGGACGATGCCCGATTGGTGCTGGAGGGACACGGCTTCGGCGGCGTGTTGGCCAGGTTGCGGGCGACGGTTGCGACTGTGGGCCAAGATGAGGTTCAGGGTGAGCCCCTTTCGGCTGTACGTGTGATGAAGATCGCGGACGGCCGAATTAGCGCGCGCGCAATGAGCCCGGCGCTTGACGAGCGGCCGACTGCGCCGCGGGCGGTACTGGAGGCGGTTTCCAAGGGCATCGGGGCGTTCCTTCCAGGAGCAGATGACGACGCTTTGGGCGTGCTCTATCGGAGGGAGCCTGCCGCCTACGCCGCCAAGTTCCTCGCCGAGGACGCCCCGAAGATCGACGCTTACATCGGGGAGCATTTCGGCGCCGCCGGTCCGCGCTACCTGGTTAACAGCGGGATCGGCGCCAACGAGCAGTTCAACTACTTCGTCTCGGCGCTGGCCAACGCGCGGCCGGACCGGCGGGTGACTTGGCTGCTGGCGAACTCACCGAAAGAGCTGGCTTGTTTGCCGGCGGATGCGACGGTTGAGAACACGCTGTTTATGGAGTTTTCTCGAAGCGGCATTACGGAGGAGACCGTGAAGCTGCACGAGTTGAGCCCGCGCGGGGCGAGGCGGGTGGTGTTTGCGAATACGGGGTCCTTGCAGGCGTTGGGGCGGCGCGACGGGAACCTCGTGCTGGAGCTGCCGAGCGAGGTCTCGGGGCGCTACGGTCGCAACAAGACACCTATTCTCATGGCGCCGATGCACGTTGCGGGGCTCGGTGTGGGTTCGTACTGGGAGACAATCGAGACGGCTTGTGCGACGATGGGCCTTGGGGATCAAGCGTCAGCGCCGGTGGTGTTGGCGCAGTACATTCGGCTGCAACAGCTTCGCCGCGGCATCAACCATATCTACCTGGGCACGAACGACTCACTGTTGCGGTATTCGGCCGACGAGTTGTGTCAGTATTGGAACGAAGGGGTGAACCGTGACGGCAATGACATGACCATGTCGCGTTATCTGGGTCTGCCGAGGGATTCGCACATGAATCTGGAGGCCATGCTTGGGACCAGCGAGCACAAGATGGCGATCTTTCTGCTGCGGACGTCCGGCGTGGGGTCGCACGGCCTCTTGACGGAGCGGGCTGACCCGATCAACGCCGCTCACGCGGGCCTTTCCGCCGGCGATGTCGATTTGGTGCTTGCGGCGGCGAATGTGAAGCGGTGCAGCGAGAAGATGCCGACGGTTGTGATTTGTGTGGACCGGCCCGATTTGAGGGCGTCCGCGTGGCTGGGGCAGTTGTGGGCGGACACGACGTTGGTGTATGCCCGGCTGATCGGCGTGGACCCGGGATCGAATCCCGAGGTGAAGGCCGTGCGGACCCGGGCGGCCGAGTGGCTGGCGGACAAGAACATGGCGACCGAACTGGTCGCGGGAGGTTGAGGTCAGGGCGAGTTGAGGGGGCTCAGTGGTGGAGAACCGAAGTTGTTGTTTCTCGGCGCCGAGCACTTGCGGCGCGCGGATGTGCGAGTAATGTAGTTGCTTCGCGGCACTCTGGCGTTGCGGTCGGGGGAGACCGGGCGGGCTGGCCGCGTCGAGGATGGCCGACAGCGCGTCGGCAGGAGGCAGACATAGGCATGATCGACAAGATGTTCCAGAATTCTCCCTTCGAGCCGCTGATGCACCACTTCGCGAAGGTGCAGGAGTGTGTTCGGTTGATTCGGCCGATGTTCGAAGCGGTAAGAGAGCAGGACCTCGGCCGTCTGACGGATCTGACGCACGATGTGTTCAGATGTGAGCACGAAGCAGACGTGATTAAGGACGCGATCCGGCAGAGGATCCCGCGGAGCTTCTTTCTGCCGGTTTACCGCGGCGATTTGTTGGGATACCTCAAGCTCCAGGACGACATGGCGGACGAAGTTGAGGACATCGCCATCCTGCTCACCATCAAGAATCTGAAGATGCCGGATTCGCTCGTCGACGAGATCTTCGGCTACCTGGACAAGATCCTGCTGGCGTGCAAGCGGATGGATGAGATGAACGCGCACATTCGGGAACTCGTCTCGCGCGGCTTTCGGGCGGAAGAGGCGGACGGTGTCTTCGGGATGATTCGAGCAGTGGAGAAGGCCGAATGGGAGGCCGACAAGGCGCAGTACTCATTGAGCAAGTCGCTCTTTGCCCTGGAAGATGAGATCAAGACAACGGACCTCATTCTGTGGTGGCGGATATTCCTGGAGCTCGGCCGTCTGGCGAACCACGCGGATAACATCGCGGATCGACTGCGGCGGATGCTGTCGCAGTGATCCGAGCGATCCTCCAAGAGGAGAGTTCTTTCCGCTCCGCGCAGATCGTGAGACACGCTCGATTGAGACAGACGCCCGTCAGCGCTGTGAGTATACAGGCAGCAACAAGAGAGAGTGAATGAGCATCAGCGGATCGCTTTTTCTCGCACAAACAGGCGATGCAAGCGGCGCGGTCATGACGCCCTTTCTCTATGGCGTTGCGATCCTAGCCGTCGTGATGCTCCTGTGGGACACCGTGGAGGTCGGGCGGAACGACGCCGCGAACATCGTGAACGCCGTGTTCGGGTCTCGGATCCTATCGCGAGAGTGGGCGGTTCGAATCGCGGGCCTGGGCGTCATCCTCGGCGCGTATCTCTCGTCCGACGTCATTGAGACCGCGCGCAGGGGAATCTTTACCCCGGGGGCGTTTACGCTCGCACAGGTGTTGGCCGTCTACGTATCCGTGTATTTGGTCGACACGATTCTCCTCTACAGCTACTCGGCGTTCGGCATGCCTGTCAGCACGACAATGACACTCGTGTTCGAGTTGCTCGGCGCGTCGCTTTTTCTCGGCTATCTGCGAGGCTCGGATCCTGTCAGCGCCGTCTGTTGGGGCAAGGCAGGCACGGTCATCCTGGGCATCGTCTGCTCGATTCTGCTCTCAGGCGTGATGGGCTTCTTCCTCCAGAGAGCCGCGCGCGGCGCGATTCGCGACAAATGGTCCAGTCTGCCGGCCCTTCTGCTGCACGGCGGGTGGGTCGGCGGCGGGCTGATGGCCGGGCTCTGCTACTTCATGATGGTCAAGGGCATGAAGAACGTGGGTTTTGTCAAGAGCCTCACGAGTCGCGTACTGAGCGACCCGTCCGGCCCGTTCATCGCCATCGTCGTGCTGTGGGTGTTCTTCGCTATCATTATCCATTTCTCGCTGGTGGTTTATCGCAAGAGGGCGGCGACGAAGCTGTTCCCGGTTCTGACTGTGTTCGGGATGGTCGCCATGGCGTTTGCCTTCGGACAGAACGACCTGGCAAACTGCGCCTCGCCTGGGCTGGCAGCCGTGGCCTTGATTCGCGGTCATCTTGAAGGCCTGACGGTGACCGACGTGACCGAGGTCCCGATCGCTCCCTGGCAATTGCTGCTGTGCGGAGTTCTTTTGACAGGTGGGATGATGTCGAAGAACGCGCAGCGCGTGACACAGGCCGCCGTACGAACGGGCAGTGCCGGGGACCGTGTCCAACTGTGGGCGCCACAATGGTGCATTGCGCTGGCCAGCGCCTTGCTACGGAAGCAACCGGCTCAACGATCCCTCGCTCCGGTCATCACCAGGGATGCAGGCGGGAAGACCCTACACTACGATCCTCTTCGCGGGTGCGTTATTGTCTGTGTCTCCGCCAGCGTGATCGCCACCGCTTCAGCGTTGGGTCTGCCTGTTTCGACTACTTACGTGGCGTTTGCGGCCATTGTCGCAACAGGGATGGCTGATCGCATCTTCGCACGGGGCGACGCTGCGCTGAAGATGGGCCGTGCGATTTGGGTCGTGTTCAGTTGGTTTGCTGCAGCGGTGATCGCCAGCATTGGTGCCGGCTTGGTGTGTCTGGCAATCTACCACATCGGGCTGATCGGGATGGTGGTTTGCGTGGCCGGCAACCTTTTCCTTCGGCGCTATATTAAGCGCCGCGCGGATATACAGGAAGAAAGCGTCCGGCGCGAGGCGGAAGAGCGGATGCATCCGGAAGAGTTTGCGCTTGAGGATGAGCGTTGATTCGTTCCCTCGCTTGCGCTTCGGGCTGGTGTGGACGTCCGACACGGGGGTCGGATGCTACGATCACTCGTGAGACGCCTAGGACGGGAGTTGGATGTTTCCGATTCGTAGCACGAACCCGACGCGATCGAGGCCGTACGTCACCTTCGGCTTGATTGGCGTCAACACGCTTGTGTTTCTCTTCATGGCGTGGGGGCCGGTCGATCAGACCGTGTTCACGTACAAGTACGGCTACTTGCCGGGCGAGTTGGTGCTGGATCAGGAGGCGTTTGCCACCGAGATGCGGCAGCATCCGCCTGGTCAACCCATCACTGATCGGTACGGGCGACATGCTATCGATCGATCATCGGGCAACCTCCTGTTGCGGCCGAATATCGAGGCGATCGAAGCGGCCACGGCCGTGCCCGCGTGGGTGAATCTGCTGACGGCGATGTTCCTGCACGGCGGCTGGTGGCATCTGATCGGCAACATGCTCTACCTGTGGATCTTCGGGAGCAATATCGAAGACAGGCTGGGCCCTTGGCTGTATGTCGTGTTCTACGTCGGGACGGGCGTGGTCGGCAATCTCACGCACACGTTCTTCGACGCGGGCGTCACACCCTTGGTGGGTGCGAGCGGGGCGGTCAGTGGTGTGATGGGCGCGTACATCCTGCTCTTCCCACGGACACGGCTCCTGGCCATTGTTCCCGTGGGTTGGTATCCGATGACGGTGAGCCTGCCGGCCTGGATGTTCCTCGGGATGTACTTTGTGGTGCAGAACCTCTATCCCGCCACGTTCGGCATGGGCGGCAACGTCGCGTACTGGGCGCACATCGGCGGTTTCGCCTCGGGGGCGGCGTTGATCTTCGTATTCCCGCGCAGCAAGCGACCGCCGCCGCCCGTGGCGGACATGGCCGATGAAGACGCCGATCTTGTGCTTTGAATCGTTTGGATTGCTGGGCGGAGAATCCTTCCTCGGTCCACAGGTCGATGCCGAGAAGGGATTCTCGGCAGAGCGTGTAGCGTCGGTCCCCCGTGGCTGACGAGGGACGCGGGCCGGCTCCCACGGCCGACAGGGGCGTCGGCCGCCACAGAACCAGTCGATGCCGCTCAAGCTGCTCTAGACCACCGCGGGCGATCTCTCGGCGTGGACGGTGGGGGTGACCTCGACGTGGGGATCCAGGTGTGCGACGCCTCCGCAGGTCGGGCTCGCGTCAACGAGGATCCGCGTTGCGTACGTGTCCTCCGCGGCGTAGGTGAGGCCGTCTCGTTCGCGGACGTGCAGTCCTACGGCGTAGTCACCGGGCGGGAGGTTCATTCGAAAGTCATATCGTACGGTCTGTGTATCGCCCTTGGCGGCCGTCGGGGCGGCGAGACCGAGACGCGAGCTGCTGGTTTCAAAGACGACGAGGTGATCGTCCATGCGGATGACCGACAGCCCATAGGACGGGTTTGCCATGTCCACGTCGAACTCGGCGTCGAACTCGAAGCGAACCTCGTCGCCCGGCCTGACCTTGTCGAGTGTGTTGCCCGTGAGGGGGCAGCCGAGACGAGAGTTGCTGATGCGAACGAGCGGTGCGTCGTGGGCGCCGCTGGTTAGCAGCGGCTCAGAGCAAGCCTGGTAGTAACGGCCGACGGCGCCCGACGCCGGTCCGCTGAAGGACTTTCGCCCGCGAACGAGGACGACGGCGCGATTACAGAAGCGGCTCACGGCGCCAAGGTCGTGGGATACGAAAACGATCGCGACGCCCTCGGCGAGGAAGCTGCGCATCTTCTCCATGCACTTCGCGCGGAAGACGCGGTCGCCGACCGAGAGCACTTCGTCGACGAGTAGCACCTGGGGGGCTACGTGGGCGGCGATGGCGAAGCCGAGCCGCGCGTGCATGCCGCTGCTGTAGCGTTTGACCGGCGTATCGAGGAAATCCTCGATGCCGGCGAAGGCGACGATTTCGTCGAACTTGCATCTGACCTCCGGTCGGGTCATGCCGAGGATGCTGGCGTTGAGGTAGATGTTCTCCCGCCCGGTCAGGTCGCCGTGGAAACCGGCTCCGAGTTCGATCAACGCGGAAACGCGACCGGCGACACGGATGATGCCATGGTTCGGCCGCATGATGCCGGCAAGGAGCTTGAGGATTGTGCTCTTGCCCGCACCGTTCGGGCCGATGATCCCGAGGGCCTCGCCGGGCCGGACGTCGAAACTCACGTCGTCCACCGCCCAGAATTCGGACCGTCGCAGCTTGCCGCGTTTTCTGAGTATGCGGTTCGCGAACAGGTCCCGCAGTGAGTCGAACTGCTGGCCGCGCCGGAACTTCTTGAAGACTCGGGAAACCGAGATTGCCGAAGGCGTCGCCAAGCGTACTCCTATCGATTCCTGGGCACGCCCGCGGTCTCTCGCGGGCCAAGGCCGTACCCCACCCGTTCGCGCGTCGCACGTTATATGAATATCGGTCTTTAGCGGGACGCACTTGACGTCCTGGACTAACCGGCGGACAGGGGGACGTCTGTGCGGTAATCACTCGCAGACAGCGGCAGGACAGATGAGACCTGGGCGTTCTTGCCGCTCGTTTTTGGAACGGGTAGGATTCGGCCTTGGAAGTGGTCAAGCCGTATTGCGTGGCGTCCGGTCGCGCTCGGTGGAATCCGCGTGGGGGTCTTCCATTCCGAGCTCGGGGCAAGGAGTAGGCTGATGCCGAGGATTGGGATACGCCGTGAGGACAAGAGTCGGTTCGAAGCTCGAACGCCTTTGGTTCCGGCCGACGTGGCGCGTCTTGTCAAAGAGCACGGCGTGGATGTGACGGTGGAGCGGTCGGAGAGGCGGGTGTTTCGCGAGGCCGACTACGAGTCCGTCGGCGCTCGCGTTGCGGACGACCTTTCGGATTGCCCGATCATCCTGGGTGTGAAGGAGATCCCGCCGGAGAAGCTCGAGGCTCGCAAGACTTACGTTTACTTTTCGCACACGATCAAGGGCCAGCCCGCGAACATGCCAGCGTTGCGGCGGCTTCTGGAGTTGGATTGCCAACTCATCGACTTCGAGAAGATCGAGGACGAGCAGGGACGCCGCATGGTCTTCTTCGGGAAGTTCGCGGGCCTCGCGGGCATGATCGATACGTTGTGGGCGTTGGGCCGACGTCTGAAGCATGAAGGCATCGACAGCGCCTTTGAAGCCGTGCAGCAGGCCTACCGCTATAACGATCTCGATCATGCCAGGCGGGCTCTTCGAGACGTAGCTGAACGGATCCGCCGGGACGGTTTGCCAGAGCAGTTGCGGCCTTTCGTCTGCGGGTTTGCGGGGTACGGACAGGTCTCGCAGGGGGCGCAGGAAATCTACGACGTACTGCCCGTAGAAGAGGTCTCGCCGGATGCACTGGACGGACTTACCGCCGAGGCGAACGTGTGCTACAAGACGGTCTTCCACGAGGAGCACATGGTCGAGCCGGTGGAGCCGTCCCGAGCGTTCGAGCTTCAGGACTACTACGGCCATCCCAAGCGGTATCGGTCCCGGTTCTTTCCGCTGTTGCAGCACCTCACTCTGATGGTGAACTGCATCTACTGGGCGCCGAAGTACCCCCGGCTCGTGACTCTGGACCAATTGCGGACGATGTACGGCGGCTCCCAGATGCCGCGTCTGCGCGTCATCGGCGACATTTCCTGCGACATCGGCGGGTCCGTCGAGTGTACGGTCAAATCCACAGAGCCCGATAACCCGGTGTTCGTGTGGGAACCTGCCACGGGTCGGCCCCGTGACGGCGTCGAAGGCGTCGGGCCGGTGGTGTTGGCCGTGGATTTTTTGCCGTGCGAGCTTCCCGTCGATGCGTCCGGGTTCTTCAGCCGATCACTGAGCCCTTTGATACCCGGTTTGGCGAAGGCGGATTTCTCGCGACTGTTTGCCATGTGTGGTTTGCCGTCCGAGCTCGAACGCGCGACGATCGTGTATCAGGGCGCGTTGACCGATCGCTTCAAGTATTTGGAGGAGTTTGTGTCTGGGGGTGTTTGAGGGTGGCTGAGGGCGTACGCATACATAAACTGAACGAATGCCGAAGGGTGGTACGGGCGTCCCGCCCGTAGCCGCACGGGCAAGATGCCCGTACCACCCATATGAAATGTGCAACTTGTTTAAGCGCGGGTCCTGAGGCTGCCGGTGCTTGAATGGTCAAAGAAGCACGCTGTGTTTCTTTGAGGCCCTCGGATTGCGATCCGTGGGCTTGGCGAACATTGCATCATCCGTTCAAGCATCGATGCCGTGACTTTGTGGCATGGATCGTGCTGGAGCGTGAGGATCGTGCCGTTGCGTGTTGACGTGTCCTAAGGATTGAGAGGAGTTTGTCAGATGAAGAAAGTGCTTGTCCTCGGAGCCGGCCTGGTGACGCGCCCGCTCGTACGCTACCTGCTTGACCAGCCTGAGTTTCAGGTCACCGTCGCGAGTCGGACCGTGAGCAAGGCGGAGGCCTTGGTTGGCGGCCATCCCGGCGGCACGGCCATCCCGCTTCTGGCGAAGGACTCGGCAAAGCTGGCAGAGCTGATCCAGAAGCACGATCTGGCCGTCAGTTTGCTCCCGGCGCCGCTCCATCCGGTCGTGGCAGAGTTGTGCATCAAACACGGCAAGCAGATGGTGACCACCTCCTACGTGAGTCCGAAAATGAAGGAGCTTGACGGACCAGCCCGCAACGCAGGCGTAATGATCCTCAACGAGATCGGCGTCGATCCGGGAATCGACCACATGTCGGCGATGCGGATTATCGACGAAGTCAAGAACCGCGGCGGCACGATCACGAGTTTCCGTTCGTATTGTGGCGGCCTGCCGGCTCCCGACTCGAACGACAATCCATTCGGATACAAGTTCTCCTGGAGCCCGCGGGCGGTTTGCACCGCCGGCAAGAACACGGGTCGGTATCGGGAGAACGGCAAGATGGTCGATGTCCCTGGTCCCGAGCTGTTTACCCATTGCCATCCGGTTCAGGTCGAGGGAATCGGCGAGTTGGAGGCGTATCCGAATCGAGACTCGCTGGGCTATGTGGACATCTACGGGCTCGACGGTATCGAGACGATGTTCCGGGGGACCTTTCGATATCGCGGTTGGTGTGAGACGCTGAAGAAGGTGGTTGATCTCGGCCTGCTCGACGAAACGCCGGTGACGTACCCAGCGGGGATGACGTTCGCGCAGTGGACGGCGGGTTTTCTGCGGGGGGCAGGCAGTGGAGATTTGCGGAAGGACTTGGCCGCCTATCTCCGGCTCGATTCCTCCTCGGCGATCCTCGATCGGCTGTCGTGGCTGGGGCTGATGAGCGGCGATCCACTGCCGATCACGGGGTCGGAGACAACGGCACTCGACGTGCTGGCTGCGAAAATGCTCGAGAAGATGCCCTACGCGCCCGGCGAACGGGACATGATCGTGCTCGTTCACAAGTTCGAGGCTCGATTCCCCACCGGCGAGAAAGAAGCCATCAGCTCCACGCTGATCGACTACGGCCGGCCCGACGGCGATTCGTCGATGGCCAGGACCGTGAGCCTGCCGGCGGCGGTGGCTACGAAGCTGATCCTGACCGGCCAGTTGCACAAGCCCGGCGTTTTTATCCCAGTTGCCCCGGAGATCTACAACCCAGTTCTTGACGAGCTTGCCCGGTTGGAGATCCGCTGCGTGGAGCGGACGAAGAAGCTGTAGAGCGGCTGTGCTGCCTGCAATGGACTGGGTCGTGGCGGGGGCGGGATGGGCAGCAATGAGGCTTGCTGAATGCGGCCGAGAGGACTCGAACCTCCACGGGGTTGCCCCCACTGGCACCTGAAGCCAGCGCGTCTGCCAATTCCGCCACGGCCGCTTGGGTTGTCCGGATGCCGTCACCGTGCAAAGCAGACACGATCTCGGCAGCGGCACAGTCTAATTGGGCCGAGCATCGCCATCAAGGGCCAAACCGCCGTCGAATCGGTCGGTGGCCTATGGATTCTTCCAGTACGGAGGACTATCCTCAAAGATACCGCCGGAATCGGCCCGGGGAGCGGCTTGTGACAGAGATCAGAGTGCGTGCGTGGACTGGTCATGTGGTGGGGCGGAGTTGCCCGCGCGGCATTCGACGACTGCGGTGTTCTGTTTGCCGCTTGAGCAGACATCACCGGCATGAGGCTTGGTAACGAGATGGCTACCCAGTCCACTACTTCATTGAAGCCGAGCTTTAAAACAGTAGAGGAACTCCACGAGGTCGTGATTCGCTTTGCCGGCGACTCGGGCGACGGGATGCAGCTTGCGGGTACGCAGTTCAGCCGCAGCTCGGCGATATTCGGCAATGACATCTCGACGTTCCCCGACTATCCGGCCGAGATTCGGGCGCCGGCCGGCACATTGGCAGGCGTCAGCAGGTTTCAGGTCAATTTCAGCAGCCATACGATCCACACGCCGGGAGATCTGGTGGATGTGCTCGTCGCGTTCAACCCGGCAGCGCTGAAGACCGCGCTTCCGGATGTTCGGCCAGGTGGAATGCTGGTCGTGAACGAGGACGCCTTCTCCAAGGCCGATCTCAAGAAGGCGGGCTGCGAATCTGACCCGTTGGAGGATAATTCTCTTGCGGGCTACAAGCTGTACAAGGTACCGATCACCAGGCTGAACCGTGAGGCGCTGAAGGACTCCAGCCTTGGAGCGAAGGAAGTAGGCCGCTGCAAGAACTTCTTTGCCCTGGGTTTGATCTGCTGGCTGTACGGTCGGCCCTTGGAGCCGACGATCGACTGGATCGAGGAGAAGTTCGGCAAGAACCCCGCGGTCGCCATCGCCAACAAGACCGTTCTCAAGGCCGGCTATTACTTCGGCGAGACGTGTGAGCTGATCCCCAACAGTTACCAGGTGCCCCGCGCGTCGCTGCCGCCCGGACGATACCGCAGAATCTCTGGAAACGAAGCGACTTCACTCGGGCTGATCGCCGCGGCGCATCTTGCCGGCAAGGAGTTGTTCTTCGGGGCGTATCCAATCACGCCGGCCAGCGACATCATGCACATGCTGGCCCGGAACAAACATCACCGCATAAAGACTTTTCAGGCGGAAGACGAGATCGCGGCGATTGCAGCCGCGATCGGCGCCTCGTTTGCCGGCGATCTTGCGGCGACCGGCACGAGTGGCCCGGGGCTCGCTCTCAAGAGTGAGGCACTTGGGCTGGCCGTCATGACGGAGTTGCCCCTGGTCATCATCGACGTGCAACGAGGCGGGCCCAGCACCGGCCTGCCGACCAAGACCGAACAGTCAGATCTGCTGCAAGCCATGTTTGGACGCCACGGCGAATGTCCGCTCTGTGTGATGGCCGCCAGCACCCCGGCAGGCTGCTTCGACGCCGTGATCCAGGCAGCGAGGATTGCCCTTCGCTACATGACGCCCGTCATCCTCCTCACCGACGGCTATATCGCGAATGGGGAGGAGCCTTGGCTGGTTCCGGAACTCGCGTCCTTCGAGAAGATCGAAGTGCATCATCCGAAGACCGCGAATTCGGAAGCGGGGTTCATGCCTTACTTGCGGGATGAGAACCTCGCCCGCCCTTGGGCGCTTCCCGGTACACCGGGCCTGCAACACCGGATCGGCGGACTGGAGAAGGCGGATGTCACCGGTCAGGTGTCATACGATCCGCAGAATCATGCCAGGATGGTGGAACTCCGCGCGAAGAAGATCGAGAAGATCGTGGAGATGGTGCCTGACCAGCAGGTTGTGGGGCCGGAATCGGGCGACCTGTTGGTGCTGGGATGGGGCGGCACGAGCGGAGCCATCCTCAGCGCCGTCGGCCGGGCCCAGAGCCGCGGATGGGCGGTGGCGGGCGCTAGCGTCGAGCATCTCTCCCCCTTTCCCGCCAACCTCGGAGAAGTCCTGAAGCGATATCGCCGCGTGTTGATCCCGGAATTGAACCGCGGGCAGCTTCGCTTCCTGATGCGCGCGAAGTTCGGCCTCGAAGCGGATGGTCTGAACAAGATCGAAGGCAAGCCGTTCCTCGTTTCCGAAATCGAATCGGAAATCCAGAGGATCGTGACAGGTGGAAACGACCCATGACCACAGAAGCTTTGCCTGCGCTAGCGCCCAAGGACTATGCCAGCGACCAGACTGTGCGATGGTGTCCGGGCTGTGGCGACTACGCCGTCCTGGCACAAGTCAAGAAGGTCCTCTCCGAATTGGCATTGCCCCGGGAGAGGGTCGTATGGGTCTCGGGGATTGGCTGTTCCAGCCGTTTTCCTTACTACCTTGACACTTACGGCTTCCACGGGATTCACGGCCGCGCGCTGCCCATAGCGATCGGCGTCAAGGCCGCCCAACCGGAGTTGTCGGTCTGGGTCGCCACAGGCGACGGTGACGGACTGAGCATCGGGGGCAATCACCTCATTCACGCCATTCGGCGGAATCTCGACATCAACATTCTGCTGTTCAACAACCGGATTTATGGACTGACGAAAGGGCAGGTCTCCCCGACTTCCGAGCTTGGCAAAAAGACGAAGTCCACACCCTTGGGATCGATCGACAATCCGATTCATCCGTTGGCGATCGCCATCGGCGCAGAGGCCAGCTTTGTCGCCAGAACGCTGGACGTCAACGTCAAACACCTCGGCGAGACGATCCACCGCGCCGCCATGCACCACGGCACATCGTTCGTGGAGGTCTATCAGAACTGCAACGTTTTCAACGACGGGGCATTCCGCTACGCCAGCGACAGAGACCAGAAGGACGATACGACTGTTTACCTGGAGCACGGCAAGCCCTTGATCTTCGGCAAGAACAAGGACAAGGGAATACGGCTCCACGGACTCGATCCCGAGATCGTGACGCTGGGCGATGGCGTGAGGCCCGAGGATCTCCTGGTTCACGACGAGGGGACGCCGGAGCCGAGCCTGGCATATCTTCTCAGCCGCATGCACTATCCGGATTTTCCGGTGCCGATGGGTGTATTCCGCTGCGTGGATGCGCCGCTCTACGAGGTCGAGATGGAGAAGCAGATCCAGAGGGCCATCGTGCAGAAAGGACGAGGGACGCTGGACAACCTCTTGAGTGACGGGGAATCCTGGGTCGTGGAGGCTTCGTAGTCCGGCGGGCCGCGCACCACGAGTGTAGGTTATCTTTGTAGGCAAAGACGACGTTTGGCCGAGAATCCCTTCTCGGCCCTTTGTGTAGAAGTGCGGGAAAGGATTCCCGCCGGAACTGGGTGCGAGAAGGGATTCTCGCACCAGCGCACACCAGCGCACACCAGCGCACACCGGCGAGACGCCGGCGCCACAGGCAAACGTGAAACGCCATAGCGGCTTGCACTTCTCCTTTGGCCAGCCTATACAGAGCACCTGACTCAGCTTTATCAAGCCGATACAACAGGGGTCAGACGGGGTTAGCCGTTTCCAAGTCGCCGCGGGAATCGGCCAGTTTGTGCAGGGAGGCCGGTAGTGTGAGCGCTGTCGCGACGGGTTCTGTCGCTGCGTCTGCGGGGGGCGACATCGCGTGGCTCTGGCCGCTGGCTGTCGCATTGGCAGTCACGTTGTTGGCCGCGCCGGTTGTGCGAAGGATCGCCGTGGAGCGGCAACTCTACGACCACCCGGACAAGGGGCTGAAGCCGCACGAACAGCCAGTGCCGTATCTGGGCGGCGTGGCGATTTACATCGGCTGGCTGGGGGCGCTGCTCTGTGCGATGGTGTTGTGGGAAGAATGTCGCGACAAGCTGCCGTGGATCGCGGCGGCCGGCAGCGTGTTGATGTTGACGGGATTGGTGGACGACATCAGGCACCTGCGCCCGAAGGTGCGGCTGCTTGTGCAGGGGGGAGTTGCGGGCTTGCTTCTGCTGGGAGGAATCGGCGAGGACGCCTTGCTGGCGTGCATGCTTCCGTTTCGCGACTTCCTGCCGGAATGGATGCTGAGTGAGGTCGTGACCACCGTGCTCGGCGGGTTGTTCTGCGTCGTCGTACTGGCCGGCGCGACGAACTCGACGAACCTGATAGACGGGCTGGACGGCCTGTGCGCGGGAATCGTGGCGATAGCCTCGGCCGGTTTCTTCATTATCGCGGAGTCCGTGGGGCCGGCGGGCGCGGCCGGCGGCGGCGAGAAACTCATCCTGACCGCGGTTTGCCTCGGCGTGCTGGGGGCGTGTGTCGGTTTTCTGCGACACAACCACAACCCGGCCTCGATGTTCATGGGCGACAGCGGCTCCTATCTGTTGGGTTTCAACGTCGCCGTTGTGTTGATCATACTTGCTGAGCAGCCGTCGTGGCGGTGGTTCGCGGGCGGGTTGATGATCTTTGCGTTTCCCGTTTTCGATACGGCGCTTGCCATCGTGAGGCGTTGCCTGAACGACCGGCCGCTGTTTATCGGTGACAGAAGCCACTTCTACGACCAGCTTCGCGATCGCGGGCTGTCCGTGCGGCAGACCGTGCTGCTCTGCTACGGAATCGGCTTGTGCTTCGCGGTTGTCGGCGCCGTGGCGGTGCGTCTGTCGGCGAGTGCGCTCGTCGGCGTGTTCGCTGTCGGTCCGATACTTCTGGCGCTTTGCTGTTGGCGTCTCGGCATGTTACGGGTCGACGATGCGGCCGAGCGATCCAATAAGAACACGAACGAACCGCGCTGAAGCTCGTATTGATTTCGGCCGTCCCCCACAGGTCGTGCTGGTTTTGTGACCACAAGGCCTGCCCGATGAGGGCCGATGCTTAGATCGGGTCGAGATTCGATGTAGCGGCCGACGCCCCTGTCGGCCGTTGAAAACAGCCGGTGCTCCACGTCCGACACGGGGGTCGGGCGCTACAGTGTTTCTTGAATTGCCTTAGATATGTCAATCCTCACGGAACCGATCACGTCTCGTCCGCGACAGCCCGACACCGGATCCTCGCGCGCCGTGCGTGAATCGGGGTCACGCAGCGGCGACGTACCGTGTCGAACCGCGGTGGTCAGCGTGATGACTTACAACGTGCTGTACGACGGCGATTGGGACGCGGTTCGAGCGCTGATCCTGTCGAATCCCGTTGATATCCTGTGTCTGCAAGAGGTTGCCGAGGAGGCGTTTCCCAGTAGGCGGGTAATTCGGCAGTCCATGGTCCGTGAGGCGGTGCCGTGGGCGAGTGAGTACGCGCCGTTGTGGCATCGGTCTCCTCGGCGGATCGGCAACATGACGCTCGTACTGGGGAGTATTAAGAAGGGCCATATCCTCTCGACCCCCGTATCTCAGCCCTACGGTCTGGTGAACGAGGTGGAGGTGGGCGGGGCTCGGCTGACGGTCGCAAACATCCACATGACCGAGATGCTCGGCCCACCGCCGGTGGCGTTTCCCGTCAGCGAGGTGCTTCGTCTGCGGGAAGCGATCGATCTGACACGCCGGTTTTCCCGCTGCCGGAATCCGGTGATCGCGCTGGGGGACTTCAACACATTCTGGCCCGCGCCGGCCTGCTGGGTGCTGCGACGGGCTTGGCGGGACTGTCGGACTGTCGCAGGCGGCCGGCACGCAGCGACGCGGCGCACCTATGGCCTGCCGTTCGTCATCGACCATATCTTCGTGCGCGGCGGCGCGAATGTTCTGGACTATCGCGTTATTGAGGGAGGCGGATCGGACCACCGTGCCGTTGTCGCGAGGCTGGAAGTGCCGATTCTCCGCCCCTGACGGTTCGTCCCCTGTCGCAGGCCGCGCCTCGGTGCTAGAATCCCCGCTGGACACATTGGAGTGTCCTGAAAGCAGGGATGCTAACACGGAAGAAGAGAAGGTGATCGCGATCAGCAACACAGTCACAGTGAGGCGGCGACTTTCTGAGAACCTGCGGAGAATCCGCGACCGGATGGAGTCGGCGTGTGACCGCGCCCGGCGGGACCCGGCCGAGGTTCGGATTGTCGCCGTGACGAAGTACGTCGAGTTGGACGTCCTTCGGCAGGCGTTGGAGCTTGGCCTCGTCGATCTCGGCGAGAGCCGGGCGCAGCAGCTCAACCAGCGTGCGGGGATGATCCAGGAGTCGCTCGATCGCAGGGCGGCCCTGACCGGGCGGCGAGATCGGGGGATCGTGCGACCGTGTTGGCACATGGTTGGACACCTCCAGCGAAACAAGATCAAACAGGTCGTGCCGTGGGTGGAGCTTATTCACAGCGTCGATAGTCTCCGGCTTGCAGAAGACCTGCACAAACAGGCGACGAAGGTGGGGCGTGTCGTGGATATCCTGCTCCAGGTGAACACGAGCGCAGAGAAGAGCAAGTTCGGAATCGCAGTCGGCGCCGTACCACACCTCGTCGAACACCTGTTAGGGTGGCCGGGAATCCGGTTCTGCGGGCTGATGACAATGGGGCCGCTGGGCGCCAACCCGAATGAGACGCGGCTTTGCTTTGAGCGATTGCGCGATGTCTTCGAGGACCTGAGAAGCGAGGGTGCGGTCGGCGAGTACTTCAAGCACATGTCGATGGGCATGAGTGGCGATTTCGAGATGGCGATCGAGGCGGGTGCGACGATGGTCCGCTTGGGGAGTGCGCTCTTCCAGGGCCTTGCAAAATCGAAGGACGCCGAAGATGAGGCGGCGCCATGAGTGGCGGCGGCCGGGATCTCTTCGAGATGTGGCGGTGGCTGCTGTGCGTTGTTTGTGCGGTCTATGCCGTCGTTGTGACCGGTCGCTCCCTCTGGGGCTGGTACGTGTATCTGTCGGCGCGGGATCGAACGCGGATGATCATGCGGAAGTACGTGGTCGTGCAGTTGCTGCGGCTCCGCCTGCGGCCTCTTGCGCGGGAGTTGTCGCTGATCGGATTCTGGCTGATCCTGTTGGCCCTTGTGCTGAGTCGGCACGCCTCGTGAATGCTGGCCGCGCTGGCTGGAGGAACGTAGGAACTATCTCAGGATTGTGGCACAGGCGTCCCGCCTGTGATTCCACCGGCTTCGGTGCCGGTGCCACAATAGCACTGGCATCGTCTCACGGCGTTTTGAGGTAGTTTCTTAGCCCCCGCATTCCGCAGTGACCCTGCGACGTGAGAGTCCGCCTGTGAGCCTGCTTCTGTACATCTGGGTCTGCATTACGGTCGTGGCGTTGGCCGTGTGGATGAGCCGTCACCTGCAGATCTCCAGAGCGACGAGACTCCTGCCGCCGATTCATGCGGGGATGCACGCGGACAACAACTCCGAATTGCCGGCGCTTACGGTCCTGGTGGCGGCGAAGGACGAGGAAGACAACATCGAAGCGTGTCTCCAATCGCTGCTGGAGCAGGACTACCCCGAGCTCCAGGTGGTGGCAATCAACGATCGCAGTTCTGACCGGACCGCCGAGATCATTGACCGGCTGGCCGAGGGGGATGATCGGCTGACCGCGGTGCACGTTCACGAACTTCGCGACGGTTGGTTCGGGAAAAACAACGCCATGCGGGAAGGCATGGCATCGGCCGGGGGCGAGTGGCTTTGCTTTACGGACGCCGACTGTTGTTACACTTCACCGAGGGCGCTGACGGTGGCGATGCGGTACGCGCTGGAGAACGGTTCGGACTTCCTCTCCGTGCTGCCGACACACCAGACGGACAGCTTCTGGGAGCGCGTCATCCAGCCTGCCTGTAGCGGCATCCTCATGATCTGGTTCAATCCGCTCAAGGTTAACGATGAAGCGAGTTCCGCAGCCTATGCCAACGGGGCGTTCATGTTGATGAATCGGTCCTGCTACGATCGAATCGGCGGGCACGAGCCGGTCAAGGCGGAAGTGAACGAGGACATGCACATGGCGCGGCTGACCAAGGGCGCCGGCTTGCGCCTGCGGGTCGTGACGAACGAGAATCTCTACCAGGTCCGCATGTACGCGACGCTCCCGCAGATATGGGCTGGGTGGACGCGGATTTTCTACGGCTGCTTCGGCACTTTGCGCAAGTTGTTCCTCTCGATGCTTGCCGTCGCGACGTTCGGCCTGCTGCCCTGGGTGGCGTTCTTCGTCGCAGCGTGCGCGCTGACCGTCGGTGCGGAACCGCATTCACTCTGGCTGACCCTATCGGTGGCGGCCGCTGTCACCTGCCTGGCCGAGGCGAGTGTCATGGTTCGGTTCTATGCCTTGAGCCAATCCGGCTCGCTGTATGGGTTGATGTATCCCCTCGGCGCGATTGTCGGGCTTGGGGTGCTGGCCAACGCCATGCGGCGTGTGGGGGGGCGGAAGTCCGTGACGTGGCGGGGAACCACCTACCGTGGGGAAACGGTGACGTCGGGCGACGGAGCCGAGTCTTGATCTCTGGCCAAGGAAGCGCGCGGCGATTCTACAGCGGGTTACTTCCCCGACCCAACCCGCTGAGGAAGTCGATGATCTGCGTGGTAGTGAAAGCGTGCGCCGTCCGTACGCGTTCGATGATTGCTTGCGGGTCCCACGGCACCGCGTTGGCCCACCGCGCGTCCACTTCGACGTAGAGCTGGCTGACGTCTTCCACCAGGGACTCGATTTTGACCTCGGCGTGCCACTTCGGCTTCCCTTCTCCCGGCAGGGGCGGCAGGAGCATCTTGAGGCCCACGGCATGCACGGGCCGGCCGAGCGGCTCCAGACGATCGTCAAGGTTCAGACATCGTTGTCCCAGGAATATCCGCGCGTCTCCGTCTTCGGCGTCCATCGTTTGACGGATGGCCACGCCTGAACCGATGATCATCCGCGGTCTGAAGACCGACGCCACGCACTCCATCGCAAGCTTCAGGTTGTCGAAGAACAGATCGAGCGGACCCGTTGGGAAGAAGTCCTCGAAGTTGAGCCCGTCCGGGTGGACGGAGAGCTTGAGCTGGCTGCGCGGATCACCATCTATCTGGGGGCTCACAAGCTGCCAGGAGTTTTGGGCAAAATCCTGCCGACGCCAATCGAAGCCCTCGTTGCACTTCGCCTGGAACTGCTGTTTGTGCTGCTTGTCCAACGTAGCGCGAGGTGCGAAGCGGATGCCGGCGTGCAGCCCGCGTGTCTTAATCGTGTCCGGACGCATCGTGTTAGGGCTCCAACGGCGGTTCGCGTGGCGGCCAAAACCGGCACTCAGGCGTTCTGACAAAGCCCCTGTGGCACCACCGTCCCGGCGGGAGTCACGGGCGAGACGCCCGTGCCACAAGTGCATTGTGAGAGTGCCTCAGGCATTGCTGATACGCGGCCCGAACATCCGCGGGCGCGGCGGGGAATCACGATGATCCGGGGCTACTGTTTGGCTGGCGGAACCGCTGTCTGGTCAGGGTCCGCCGGCATTGTCGTCGGAATAGGTCTTGGGGCAGCCGGCGGGTTGGTGCCCTTGGCAGCCTCGTCTTTCGGTTTTTGAGACGCAGGGTCTTCCGCCTTCTGCACGACCTGCTTTGCGAACGGCGGCGGATCGATAGGCTTGATCTTCGGCTGCGCGGTCGCCTCGGCGACCTCGGGCGGATCAGGCATCGGCCCGACGATCGGCGGCGGAAACTCGATCGGCTGCATCCGCGAATCGAGGCCGCTCAGGCGGTACTGGGCCTGCTGTGGGAACGGAGTATCGGCCAGTCGCTTGTTCTTCAAAACCCGGTCGTACCACTTTCTTGCATTCTCGCCGTCCCCTCGGTTCTCCGCCAGGACGCCCAGGGCGATCATGGCCAGGCCGCCGCCGATCTCTTGGTCTGCGAAGTCGTTCAAGATGCGCGTGTAGGCGGATTCCGCTTTCTCGGCCCAGTTGGGGCTGGAGGACGGACCGGCGTCGCCCGAGTCGCCTTCACTCAGACCCGGCACGGCGTACGCCTGCATTGCCGCGTCGCCGATCCGGAGCAGCGCGGCGACCGTGATCTCGGGCGAGATGTTGTCGGCGACGACGGCCTCCGCGCTCGCCACGATCTCCGCCGGTTCGAGTGTGGGGTCGTAGTTGTCGATCTCATTCCACGCATGGGAGCGGCGGTTTTCCTGCGAATTGTGATAGGCGAAGCCACCGACCGTCACGGCGGCAACCGCAATCACGGCTACGGTGAGCGCGATCGCATTCTTCTTGGCGTACTGGCCAATCTCATCCAGTTGCGTGGAAAGCTCGTTTGTGCGTAAGTCTTGTCGTCTTTCAGTCTTCATGGTTCATTGCGTCTTAGTCACCGGTACGCGTGGGCGTAACGTAGCCCTCGCGGCCGATCGTGGCTTGGATCCTCGTGAAAGTGCCGCGGAGACCCGCCGGCGTGCGCTCGATCCTGATCTCGCAGCGTTCATCCCCCTTCTTGTAGTTCAGGAGATAGACCGCGTTCTGCAACGCCTCGTCGACCAATTCCCAGCCGGCCAGGGGCATGTTGTGTGCGTAGAAGTTGCGTACCGCCAGGGCACCCGTCTTGCCCTGGTATATGTCCTTCACCGATCGGTTGCCCGCAGTGTAGGTGTAGCGGGAGGTACGCTCGTCTCGTTCGAACTTGATCGGGACGGGTAAGTCGGGGACGTACGGCTGAGCCCTGGCGTTGAGAACGGTCGGGCCGCCCGTACCCTTGCCACAGCCTCCGACCAGAATCATCGCCATCACCAACAACGCCGGCTTGTGGATGTCGTGAAGCATGGTCTGTCCGATGCACACCCCAGGCGGCAACGCCGAGCCCGCCAGACGAAGCGGGTGCGTTACCGTGTTACTCTGAACTGTGCAAGGCTACCCGCGTTCCTGGAATCTGTCAAACCTCCTCGCGTGCCATCGGGGACTGCGGGTGCGTGACACGATCAGCGGGCGTTTCAGCTCCGGAAGAGCGGCAGCGTCCGGCTCGCGGTGTGAGCCGTGGGACCCTGCGGCGGCGAAACCTCTCGAGCCCTGCAAGGGCTGCAGAAGCGCGCCGGCCAGGGCGAACGTTCTGTCGCCCCGCTGGGGCTGGGCAAGGTTCGTTGGCCTCTTTGATCCACGGCTCGCGCCGTGGGCTACGATCTGCCACCGCTCCGCGGCTGAGACGCCGATAGCTCACTCACGACCGGCGAATCTGCTCTGAGCCCGCCGGCCGATGCGTCGGCGGATCAGGCCGAGGCCGATCAGCGTCATCGGTAGGCAAGTGAAGAGGCCGATGCCGCAAGCCGGCAGCGGATTGAACGGTAGGAGCGATATGAACCAGCGGAGATCATCCTCGTCACACGCGGTCGAATCCGGGTTCGCCTGGCCGCCCGGCGTGCCTGGATCGGCGTCGATGCAATCTGGGATGCCGTCGCCGTCCGAGTCGTCGTCCGCCACGTCGCAGCCGCACACGCCTGGGTTCGTTTTGTTCGGATCGTCGGGGCATAAGTCGATGTCGAGACAGTCTGGAGCGCCATCGCCGTTCGCATCTTCATCCGGCACGCCACAGCCGCATGTGCCAGGGTTCGTCTTGTTCGGATCGTCCGGGCAGAGGTCGATGTCGAGACAATCGGGCACGCCGTCGCCGTTCGCGTCCGTATCCGCCACGCCACAACCGCACGCGCCGGGATCGACCTTGTTCACGTCGTCGGGACAGTTGTCTTCACAGTCCGACACGCCGTCCTCATCCGTGTCGGTGTCCGGCACGCCGCAACCGCACTGCCCGGGATCGAGTTTGTTCACGTCGCCCGGGCAGTTGTCACAGCCGTCGATGATGCCGTCTCCGTCGGTGTCGGCTTCGCACGCGTCGGGGATGCCGTTGGTGTCGCAGTCACTACTGACGCCGCCATCGAGGTCACATCCGTCCGGGATACCGTTGGCGTTGCAGTCGGTGCAGGCGGGGTCGCCTGCGCAGTTGGCGATGTCACATTCGTCCGGCGCGCTGTTGCCGTTGCAGTCCCGGCTGGTGCCTGCATCAATGTCGCATCCGTCTGGAATGTCGTTGTTGTTGCAGTCTCCGCAGGCCGGGTCGCCCGCGCAATCGGCGATATCAACGGCGTCCGGGATACTGTTGCCGTCGCAGTCGGGCCAGTACTCGAAGGCCCCCATGTCCACGATCGGCGGCGTGCCCAGGCCCGTGTCGACTGTCTCGGGGTCTTCCATGAAGCGCGGGTTGTCGTCCAAGTCAGTGGTGACGCCCGCCGGGACAGCCGCGTTTTTGCCCGCGTCGATGCACGGGGAGCCTGTCTGTAGGCGAAGGTCATCGTCCGCCGTTCCGGCAGTGCCATCGGCTCCCAGGGCGTGGACGAATAGCGGGTCAAGGTTGGTGTTTCCGTCGCCCGTCCAGACCGTGGCGTTCTCGACACAACTGTACGTCACAGTGGCAGAGCCGCTGATCTGCGGATCCGTTACCGACGAGTTACCCCACAGGATGCAGTTGGCTACCGTCGGGTTGCTGCTGTAGTTGTACATCCCACCGCCGTGTGCGTCGGCTTCGTTTCCGCAGAAGGTGCAGTTGGCTACCGTCGGGTTGCTGCTGTTGTGGTTGTACATCCCACCGCCGTCGTCGTAGGCTTCGTTTCCGCAGAAGGTGCAGTTGGCTACCGTCGGGTTGCTGTAGTAGTTGTCCATCCCACCGCCGGAGAAGTAGGCTTCGTTTCCGCTGAAGGTGCAGTTGGCTACCGTCGGGTTGCTGTAGTAGTTGTCCATCCCACCGCCGTCGAAATATGCTTCGTTTCCGCTGAAGGTGCAGTTGGCTACCGTCGGGTTGCTGTTGCGGTTGCACATCCCACCGCCGTCGAGATATGCTTCGTTTCCGCTGAAGGTGCAGTTGGCTACCGTCGGGGGGCTGTTGTTGCACATCCCACCGCCGAAGTAGGCCTCGTTTCCGTTGAAGTCGCAGTGGGTTACTGTCGGGTTGCTGTCGTTGGTGTTGAACATCCCGCCGCCGGTGCCGGCTTCGTTTCCGCTGAAGGTGCAGTTGGCTACCGTCGGGTTGCTGTCGTTGGTGTTTTCCATCCCACCGCCGAAGTCGAAGGCTTCGTTTCCGCTGAAGGTGCAGTAGGTCACCGTCGGGCTGTTGTTGTCGTTGTGCATCCCTCCGCCATTGCTGTGGCCGGCGCCCCCATCCGCGTTCCCACCGGAGAGGGTGCAGCCGTCGAGGACGGCCGTGTCGTCCAGGCCCAGGCCCTTGGGGTGATAGAAGACGTGGTAGCAGTTCTCGTCGTTGTTGGCGAAGTTCGGGCCGTCATTGTTGTTGATGTCGCCGGAGAGGATCGTTCCCCATGTCACGATGTCGCGATCATCTTCTGAGCCGCCGCCACCGGCAAGGCCGCGATAGCCGCCCTTGATCGCCACGCCGTTGATCATCGCGAACGAGTC
>JBDRKQ010000257.1:0-38720 GCA_043813895.1 Planctomycetota bacterium
GTGAATCGCGGTACCAGCCGAGTTCTCAGAGATTCTGGAAGTCGGCGGTCGGCGCGGCGTTGCCGGGAGCGGTCTGCACTTCAGAGGTCCACGTGCCGCCTGCCGCGCCCTCGTCGCACCACCGCAGCGTGATCGTGTCGCCGCAGTTGAACTGCATGCCGATCTGGCCGCCAAAGCGATTCT
Organism: Planctomycetota bacterium; assembly: GCA_043813895.1. Classification (GTDB taxonomy): domain Bacteria; phylum Planctomycetota; class Phycisphaerae; order UBA1845; family UTPLA1; genus CAZTAR01. Next base: position 184 of record JBDRKQ010000257.1, read on the forward strand.
CCGTTGCTGTGAGGTCGTCCGCCGACGGGCCATATTGCCACCCGCAGAGGCCGACCATGAAGTCCGTCGAGTACGTTTCGCAGTTGCCGCCACAGCCCGCGATCTGGCATCCTGTGTACGTGGTCTCTTCGCCGGGGGCGAGGACCGGGGGCGTGCTCACGAAGTAGTGCGGCTGATTGGCCATCCCATTCGGGCAAAGCCCCAAGTTCGGGGCGACGGTTTGTGTCTCGCTGTCGTTGATCAGCCTGATCGTCACGGTCGTGGCATCATCGCAGGGGAAGAACACCTGGATGCACGTTGCGCCGAGACACACGGCGGCAAGCGCCGTCACAACCACAACACGAGAGAGACTTCGCAAAGGAATCCGTTTCATCGCCATCCTCCAAGCTTCGGAACAACAGTTCACACATTCTCAGGCTGCTGAGAATACACGAGGCCGGCGGCAAGTGCGACCCCTGTTCCCGCGAATCGCACAACCGCCGGGCGCGCCTGGGCGCGGGGAGACCGAAGGACGCATCCTCTGAGTGTCGCCGCGTCCAGACCACCCTCCGGACAGGCCGCACAAGCCACGCCCTACTGGCACAAACCCTGCCAGACGTGGTAAACTCACAGAATGTCCCTGTTGAGAATCCCTCTTGATACGGTGGAACACCGCCGAAAAACATACCCGTTCGCCAGCCGGTGAGGATGCGATAATGGAGCAGATCATCTACCTCGATAACGCCGCGACCTCCTTCCCCAAGCCCGACGCCGTCCATGACGCCGTCCGAGACTTCTACCGAGACAACGGCGTCAACCCCGGCCGCACCGGTTGCGACCTCGCCCTCAGCGCCGAACGGATGATCCATTCCACCCGCCAAAAGCTGTCCGCCTTCTTCAACAAGAGCCTCCTAGACGCAGGCAAGACCAAGGACCCGAATCGACTCGTCTTCACGATGAACGCCACGATGAGCCTCAACCTCATCATCAACGGCACCGTCCGGCCGGGCGACCACGTCGTCACGACCGCGCTCGAACACAACTCCGTCATCCGGCCGGTCAATCACAAGGTCAAAGAGGGGGCGGAAGCGACCTACGTCTCACCGGACGGTGACGGCTATCTCGACCCGGAAGATATCCGCAAGGCGATCCGGAAGAACACCAAGCTCGTCATTGTCAACCACGCCTCCAATGTCACAGGCGTCGTTCAGGATATCGAGGCCATCGGCGCAATCTGCAAAGAAGAAGGCGTGCCGTTTGCCGTAGACACCGCACAGACCGCCGGCGTCCTGCCGATCGACATGGCTCGCTGTCACATCAGCTTCCTGGCGTTCACGGGACACAAGTGCCTGTTCGCCCCGACCGGCACAGGCGGCATCTGCGTGGCCGACGACGCTGAAATCGAGGGCACAATCTACGGCGGCACCGGCGTCCACAGCGCCCATCCATACCACCTCGAAGAGTATCCCTACCGCCTGGAGGCCGGCACCCAGAACCTCGCAGGCATCGCAGGTCTTTCCGCCGGGCTCGACTGGGTCACCAAGCGAGGCATGAAGAAGGTCTACGACCACGAGATCGCGCTGCTTGGCATGCTCCAGCAAGGCCTCTCGGAAACGAACGGCGTCACGATCCATGGGACGACGAGTCTTGAGAACCGTGTCGCGACAGTCTCCGTCACCATCGAGAACTGCGACCCGTCCGACGTCGGCACGGTCCTCGATGTCGAGTACGGCATCCAGACGCGCACGGGCCTCCACTGCGCGCCGCTCATCCACGACCACCACGGCACCAGCCCGCGCGGCACGGTGCGATTCTCATTCGGCCCGTTCAACACCGAGGAGCATGTCGAAGCCACAGTCAAAGCGGTCGCGGAAGTCTCCGCCGAGTGGGGCTCGACGGTCCGGGCGTGAGTCCTACCGTTCCCCGATGCCAATCGGATTTCCGCGTGGAAGTGCGGTCCCGGAGTGCCAGTAAGGGGACGAACGTCATGCGACACCTGGCGGTAGCCGCCCATCTGCTCACAGCCGCGCTGCTGGTTCCCGTCGCCCGCGGCGAGGAGCCGCCCACGCTGATCGTTCGCGCGGACGACACGGCCGTCTCCCGCTCGTGCAGGGTGGTGATCCCGCCCGACACGACGATAGAAGACAAGAACGGCGACGGTGTTCTTCATGTCACGGCCTCCAGCATCGTCGTGGAGTTCGCCGAGGGGTCGGTTCTCCGCGGCGCCGCCAAGGGCACGCCGCCGGACAAGTACGGAGGTTGCGGAATCAGCCTGGCCGGCCACGCCGGCGTCACGATCCGCGGCGCGCGGATCAGCGGGTACTGGTGCGGGATTCGGGCGAGCCGCGCCGACGGGCTGGTCATCGAAGATTGCGACGCCTCCGATTGCCGTCGCGCCAGACTCGTGTCCACGCCGGAGGCCGAGGCTGTTGAAGACTGGCTTCGCCCGCACGACAACGACCGGAACGAATGGCTGACGCTTTACGGCGCAGCAATCTACATCGAAGACTCGACGAGCATCACCGTGAGGCGATCGCACGTGAGTCAAGGACAGAATGGCCTGTGCCTCGATCGTGTCAACAACTCGAAGATCTACGACAACGACTTCTCGTTCAACTCCGGCTGGGGCATCGCGATGTGGCGGTCGTCCGACAATGTCATCAGCCGCAACGCATGCGACTTCTGCATTCGGGGCTACAGCCACGGCGTTTACAATCGCGGGCAGGATTCCGCCGGCATCCTCATGTTCGAGCAAAACAACGGCAACCTGATCGCGGAAAACTCAGCCACGCATTGCGGCGACGGCTTCTTCGGACATGCCGGCAACGAGGCGTTGGGCGAGGTAGGCTCCCATCCGGTCGCGTGGCACAAGCGCCGGGGCAACAGCGACAACCTGCTGATTGGCAACGACTTCTCGGATGCCGCCGCCCACGGCATCGAGATGACCTTCAGCTTCCGCAACCGCTTCATCGCCAACCGTCTCTCGGGCAACGCCATCTGCGGCATCTGGGCCGGCTACTCGCAGGACACGCTGATCGCGCGAAACACGTTCGAGCACAACGGCGGCATGGGGTACGGGCTCGAACGGGGCGGCGTGAATATCGAGCACGGCCGCGGCAATCGCATCGTCGCCAACACGTTCCACAACAACAAGTGCGGCGTGCACCTCTGGTGGGACAAAGATGAGAACATCTCAAAGCTGCCGTGGGTCACGGCGAACGGCGCTGATTCCACGGAAAACATCGTCGCGAGCAACACATTCCGCGGTGACGATCTCGCCATGCACTTTCGCGGCAGGAGCGATGTCGTCCTTGGCGATAATGATATCGACGGCGTCGGGCTGACGTTGAAGGCCGAAGAAGAGGCGAGAGTTGTCCATCGGCCGAAGATTGAGGCTTCCGCGTCCGAGGCTCACGACCTTCGCGTCCTGGGCGACACACGACCGGTTGGCGCCCGCAAACACCTGCGCGGCCGCGAGAACATCATCATGACGGAATGGGGCCCCTGGGATCACGACTCGCCGCTGATTCGCCTCATCAAGCGCTCGGGGCAGTCTCACACATTCGAGTTGCGCAGGATGCCCGAACCGCCGCGAATCACGGTGAAGGGCGACGGCGTCGAGGGGAGGCTGCTGCCGGCCGCGGATGAGGATCGTGTGCGGCACTACGTCGTGAACACGAAGATGCCTGGTGTTCACACGTACTCGCTCTCCGTTTCCGCGGGTGATTACTCGGAGACTGTCCGCAATTCCCTAGCCGCTGTCGCCTGGAGCGCCGTGTTCTTTGAGTGGTCGGACGACTGCGATCCGCGAAAGGACCTGCCGCGTTGGCGTGCATTGGCCCGTCGGGACAATGCCGTCTCAGCTCAGCCCGAAAAGCTGGACTTCAAGTACAAGCTGGGCGGGCCGGGCGATCTCGGGTTCGATGAGAGACTCGCGGGCGCCAAGTTGGGTCGGGATCACTTCGGCATGATCGCCAAGGCAAGTGTGCCTTTGGCGAGCGGAAAGTGGAAGATCATGACGTTGAGCGACGACGGCGTCCGAGTCACGATCGACGGCAAGCCGGTCATCGACGACTGGGCGTGGCACCCGCCCAAACGCGACGAAGCTATCGTCGATCTCCCTGCCGGCAAGACGATTGAGCTTGTGGTCGAACACTTCGAGATCGACGGGTATGCCGTGCTCGTGTTCGATATTTCGCGGGTAGATTGAGGATACGCGGCCGGCCTCCCGCGCGGAGAAGCCCGTTTTGGGGGCGGCACTGGCCCCGAAAAGCCCTGAAGACGGCACTTTTCTGGGCCTTGGTCCGAAAAAACCTAGAAAAAAACAGCAATAATCTTGTATTCGACCGGCGACACCGTAAGATGCCGCCCGGTTGGGCCGCGAAGGTGCGGCCCCACGGATGATACTTTCAAGGGTCAAGGAGCCAATAATGGCCAAGACGAAAGCGATGAGTAAGTCAACACTGATCAGCCACCTTGCGGAGAAGAACGAAATGACCCGCAAGCAAGTCGTCGCGTTCATGGATACGCTCGTCACGACGGCCTACAAGGAAGCCAAGAACGGCTTTACCCTGCCCGGCGTCGGCAAGCTCGTCCTCGTGAAGCGCAAAGCGCGGATGGGGCGCAATCCCGCCACTGGCGAAACGATCAAGATTCCGGCGAAGAAGGTGGTCAAGTTCCGAATCGCCAAGGCCGCAAAGGACGCCATCCTGCCGACCGGCAAGTAGCAGGACGCGTCGTGTGATGTCATGGCGGCGCGTCTGGGCGGCGGGATCGTGCGATGGCACGGCCTCGGCATCCCACGGCTGATCAGTACATTGAGAAAAGACAAACGCCTCTGCAATGCTCGGCATCGCAGGGGCGTTTCCGTTGCGCTGCGTTGCGCCGGGCCGCCCGCTATAGTTCTCGCTGCTGCCGGTCGTCGAAGCGGCACGTCAGTTTCAGGGCCGCGGCGAGACGCCGCAGGTATTCCTCGCGCGGAATCTCGACTGCGCCGAACCTCTGCAAGTGCCTGGTCCGGAACTGCACGTCCAGCAGGGCAAAGCCTCTCGCCCGCATCCGGTCGACCAGTGCGACAAGTGCCACCTTGCTGGCATCTCGAATCCGGAAGAACATGCTTTCACCAAAGAACGCGCCGCCCAATGCGATGCCGTAGAGTCCGCCGGCCAGCCGCCCCTCCCGCCACGCCTCCACGCTGTGGGCCAGACCGAGCCGGTGGAGGTTGCAGTAGGCATCGATGATCTTGCGGGAAATCCACGTGCCCTCCTCACGATTGGCGCAGCGATCCATGACCTCAGGGAAGGCCGTGTTGATGCGGATCTCGAACAACCGCTGCCGGCAAAGCTGGGCCAAGGTCTTCGAGATACTGAACTGCTCCAACGGGATCACGGCGCGCGGATCCGGCGAAAACCACTGGATTTCTCCCTCCACGTCCATCGGAAAGACGCCCTGGACGTAGGCGGAAACGAGCAGCTCAGCCGTCAGCTTCACGACGACGCGCTCCGCGTTCCCGAGGGGGCAAGCCCGCCGCAAAGAAAGACGACCGGCTTCGCCTGTTCAATTGACATCGCGCATGCCTCTTGTCTCGGTAGTGCCCCGCGCCGCCTCTACGGTGAATCAAGAAACATCAGGCGGCCTTCTTCTCTATCCTCTTCTTCTTCTGCTGCTCCCGGCTGCGTTTCTTCTCTTCAAGCTGGTTCTCGCGAAACTCGTCGATCCTGGCGCCCTCATGAGCCGCGCTCCACACGCCGGACAGCATCGCGCCGGCACTTAGCAGTCGGTTTTCGATGAACCGCTTGCCGGCCTCGCTGCGGAGTTCACCGGATTTCTCCAATGCATACAGCGGTTCGACCTGTTCGAACGTCTCGTAAAGGTACGCGCCAATCTCCTTCCAATAGTCTTCCTGGGAAATCGTCCTTGGCGGTAGCGCCTTCTTGGCCACGGATTCGGGAGTGAAGCCGTGGTGCAGGATGATCCCGCCGTCAATGTACTGGTGGAACTCGTGTTCCTGTGTGTACCCCTTCGGATTTGGGCCGACCCAGCCGTGATGGTGCTCCGTCGTGTGCAGTGGCTGCGAGCCGTCGCCGACGTAGTGACTCAGGATGCCCATGTGGTAGATGATGTTCTGCCGCGCATTGTCGATCATGTCCTGCGTCACCAGGTCTGGGTGCTTCTCGTAGGTCTTCAGCGTCGTCCAGCATCCCGCGATCCTCCACTGGATCTCGGCGATGCGATAGGGCAGAAGCCCTGGCGAGAGACGCGTGTACGATCGATCACGGCTGCGGTCGTACGAGGCAAACTTATCCGGATGCAAGGCACGCTCCGTCGCCAGGATGTCGGTGAACTCTCGCCGGAAGAGTGGCAACGTTTTGATGCTCAAGCCATACGGATGCAACGACTCCTCGTCGATGTAATGGTCCGGGTTGTTGATGTGGTCGAGATGCACGTTGTGCTGGCCCCGCCAACGATCAGGCTCGGTGGAGAGGTACTCCAGCCGCGCGCGCACTTCCGCCGTCCGCAACCAATGCGGCATCGACTCGGGCAGCTTCACAAATGCCGCCCGCGTGATGATGATGTGGCCGTCCTCGTCCCAAGCCGCGGCCGGAGAATAGGCCAGGGCTAACAAGCAAATCGCCGGAATCACCGGATTTCGCAGTCTGTCCCTTCCAATCGTCATGAGATGAACTCCTGTCTGGCCTCCTTGTCTCATCGTGCATGCCACCCACCGTCTGGGCCGGCAACATCTGTTTTCGGACTCTTGCTTCGCAACACACAAACCGTTTGGTCGCGTCATAGCCAAGGGCCGACGCTGGAACCCGTACGCGGTCGCATTGCGATGGAGCAGGCTCAGTCCGATGCCGCGTGAGTGGTCGAACAAAATCGAACGTCCCCCCCATGTTACCGCGATGAGCGGCAAAGCCATACCTGAAGGAGCCCGGCTACGCGGTCACGACCCCCGAACAAGCCCCAGTCTTCTCCCGATCCCGCCGGGTAGTCCTGCCCCGCGATGGGGGTAACTTCGGGGCCATGGGTTGAATCCGGCGTACCGGATCGCGATAATAGTAGAGAGTGCCAGGTTGTCGGGATATGGCCCGCCAGGCACGCCCGCCACCGTCGTCCGGCCTCGCGGCCCGCAGCCGCACCACCGGATGAGAGCAGGTTCCGTTGACATGACCCGTGGCTCCGCTACACTAAGAGGTTCGGCGCACCATGACCGGGAGCGATTCCCCACGAGGGATCGCCGGGGGATTGAGGCGCCAGCACCGCACGAGGGTATGCCGTGAACAGAATGCGAACGACAGTCTGTTGTGCAACACTCTTCGCCATGGCCTCGGCCGTCAGCATCGCAGCCGACGACATCGGTCCAAGCCCGATTCCCATCTCGTGGGAACTGACGTTCAAGGCGACCCCCCCCATGCGGATTGTCGTGGATACGGGCAAGGGCCCCACCACCTATTGGTACATACTCTACACCGTGACCAACAACACGAATCAGGACGTGGACTTCCATCCCGAAATCGTCCGCGTCAACGAAATCGAAACCGACTTGACCGCCGAGGAGGCCGAATCGAACCCGGACAAGGCCTCGCGCATCACCACCGACGATGCGATCGTCGGCGTACACCCCAAGGTCTTCGAGGCGATCAAGAACCGCTATGCCAAGACGCACCCGTTCTTGACTTCGCCTGTGGAGGCGATCGGCCGCTTGTTGCAGGGACGGGACAATGCAAGAACCAGCGTCGCGATCTTCCGCGATCCCGACCCCAGGGTGAGCAAGTTCACGGTTTATGTTGGCGGTCTCTCCGGCGAAACAAAAACGGTGCCGAATCCCAAGTACGACCCCAAGCGCGCCGCCGAGAAGAAGGCGGGCGACAAGAACGGCAATGAAACGCCGGATGACAATCCGGAGTTCTTCATCTTGCGCAAGACCCTGGCGATGCCTTACGCGCTGCCGGGTGACTTGAAGACGCGAAGATCCGCGACGCCCAAGCCGGGCCCGATCACGTGGGTGATGCGTTGAGCTTCCTGCAGGAAGCTTTCAACACCAGTGTGGCGGCGGATCAGTGAAATGGCCGAGGGCCTGATTGTGAGTCGGCCGAAGCCATAACGGAAGGAACTGACGATGGCACATAAGAAGGGACAAGGGTCCACTCGAAACGGACGCGACAGCGGACCGCAGTTCAGGGGCGTCAAGCGATACGATGGCCAGGCCGTAACCACGGGCACGATCCTCGTCCGCCAATGCGGCACGCCGTTCAAGCCCGGCATGTACGTGGGCCGCGGCCGAGACGACACGCTCTTCGCGCTACGGGACGGCAAAGTTGTATTCCATGGGAAGCGGATCTCGATCGAGCCGCTGGTCGCCGCGGACAACTAGCGGCACAACGCAAGGCGGGTGGCGACCCCCCAAGAGCCCCCGGCCTTGGCCGGGGGGCACGTTCTCGCACGTCGCCGGCCCATCGCCGGGCTAAAAACTGTTGTTCTTGAAAGATACGCTTCTCCTGCGGCCTCGGCAGTATCCTCGCTAAGAAGAGACTCCTTCCTCAGTCCCACAAGGCCTCAGCCGCTCCCCATGCAGTAAAGGACTGCTGATGCAGTTCATTGATCAAGCGGAAATCTGCGTCCGATCCGGCAAGGGCGGCGACGGCTGCGTCAGCTTTCGGCGTGAGAAACGCGTTCCCAAGGGAGGACCGGACGGCGGCGACGGCGGCGACGGTGGGAGCGTCTTCCTCGAAGTGGACGCACAGCTCTCCACCCTCGTCGATTTCACCGGCCACCACCACTGGACCGCAAAGAACGGGCAGCCTGGCATGGGCGCCGACCGTTCGGGCAAGGGCGGGGAGCACGAGATCGTTCGCCTCCCACCGGGCACGCTCGTGTATGACCGAGGCACCGGCGTCCTGCTGAAGGACCTGGTCGAGCCCGGCGAGCGAATATGCATTGCGCCGGGCGGGAAGGGCGGACGCGGCAACGCACGCTTCGCCACGCCGACTCACCAGACACCCCGATTCGCCCAGCCCGGCGGCCAGGGTGTCGAGCGATGGCTCCGGCTCGAGCTGAAACTCATCGCGGATGTTGGCGTCATCGGGATGCCGAACGCCGGCAAGAGCACGCTGCTTTCGCGAATCTCGCGAGCCAAGCCCAAGATTGCCGACTACCCATTCACCACGCTTGTTCCGAACCTCGGCATCGTCGCTCTGTCAGGCTATCGCCGCTTCGTTGTTGCGGATGTCCCGGGCCTCATCCCCGGTGCCCATGAGGGCGCCGGTCTGGGTGATCAGTTTCTCCGACACATCGAACGCACCCGCGTCCTGCTGCATCTGGTTGACCTGTTCCCGATGGAAGGTCAGCCCGACGCCGCCAGCGCATACAGGACGATCCGCAACGAGCTGGAGAAGTACAGCCCCACCCTCGCGAAAAAGCCGGAACTGATCGTCGCGAACAAGCTCGATCTCGCCGGCCGGCCTGATCCGCCGGAGCTGGCCCGTTTCGCGGAGGAGATGCCGGATCACACGATGGGGATCTCCGCTGTCAGCGGCATGGGCGTCGACAAGGTCACCGAACAGTTGTGGCGCATGCTCGAAGAACATCGAGCCGATCAAGAGCGTGAAGAGGCCTCTTCTCCGAAGCCCGGCGAAAGCGCTTTGCCCCCGCCCCCCCATCTTCGCGAAGACCTGGTCGATCCTGATCGAGAGGCCGAGTGATCCCTCACGCGATCCCCCGCCTCGACGCCTGATTCCGAAATCACTTCCTCGACACCTACCCGTTGATGCGGTGGTGGCCAACCCGCATAATATGGCCGGCGTGAAGGTCCGAAAACGCGGCCGTCTCCCGGAGGGATTGAACGATGAACTTTGCATTCGGCACACACTGCGATGACTTCCACGTCGCCACCCGTCTGTTCCTCAAGCTCGATCTGGGCCTTGAGCGCGAGACAGTGCTGCACTTCTTCGATGGGATCAAACGCGAGTTTCCCGCGATGCGGAAGCTCCGACGTCAAGACGACGGATCATTGCTTCTGGAAGAAGAGGACCTGGAGAACGGTCCCAGGCGATGGCTGCGGCTCGATGAGTCAGCTATCCGGCTCGGCTTCCACAACCCGCCTCTGACCGAAGACGCCGAACGGCTTGGCCAAGTGGTCTTGGAAATGGCGCCCTATCACCTGACCCTCGGTGAGCTCGATTACGATCACCTCGAAGTGGTGTACGGCTTTGACCTGGACTACCGCGGCAACCACGATCAGCTTGTTTCCGATACCCTGCTGGGTGACGGGCCGCTTGCCGGCATCCTGAACCACCCGGACGTGCGGCACACGATCGACACGCAGCCGTTTCTCGGTGCGTCGATCAGCGACAGTTGTGATACCCAGGCTTACATCGAGATCAAGAGTCGCACGTCCACTTACGAAGTCCGAACGCGCCAATACGACGTCCAACCGCTAAGCGTGCTCCTGACGCTGCGGAGGTATTGGGGCTTTGCCGAGTCGAGTTCCCTGCTCGACGCCCACCGCGAGTTGACGGCCCATGCCGAGGAATGGGCGACCGACCGTGTTGTGCCCATGCTCGTCAACCCGCTCGCCCATGCGATTGCCTCGCGGTCGTAACGGAGGAGCCCCCGATCTTGTACGTGTTCAGCACATGACTGGGGTGGCATGGGCCGACTTGCCTGGCCTTTGAGCCATACGAAAAGGGTAGGCCGTGAGGCGAAGCCGAACCGGTTGGCCCGTGTCGAGCCCGGGTGGAGAAGCACGGGTAAGCGCCGCCGCAGGCGGCAGAGCCTACCCATGCCACCCCGCTAGACGCGAACAAGGCCGGGGGCTCGCGGACTTGGTCGCTGCCTGCCTTGCGCTGTATTGTTCGCTGCGTCGCCCATCATGATTCGTGAAGCCGCATCCCGGTTTGTCATCCCCGTCACGCTGATCGTGACGGTGGCGTCCGTCGTTCTCGGCTGGTGTTCGGCTGGACACATCGAGACGCTCTGGGACGAACACGTCGACCACGAAATCGCCGTCGGCCTTCAGCACCATCCACTCACCGGGGAAGAGCCCACACTGGACGCCTCACAGATGCGCCTGCCGATGTACGTTAATGCGCTGGCCTACGCGATCCTGGGGCGTGACGACCTCGCAGCCTCCCGGGCAGTCAGCCTCGCCATCGGTGGACTGACGATCCTCGCCACCGCCGCCCTCGGCCGCATGTTGTTCGGGCCTGCCGTCGGCCTGCTTGCCGCCGTCTTGCTCGGATTCTCTCCATACTTTCTCTCGTTCGCGCGGATCTCGATGACGGAGGGGGATGTCTTCTTCGCCTGCACCACAACGCTTGTGATGTGGGCGTTTGTGCGATACTTACGAAAGCCGCACGCATCCTCGTGGATGCTCGCGGCCGTTCTGCTGGCAATGGCGTTGGGCGCCAAGACCTTCGCGATCGGGCTCTTCGTGGTCTTCCCGGTGCTCGCGTGGACAACGCCCCCACCTCAGCACGTCGGCAGGCCTTCTCCCCACGGCCAGATCAAACGCCTACACAGCCTGCTCCTCGCGGGCGTGTTCCTGATAAGCGCCACTGCGGTCACGGCGTACGTCTCAAAGCTCGCCGCCGTTTTCGGCTGGGCCGTGCTCTTCGGGCTCTGGGTCGTGATCGCCCTCTTTGTCTTGCGAAATCGCGTCCTGGCTCGCGGGCGCCTTGCTCGCGTGTTCGGTATGGTCGTGTTCGCCGCAATCACCTTCTGCACGCTCATGCCCGTCCATCTCATCGAGCACGACATCCTGCGTGAGTTCGCCCGCCGGATGCTCCGCTGGGACGGCCAAGCGCCTATGGTCCTGCTGATCGACCACCTCCGCCTGTATGCGGGCATCCTGATCATCAAGCTTACTGTGCCTCTCGGCGTGCTCACCCTTGCCGCCCTGATCTTTGGCATCCTCAGTAGCCGCCGCGACGCTGCCTGGAGGGCCTGCGCCTGGCCGGTTGTCCTCTACATCGCCGCGATCTGCCTGTTGCCGCTGAGACAGACGTTCTACCTCATGGGCGTCTACCCCCTCATCATGGTCATGACGGCGGCCCTCATCGTCTCGATCGCTCGCGGGCTGAACCGGTGGCATCTCCGTCTCCAGGTAGGCTGGCTCGTCGTCGCGGCACTCCTCGGACACCTCGGGGCGAAGGTCCAACAGGCGTATCCCTACTTCCATCTTCATGGCTATGACCTGGTGCATGACCGCTGGCTCGGCGCGGAATCACGCGGATACCGTAATCTCATCCAAACACCTAGCGACGGCGTGGAGTCACTCATCCGGTGGTGCAACACCGACCCGCGCGTCCGACCCGGCGATCGTGTGGTCAGCTTTCTCTGGGAGGATCAGCCCGGACAGATGGTGGACGACGTACTGCCGTCCGAACCGCGTTACATGTTCGTGCGCAGGGGCCTCTCGGCCGACAGCGACGCAGTTCCGCCCGCGCCGTCGATCGAGGATGCCGACTTCGTCCTGCTGCACATCAACAACCTCCTCGGCTACGGCGACAGGCCGCCGGACCACCCGCCGCTCGATTCGCTCGCCGCCCGGTTCGAGGTCGTCCACACGGTTTGCCGAGGGAATCTCGCGGTCGCTTGGGTCTACGAACGGCGATAGGCGCGGCCTCCGGCCGCGGCTGAGGGGATCAAGGGATTGAGGGATCAAGAAGTGGTGTCCGACCCCTGTGTCGGACGTCCGCAGTAGCGTCGCCCCCCCCCCCCGTGGCCGACGAGGAGCGCGAGTTGTCTGCGACGGCCGACCCGGGCGTCGGCCGCTGCAGAGGAACTCAAGCTACCGTAGGATGCTATGGATCACCCGCGAATCACCCGTACGGAGTATCGCCTGTGACGAAACCAAGTGTCTCGTTCGTGTCACTGGGTTGCCCCAAGAACCTCGTCGACTCCGAGAAGATGCTCGGGCTCCTCGCGGAGGCCGGATGTCCGCTCATTGGCGAAGGGGCGCAGTCAGACGTGAGGGTCATCAACACTTGTGGCTTCCTCGGTGCCGCCCGAGATGAAGCTCTGGAAGTCATACAAGAGGCCGCCGAGGCCAAACGAAAAGGTGAGATCAAGCGAATCATCGTCGTCGGTTGCCTCGTCCAACGCGACGGCCGCGGACTCATCGAGCAGGTGCCGGAGATCGACGCGCTCGTCGGCGTCAACAATCGTCGCGACGTCGTTAAGGCGGTGCTGCGGCATGATGCTCACGACATGGCAGACCGCACAGTGTGGCTCGGAGACTATCACCCGACCTCGTGGAAAGGCGCAAATCAGTCAGACAGGGCGAGGCTTCGCTTGACGCCGCCGCACTACGCCTACCTCCGTGTGAGCGAAGGCTGCGATCAGCAATGTACGTTTTGCACGATCCCGCTGATCCGCGGCCCGATGCACAGCAAGCCGATCGAGGAGATTCTCGCCGAGGCCCGTGAACTCGCCGAGGACGGCACGGTCGAACTCAATCTCATCGGTCAGGACACGACCAGCTACGGCCGCGACATCGGCTACGAACCGGGCCTCGCCGGCCTTCTTCGCGAGCTGAATAGCCTCAGCGGCATCGCGTGGATCCGCCTGATGTACGCCTATCCTTCCGATTTCTCCAACGAGATGATCGAGGCCGTCTCCGACCTCGACCGCGTCGTGAAGTACATCGACCTGCCGCTGCAACACATTAATGACGGCATTCTCAAGGCGATGCACCGCCGGGTTACGCGAAAGGAAACCGAGTCGCTTCTTCAGAAGTTGCGCACGCGAATCCCGGGGGTTGCGATCAGAACGACTTTCATCGCCGGCTTCCCCGGCGAGACTGACGCCGCATTCGAGGAACTCCTGGGATTCGTAAAGGAATTCGGCTTTGACGCCATGGGCGTTTTCCCCTATTCCAACGAACCGGACACGCCGGCCGGCCGGATCAAAACACAACTGCCCCCTGACGTGATCGACGCACGAGTCGAGGCTCTCATGCTCGCCCAGCAGGACATTGCTTTCGCCAGGGCCGCGTCGCGCGTCGGCGATCGGATGTGCGTTCTGATTGACGACTATCCGCAGGACGCCGGAAGCCCCGCACGTCACCAAGGCCAAGCCCCCGAAGTCGACAGCATCGTCCTCGTTGAAGACGGCGGCTACGGGCCCGGGAGCTTCGTCACGGTTCGGTGCACGCACAGCAAGGACTACGACCTTGTCGCTCGCGCTGTCGACGAAGCCGATTCCGGTTCGCCGCAGTGCCTCGCTCAACAATAATCGCTGGGCTGCCGATCGTCTCGCGGTCTTCACGCACGTGCTGTTCAGGATCGACGGAGGACCCTCGCCCCTGTCGGGAGCAACTTGAACGTCTTCAAGCCCCAAACAAACAGGAAGCCGATCATTCCCAGGACGCCGAGCGCCTGGACCACCTCGATCGAGCTCACCGAGTAGCTTGCGATTCCCTCCTCGATCCCGGACCCGGCGATTTCCATACCCGGGAAAAGATCCGGCGGGTGTGTCAACCCGGGAAGCACGATCACGTACCTCTCGCACAGGACGCCGAACACAACCAACACGGACGCAAAGACAACCCAAGGAACAGACTTTCCCGCCGTTCGATTGAAAAGTATCAATAGTGGAGTGCAACAGCCGACCAAAATAAGCCCACCCCAGAAAAGCACACTATGAAAACCGCTGAAAAGGTAATACATGGCGGCGTCACGCAATTCAACAACATAGGCTCGGTATGCATTCTCCACCGCCAGGAAGTATACAACCACAAGAAGGCAGACAGCCAGGAATCTCCCCAGCCACAACACAAGCTCATCGTCAACATGCCGTTTCGTGATCTTGAACAGCGCGACTATCATCACGATCATAAAGGCCGTGCCCGAGGCCATCGCGGCGGCTACGAACGCTGCCGGCAGTAAGGGCGACTCGTAGAGCACCCTGGCCCCGAATCCGAAAATCGCCCCCGTGCCGGTGTGAACGCAAAACGCCCACCCGAACGCCAGCGTGGCCACGACCTTCGTCAATCTTGTTTTTTCGTTGAACAGCGCCCAGAGGTAAATAACGCAGATCAGAATATGACCGTTGTACAGCAGGGGATTGATCGAGAACATCGACTGAAGATTGAAGTGTACGAAGGGCTCGACGAAGACCCTGTCCAGCCTTCCCTGATCGGTGAGGATAGACAGAAGGCCCGCTATGAGAAAGAGCATGGCGAGATAAACAGCCAGCCTCGCGAATGGTTTGTACTCCAGCTTGCCGAAGACGCCGTAAAGGCCCGAGATCACCAGAGACCCGGCCGACAGCCCAATGTAGTAGACGGCCATGACAATCTGGAGTCCCCATGGGACCCGGTTCGTCATGCCTGTCATCCAGAGTCCGTTCTCGCTGGCGCACCAGGTCGCAGTGAGCCCGGCAAGTGCCAGCACTGCCAGAACGGCTAACACCATGTAGTACCGGACCGACCGCCCCTCAATGCTCTCAAACTGGATCTCCATATGACACCTCACAGGCACGCGTCTACAAACCGATGTAGTAGACTTTCGGTTCTGTGCCGAGATCCTCACGGATGCGTTTGACGGGATTGCCGGAGATCAACCCGGAGATGCGGCTCTCCGGATCGTTCAGATCGCCCACGACCAGGGCCCCGGCGCCGGCTTTCTTGCACGCTTCCACGCACGCCGGGCTTTCGCCCCTGTCCAGGCGATGGGCGCACAATGTGCATCCCTCCGCCACCCCGTGTGACCTCTTGGGATGGTCCTTGTTGGGCCATTCCTCGGTTTCCTTGAAGTTGAAGTAGCGGACATTATAGGGACACGCCACAACACAATACCTGCACCCTATGCACCTGTGGTGATCGATTATGACGATGCCGTCGTCGCGCTTGTAGGTTGCCTGCACGGGACACACCTGCGCGCACGGCGGCTTGTCGCAATGATTGCACAACAGAATAACCGACTGCTCCGCGGCATCACCTCCGTGCTTCTCCTTGAGAGCAGCTTTTCTGATCCAGTGTATATCCCAGCGGCTGTCACCATGGTAGGCGACGTTATTCTCTTCCCTGCACGCCTTCAGACAGGCGGTGCAGCCCTGCCGACACTTGTTCAGGTTGACAACCATCCCCCATCTGCGCTTCGACAAAGTGTCCGGAGGCTTTGCCGCACCACCGACTGACACTGTCAGCAGGCGTGCCGCATAGGCGCAGGAGGCCCCCGTCAACAAGACGCCGGCACCGGTTCTGAGAAACTCTCGCCTGTCCATCGTTCCTGTTTACTCCACGCGGTCGCACTGTCGCTCACGGATAGTAATGACATCCCCAACAGTCGGGGTACAGGCTCACGGCTTCATGGCATCGATTGCAGAATCCCTCCCTGCTCGTGTGGCAGTCCTTGCACGCATTCAAGCCCACGTCGCCCCGTATTCCGTACCGGACAACCTCTTCTCTGATTTCCTTCAGAAGCTCCCAGTGATGGAAGCGCATGTAGGCGGTGTCCATCACGCATTGCTCATGTTGCGAATCTGGCATTTCAAGAAACCCCGGAGCGGTCGCATCATCGTGTGCGAAGATCGGAGAGACGATACTGTATGCAAGTGGAAGCAAGATGACCACCACCGGAACGGCAACGAGGAGCGTGCCATTACGGCTTCGCTGTGGGTTCTCCGGCATCGTTCTCATCCTCTCGTTCACGGTCCTGCACGCGGGTCTCCTCGGTGGACGACGGCTTTCGCTCTCCCTCCCGGCCAATGTGCTCGGCGAAGACCATCGCCGCGCCGCGATATGCCAGATGGGCCAGCTTTGAATAGGGCAGATGCATCAGGACCACCAAGACAAAGGTCAGGTGCATAAAGTAGGCGATGTGTCGATGGGGTTCCAACCGCAGGTAGTGCAACACTTCCGTGATGAAACCGGTAATCGCCACAAGCAGCAGGATTGCGAGCAGCGACCAGTCGAAGTAGCTCCCGCCGTCCGCTTGCTTGCCCCCTCTCAGGCGATCGTAGATCATCAGGAGGCAACCGACGACCAGGGAGAGGCCGCCCAGATTCGCCAGGACCTTCCACGGATTCCAGAAGCCGAAGGGGTAAATGAAGTCGCCTTGAATAAGGGGGTTATACCGGGCGGTTATTACCCAGATTGTCACCAGCGTGAGGGCGGCGAAACCATAGAAGACGCACAAATGTGATACTTGCCGGGGACGCGACTTCGTACACAATGCGAACTTGTCGTGCGTCACGATGCTCTTCAGCGTCGCTGCGATGCTCGGAAGCAAGGCCTTGGCGGGCCGGGCGATTCGATCGTGCGGGGCAGCCGCCTTCATAGCCCGCCAGAAGCTCGCGATCCCACCCACGATTGCGAGGATCGCCAGAACACTGAAGAACGCGAAGAAGGTGTTGAGCAGCCAATGAGGAAACAGGCTGGAATAGGCATACACGATGCTCTTGCCGGCCTGCCTGGAGATGCCCAGCGCTTTTTCAATCGGATCCCTGACAGCAAGGGCCAGCGTGAGCAGGGCAGCCGGTATGCCCAAGAGGAGCGGAATGCAATGGGGCTGGCTCACCCATCTGCCGAGAAAACGGGGAATCGCGTAGTGACGCACGCACGCCTGCCGGACGGCTCCGAGTACATCTCCGGGCCTGGCGCCGCGCGGGCATCTCGTCGAACAATCATTGCACTGATAACAGAGCCAGATATCGGGATCCGCAAGGAGGCGGTCTTTCATCCCCCAACCCGCCCAGGCCATCTCCTTGCGCGGGAAGGGTGCCGCATCCGGCGAGATGTCGCACGTTGCCGAGCACGTGCCGCACTGAATACATTTCTTGAGGGTATTGCCGCCTTGGCGGCGGAGCGTTCGGATGAAATCGAGGTCCGGTTCGACCCAAACCGAATCCCGGCCGACAGGGGCATCGGCTGCGGCGGAATGGACGGGAGCAACTCGCGGACTCGCCCGCGATTCTATCTCCCGCTCACTCGGCGAAGCCTGCTCGGGAGTCTCCCCTGTCATGTTTCCTCCAGCCGCCCCCCGCGTCACATGCCCTTGAACGGGTTCATGCCGTACTTGTCGATCACCTCCTGGAACTTGTCAAATATCTGCGGGAGCCTCGCGTATTCGGAGATCTGCAACTCGTGAAGCTCGACCCGTTCGTTTTCCATCGCCATCTGCTTCAGCTTCTCTCGGATATTCTCACTACGGGCGACCGTCAACTCACTGCCCTTGATGAAGTGACACTGATAGTCGTCCCCGTACTTGCAGCCGATCAGGATGATCCCGTCGTATCCGGCCGATATGGCCTCCGTGACCCAGACCGTATTGAGGGAACCCAGACACCGGACTGGAACGATGCGAACATAGGGGTTGTACCGCAAGTGATGCTGCCCCACGAGGTCCATCGCCGGGAAAGCATCATTCTCACAGAGGATCGCCAGGATCCTCGGCTTCTCCTCGTCCTCGTCCGGCACTTCGATGGCTTTGATCATCGACGCGACGATCTCGACGGAGTAGTCCTTGAAGGAGACGATTCGCTCCGGACAGGCGCCCATGCACACGCCGCAACGGCGGCACCGCGTCGCCTGGAGCAGCGGCGTGCCCTTCTCGTCCTCGTTGAGCACGCCGAACGGACACTCCTCGGTGCAACGCTTGCACTGTGTGCATCTCTGCATGAGGAAGTCTGGGTAGGACTTGTCCCCGGCACGAGGATGAACCGCCTCTCCCCGGGAGATCATCTCAACACACTGAATCGCCTTCAATGCCGCCCCCGCCGCATCGTCCCGGCTGCCGACGCCGTCCATCGGCTGCCGTACACCGCCCGCGGGATAAATCCCGGTGCGCCGGCTTTCGTAGGGGAAGCAGATGAAATGCGAATCCGGGAAGCCGTAATTCAGCGCGGGCAGATCGGGCCCCTGCCGATACTCGAGATTCAGTACCTCGGTGCCTTCGTGGTGCTGGAGCTGCTCGACCTTCTCCGCAGCCTGTTTCTTCTGGTCTTCGGATTCGCCCTTCTCCGCGGTCACCTTGGCGTCCTTCAGCGCGCGGATGGCCTCGCCATCGGCAGCATTCGGCACCATCCCGGCCGCGAGCACGACCAGGTCCACCTTCACCTGCATCTGCTCGCCGGGCATCGTGTCACGGGCAGTGACGACCAGGCTCCCATCCGAATCACGCGTCACCTCCGTGACATCACCCCGCGTCAGGAACACGCCGTCATCCTCCTGTACGCGGCGGTAGAAGTCCTCGTAGTGCCCCGGCGTCCGCAGGAACTCGTAGAAGATGTACGCCTTGGCGTCGGCGTCGCTCTCCCGCAGGTACAACGCCTGCTTCAGCGAAGTCAAACAGCATATCGACGAACAATAGGAATGATGCTCCTTGTCTCTGGAACCGCCGCATTGGATGAATGCGATACTCTTGACTTCCTTGCCGTCGGAAGGACGCGTGATTCGACCGTGCTCCTTGACCATCTCCTCCAGGTCCACGTTCCGAATCACGTCTTCAACCTTGCCGTAGGGCAGGCGATCGCGCGGATCGGCCGCCTTCCAACCGGTCGCCTGGATGATGGCCCCGACGCGGAACGTGTCCAGCGTCTTGCCGTCGCCGTTGTCCGCCGGCTTCAGTGTGACATCAAACAGCCCGGGCGCACCGGATATCTTGCCCGTCGCGGCCGACTTGTACACCTTGATCCGAGGGTTCCCTTCGACCTCGGCAGTCAGCGCGTCAACGCCCGTCTCCTCCAACTCCCGATACGGCGGTTTCGTCGGAACGGACTTGTGCTGCTTGGCCAGCCAGCCGCCCAGCTTGTCCGTCTTCTCGACCAGTCGGACGTCGTATCCCGTCTTCGCCGCCTCCAATGCCGCCGTCATGCCGGTGATGCCGCCGCCGACGACCAGGATGCTCTTGTCGATGGCCTCCTCAGGGTGAAACGGCTCCAAAGGCTGCATCTTCTTGAGCTTCGCGATGTACATGCGGAGGTAGTCCTCCGCCATCATCTGCGTATCTTCTTCGCCCGGCGGCTGACACCAGACGACGTGTTCTCGCAGACCGAGCTTCTCGACGATCACATCATCCGGAAAGGCGTCATGCGCATAACGACGCGGCGAAATCCCGGCGACGAGCACCTTGTTCAGAGCTTCGGCCCGAATGTCTTCGTTGACCGAGTGCAGGGCCGGCCCTTCGCAGGCCTCCACCGTCTTGCAGAACGGCACGCCGCATTCGCCGGTCACGACCTTGGACAACGCCTCGACATCGAGCGACTCGGCGATGCCGTAGCCGGTGCAGATGAAAACGCCGATCTTGTCTTCCATGAGGTCAATCCCCTCTCTTGAGGCACTGGATCGCCCTGAGTGCGGCCGCGGTCCCCTCCTTTGTCGCTCGCGAAACATCGCATGGTCGGTTCGCGCAGCCTGCCGCGTACACGCCTGCGACACCCGTGGCGCCGTCAACAAACCCGTATGCGTCGTACCCAATCTCGAAGGGGATCTTCACGTCGGCCGTAGTGGGAACAACACCGGTGGCGAGCACGACCATGTCGAAGCTCTGGTGCAGAATCTCCCCGGACAAGGTGTCTTCCACGTCGAGCAGCAGGTCCTGGCTCTCGGCATCCTCTGTTATCTTGGCCGCCTTGCCCTTGACGAACGTGACGTTCTCGTCGTCCAGCATGTCGTAGTAGAACTTCTCCAGGCTGCCGATCGTGCGGATATCGATGTAGAAGACGGTGACCTTGGCACCCTCGTTCTTCTCCCGGATATACCGAACCTGCTTCAACGAACCCATGCAGCAGACAGCCGAGCAGTACGGCAGGTGGTTCTCGTCCCTCGATCCGGCGCACTGCACGAACGCCACGTTCTCCGCCTTCTTGCCGTCCGACGGCCGAACAATCTCCCCGCCGGTCGGCCCCCCCGTAGCGGCCAACCGCTCCATCATGACGTTCGTGATGACATTCTGGCACTGCCCGAAGCCCAGGTTGTCGATCTTCGCAGCGTCGTAAGGCCGCCAGCCAGTCGCAACGACGATGGCTCCGGCCTCGACCTGGATCTCCCGCTCCTTCATATCGAGATCAATCGCGCCAGGAGGACAGGCCTGTTGGAGTGTCGCGACATCCGCGTCGGACAGCGCCTCCCGATCGAGCACATGAACGGCGGGATACGCCATGTCGTGCGGCAGATAGAGCGCCTTCGTCTTGCCAATCCCCAGGTTGAAATCGTTGGCCCGCTCGGAGGTGAGTTGCTCCGCGACGGAATCATCCAGCGAGCACTCTCCGGTGACGTACCTCGGCCGGATCTTGATGCGAGCTTTGAAGCTGCCCGCGCTGCCCGAGATGTCCTCGACCGTGGCCAGCGTATGAACGGTTATCCTGGGGTTCTGCCTTATCCTGCGAACGTTGATCTCAAACCCGCAAGTCGGCGGGCACATCTTGGGGAAATACCGGTGCGTGCGCATCACGCGACCGCCAAGGTATGCCTCTTTCTCGACAAGGATGACGCGATAACCGACTTCGGCCGCTTCCACAGCCGCGGTCATCCCTGCGATACCCCCGCCAATGACAAGAATGGGTTTTGCCTGTTCCTTCATGATGCCTTCTCCCGGTACATCATGTGACAGCTTCGATGCGTGAGCCGCCAGACTAGGACGTGCCGCGCGACCTGTCAAGGTCATTGTTGTGCGCCCTCTTGATTGCGGAGCACGACAACCTCGTCGAGTTGCTCCAGCGCCGCGAGGATTCCGGCTGGCGCGAGAATCCCCCGGCTGGCGCGAGAATCCCTTCTCGCACCTGTCCAGCGTGGGCGCCTCATCCCCTCCAGGGGTGGGGAATGGACATGCAGCCGCGCGGGGTCACTTGCCAACCTCGGCCGGGCCGGTTCGAACCTCCAACGCAAGCGCGGAACAGACACGCCGTTGACCAAGGTAGCCGGCCTGCCTGGCAGCGGTACAATCTGGGCCGTCGTCCCCTGTCGGCCTTCAACACTTCACAGGAGGCAACCAGCCATGTACACAGACGATCAAGTCGTCCTCTCGGAAGGTCGGCAAGGTGTCATGACGATCACACTCAACCGCCCCAAAGTCTACAACGCGATCAACGCCGAACTCGCGGGGGCGCTACATGAGGCCCTGTGCCGCGCTGATGAAGACGCCTCGGTTCGTTGTGTCGTCATCACCGGTACCGGCCGTGCGTTTTGCAGCGGGCAGGATCTCATCGAGTATGGCAACCGCCTGGACTCTGACCGACCTATCGAACTCGAACATCGCCTGCGAGATGCATACAACCCGGTCGTCGTAGCGATACGGACGATGGAGAAGCCCGTCATCGCTTCCGTGAACGGCGTGGCCGCCGGCGCAGGATTCAGTTTGGCATTGGCCTGCGATCTGCGCATCGCGGCCGAGTCCGCGAGCTTCATCCAGGCCTTCATTAATCTCGGCCTCGTGCCCGACTGCGCGAGCACGTTCATGCTCCCTCGGCTCGTCGGCGTGTCTCGCGCAATGGAGCTCACCTTCACCGGCCGCAAGGTCGGTGCTTCGGAAGCGCTCGCACTCGGCTTGGTCAACCGTGTCATTCCTGACGACGATCTGCCGGAGGCGACGGACGCGCTGGCGCAGGAACTCGCCGACGCACCGACGCGAGCCATCGGGCTGACAAAACGGGCCATCAACGCCGCCTGGACAAACAACCTGGAGGCCCAACTCGAACTCGAAGCGAAGCTCCAAACACCCGCCACGCGAACAGACGATCACCGCGAAGGTGTTCGGGCGTTCTTTGAAAAACGCCGCCCGCAGTTCAAAGGGCACTGATGTCAATCACGATCCGCACCTTTGGTGAAACAGACATCGACTTTGCCGTCGCCCAGACTTCGAGGGAAGGATGGGACAACACGCCGTCGGCATTCCGTGTCTGCCTCGCTCATGACCCCGACGGCTGTTTCATCGCGGAAGTCGGCGGGCGCCGCGCGGGAATGATCACAACGACCTGCTACGAGTGTTCCGCCTGGATCGGCAACCTCATCGTCACGCCCCATCACCGCTGCAGAGGCATCGGGCGATACCTGATGGAACACGCAATCGGTCAGATCGAGGCCCGCGGTATCCGGACAGTCCGGTTGGAGGCCGACCCGATGGGAGTGCGACTCTACAGGCGCCTCGGCTTCATCGATCAATTCGAGTCGCCACGGTTCACCAAGCGGCCGCCACATGCCGTCGGTCCGTGCCCGGCCGAGCGTCTACACGCAGCCGATCTCGACGCCGTCGCAGCGCTTGATGCAGCGTGCTTCGGCGACGACCGGCGAAAGCTGTTGGCAGAGCTGATCGGCACAAGCCATACGGCCTACGGCGTACGCGAGCAAGAACGTATCGTGGGCTTCGCCATGGCGCTGCCGGCGGTATGCGGCATTCGCCTCGGCCCGTGCGTGGCTGAGAACCCGTCCACCGCCGAGCAGCTCGTCACCGCAGTTCTTGCCGACTTCCCAGACGAGACCGTCATTGCCGCCGTGCCTGAGAGTAACGGCAGAATGACGCAACTTCTGGAAACAAGCGGCTTTACGCGCACATCCTCGTGCCTTCGCATGACCCGGGGCGAGGCGCAGGCGACCTGCGCGGCGACCAGTCTCATGACCTTGGCGGACGGCGCGATGGGATAGGACAGTTCAAGTGCAAAACGTAGCGTCCGACTCCCGTGTCGGACGTCGAAGACCAACCGTTCCCGGCGCTGCGACTGGATGGCCGAAGCACAGGTAAAGTCCCTCGGACAGCAGCCGCAGTCGCCAAAATCGTTCCACAGCCCGAAGGAATCCTGATTGACACCCTGGTCTCGTGCCGTATGATACGGGGCTTGCGGAATCGCCGCGCGAAACGCGCGGTGTAAGTCTATGGCAGGTGTAAGTTTAAGGGATGTGTCCAAAGACTACCCGGGAGGCATACGAGCCGTCG
This sequence comes from Planctomycetota bacterium, assembly GCA_043813895.1. Taxonomy (GTDB): domain Bacteria; phylum Planctomycetota; class Phycisphaerae; order UBA1845; family UTPLA1; genus CAZTAR01. The sequence continues at coordinate 24,036 of JBDRKQ010000257.1, forward strand.
ACCGGGTGACTCTGGATATTGAGGACCAAGAGTTCCTCGTTTTGGTGGGCCCCTCCGGTTGCGGGAAGAGTACGACCCTCCGGATGGTGGCCGGGCTCGAGGACATCACGTCTGGAACCATCAGAATCGACGATCGGATCGTCAACGACATCCCGCCGAAGGATCGCGACATCGCGATGGTCTTCCAGAACTACGCCTTGTACCCGCACATGACGGTGTACAAGAATATGTCCTTCAGCCTCCGGTTGCGACGCCGCGAGTTGGGCCTCTCAAAAGCGGACATCGACCGGAAAGTCCGCGAAGCGGCGGCCGTTCTCGGTATCGAGGACCTTCTAAATCGAAGACCGAAGGCGCTGTCAGGCGGACAACGGCAACGCGTCGCGGTGGGCCGGGCAATTGTCCGAAACCCAAAGGCGTTCCTCTTCGACGAGCCGTTGTCGAACCTGGACGCCAAGCTCCGCGTGGAGATGCGTTCGGAAATCAAGCGACTCCAGCACCGTTTCCGAACGACAACGATATACGTCACGCATGACCAGGAAGAGGCCCTGACGTTAGGCGACCGGGTCGTCGTGATGAAGGACGGCGTCATCCAACAGTGTGCCGCCCCACAAGAGGTCTACGACAGGCCGGTCAATCGGTTCGTTGCCGGCTTTATTGGCACGCCGCCAATGAGCTTTCTTGACGGCCGAGTCCTGAAGCGAAGCGGCGGATTCGTCTTTCGCGAAGGACCGACCGAGGTTGTCCTCCCGCGCCGCTTCGCTGAGCCTCTCTCGGCGCACGTGGACCGCGAGATGAGCCTCGGTATCCGGCCGGATGCGTTCTTCGCCGAGTCATCCGTGAACGAGCGGCCGGGCGGCGAATCAAACGCGCAAGACGCGGCGAAGATCGGTGTCAAGATCGCCCTGATCGAGCCGCTAGGAGATAGGAAGGACGTCTACATGGCCACCTCGAGCGGAGGCAACTTGGTGGGTCGCGTGGACGCGCGTGTTCCGGTGTTCGAAGGACAGGAGTTGGAGATGCGCTTGGATATGAGTCGGGTGCACCTCTTCGAGCCCGGCGAAATGGGTATCAACGTGACGGCGGTTGCGAAGGGAGACGGAACCAGTGCAAACTGAGCTGGTTCCATCCCGTCGCGTGCGATTCGCGTTTTTCCCGCCCAAGACCGTTTGCAGGAGGCGACCGATGACCTGACGCGTCGCCTGATCTCAAACGGCCGGCGGGACGGCAGCGCCCGCACTTCAAAACCGCTGCCACGGTGGGCTCGATTGAATGCCCACTTTTTTGTTGACAAGAAGTGCCCGGCGGAGTGTGGCCGCGCTGACCATAACCAAGGCGTGCATGGACGCCGGCTATCCATGCGACAACAGAGTAACCCGAGACATTGTGAACGTCCGATGTTCGCCAGCCCGGGTAGCAAGAGATCGAAACCATGAACTCCGACTTGATCCGAATCGTCGACGGCCTCGCACGAGACAAGAACATCGACAAGGACCTCGTCCTCGAAGACCTCGAGGCCGCCATGGAATCCGCCATTCGCAAACGGTACGGCCAGGATGAAGAAATCGAGGTCAAGATAGACCGCCTCTCCGGTGACATCACCGCCACGCTCAACGGCGACCCAGTCAGCATGAACGAACTCGGGCGGATCGCCGCCCAGACGGCGAAGCAGGTCATGATCCAGCGCATCCGGGAGGCCGAACGCGGCAGCATCTTCGAGGAATTCCAGGAGCGCAAAGGAACGATCGTCACAGGAACAGTTGCGAGATTCGAGGGCGGCGCGCTCGTCGTCAACATCGGCAGAACCGAAGGCTTCCTCCCCCGCAGCGAGCAAATCCCCGGAGAGATGCACCAGCCCGGTGAGCGTATTCGGGCACTCATCCTCGATGTGCGGGAGGCGCCGCACCAGGTCAAGATCATCCTGAGCCGCAGCCATCCGGACCTGATCCGCCGGCTCTTCGAGCTGGAAGTGCCGGAGGTCGCGGAGCGAATCATCGAGATCAAGGCCCTCGCGCGGGAGGCCGGATATCGCACAAAGGCCGCAGTCTCCTCCATCGATACCAAGGTGGATGCCGTCGGCGCGTGTGTGGGGGTCCGGGGAAGCCGAATCAAGAACATCGTCGAGGAACTTGGCGGAGAGAAGATCGACATCGTGCGATGGAACGAATCTTCACAGATCCTGATCGGCAACGCCCTCAAGCCCGCCGAGATTCAGGACACCGCCCTCTGCTTCGAGTTGGGCAGAGCAACCGTCGTCGTTCCGGAGGAACAGCTCTCCCTCGCGATCGGCAAGCGCGGCCAGAATGTCCGGCTTGCTGCCCGTCTCACGGAGTGGGACATCGATATTCTCACACCCAAGGAGTACAACCGGGGCCTTGACCGACTCGCCAAGACTCTGCGAGAAGTCGAAGGCATGGACGAAGTCATCGCCGAGCGGGTTTCCCTCTTGGGCTTGATCAGTGTCATGGATGTCGAGGAGGTCGGCGCCGAGCCCCTGGTCAAAGAGCTTGGACTATCCGATGAACTTGCCCGGCTGGCCGTCGAAACCTGCGCCGCAGAGGCCAAGGTTGTGCAAGAGGAATTGCGGGCCGAGAAATCGGCTGCCGAAGCGGCCCTCCGCAGCGAGCAGGAAGCCGCAAAGGCCGCCGCCGAGCAGCCCGCCGTGGAGGGTGAAGCAGTTAGACCGACAGAGGGCGAAGCCGACAACAACGACGCCGGCGAAGAGGACGCCTCGCCGGAAGACTCGAGCGACGTTTCTGATTCGACGCCGCTGGCAGGCAACGGAGAAAGCGAAGATCAATCGGAAGGCGACACCGGTGCTGAACCGCAGGAACAGGAGTCCGACGCGCCGGTGACTCCCGACGCCAAGCCGGAGAGCGAGACTGTGACGCCGCAGTAGACGCGGCAGCGGATGTAAGGCGCACAGTGAAGGATCGGTAGCCTGCCCAGGACGGGAGAGTAGTTTTCGTGGGTCGGCTCGGCCGGCCCGATCGTGGGGCGATGTTGCAGCCGGAGAGCCCGCCGGCACGGCGGATTCGCCCCGACAACTAGAACGTCGCCAGGTGACGCGGGAAGATCGCTTGTCTTCGCGAGTCTCCCGGGGCGTGTCGGCCTGAAGGCCGTGGAGAAAAGCTTTGGCTTCCAAGAAAGTGCGAGTTCACAACCTGGCGAAGGAACTCCTTGTAACCAGCAAGGTGATCATTGAGAAGTGCCGAGCCGAGGGGATCGAGATCAAGAACCACATGCACGTGGTCTCGGCCGGCCTCGATGCGACGATTCGCGAATGGTTCAGTGAGGGCGCGCATACGACCACCATCGAGGAGTCACATCGCGTCGACCTCAAGAAGGTGCGCGCGAAGCCAAAGACATCCACACGGAAGAAGAAAACGGCGACAGCCGACACTTCCGCCACGGAACAGGTCGCAGAAAAGACCGCAGAGAAGAAAACCGCGACAGAGAAAACTGCAACGAAGAAGATCGCGCCAAAACGCAAGAGTCCCACGGAAGTGGCTGCCGAGCATACTGCCGAGCCGGCAACCGCAACGAGCCCTGTCGCTACATTGGTTGCCGAAGCGCCGCCGGAACTGGAGATGCCGCCCGCAGCCGAAGAGGCCCCTGTCGTTATAATCGAAGCACCGCCGACTGAGGCCGCTCCCGAACCACCGGAGATCGCCGTTCCCGCGGAAGCTGCCACTGCAGCGGAAGCACCGCCGCCGACCGAGGTCGCTCCCGAACCACCGCCCGTCGTCACCGCAGGTCCGCAGAACGTCCCCGAGCCCGCGAAGCTCTCCGGCCCAAAAGTAGTCCGAATGGACAAACCGGAGCAGGACGACAGATACACGCCACGGCCCGCGGCCCGCTTCGGCTCTCGGCCACCGAGCCCTCATGCCGCACCCAGGGCCCGCGAAGAGGCCGGAGCAGAGGACGATCGGCCAGCCAAGCGTTCTACCCCGGGACGCACCGCAAAACCCGCAGAGAAACGCGTTCACCCCAGGCGGACGATCCGCGACACGCGGGTAGAAGCTACCGAACGACTCCGCGAATGGCGAGACAGGGACCTCATCGAGAGACGTGACAGGCTTGCCCAGGCCTCCGGCCGCGGAATCGGGCGACTCCGAGCTCTTGAAGGCAAACAAACCACCAGACGCACCGGACAGCGAACCCAACACGTCCACGTCCACAAAGGCAGAGTGGAACTTCCCGAACCGCTCATTATCAAAGACTTCTCCCGAGAAACAGGCATCACAGTCGGTGTTATCCAGAAGAGGCTCATGGAAGAGCACGGCGTGTTCGCAACGATCAACAGTACGATCGATACCGAGATCGCGCAACTCATCGCCGTCGAACACGGCATCGAGTTGGTCGTGGCCGAGGCGATGACTGGACTCGACCGGTTGGCGGAGGAATATGCCGCCATCGAACGAAGTCACCTTGAAACGAGACCTCCCGTCGTGACCGTTCTCGGACACGTCGACCACGGCAAGACGAGTCTGCTCGACCGTATCAGAAAGGCGAACGTAACCGCGGGTGAGGCCGGCGGCATCACTCAGCACATCGGCGCCTATCGCGTCAAGGTGGGCGACAAGTGGGTGGCCTTCGTTGACACGCCGGGCCATACCGCCTTTACCGCGATGCGCGCGCGCGGCACCCGACTTACCGATGTCGTCGTGCTCGTCGTCGCCGCCGATGACGGCGTCATGCCGACGACGATCGAGGCTATCAACCATGCCAAGGCAGCCAAGACACCCATCGTCGTCGCCTTGAACAAGATCGACCTTCCACACGACCTCAACAAGATCTACGGCCAACTCGCCGAACAAGGACTGACGCCCAGCGGCGATTGGGGCGGAGACACCGACGTGATCAAGACCTCCGCCATCACGGGCGAGGGCATCGAAGACCTGCTCTCCCACCTCGCCATGCTCAGTGAGGTCATGGAGTTCAAGGCCGACCCCCAGATACCCGCAGCCGGGGTCGTCGTCGAAGCTGAACGCACTGGGGCCATGGGCAACGTCGCCAGACTGATGGTCCAGGAAGGCACGCTCAAACCGGGCGATTTCATCGTGTGCGGAGCCGCCTACGGCCGCGTGCGCGCCATCAAGGACGACACCGGCAAGACCATTAAGCGGGCAGGACCTTCCACGCCGGTCGAGATCAGCGGCCTCAGCAACGTCCCGGTTTCCGGTGACAAGTTCTACGTTGTCGATAGCCTGCAGAAAGCCAAGGATGTCGCCCAGGAAATCGCCATTCGCAAACGCGAGAAGGAACTCATCCGGGTCGTCAAGCCCACATCGCTCGAGTCCGTCCTCGCCGGCGCTGCCGAAGGCGAAATCCCCGAGCTCACCGTCATCATCCGCGCGGACGTGCAAGGCTCCATCGATGTCCTCCAGAAGGTACTCACCGAGTACCCGGACGACGAAGTCAAGCTCAACATCCTGCACGCCGGCGTCGGCTCCGTCACCGAGTCCGATGTCGTGCTCGCCGGCGCGAGCAAAGCGATCATCATCGCCTTCCACGTCGCGCCCGAGCCCGCGATACAACGACTAGCGGATGAGGCCGGCGTCGACATCCGAACGTATCGCATTATTTACAAGGTGATCGACGACATTCGCAGCGCCCTCGAAGGCCTTCTCGCGCCGGATGAGAAGCTCGAATCCCGCGGCCGTGCCGAGGTGAGAGAGGTGTTCAGTATCTCACGGATCGGAAAGATCGCCGGATGCTACGTGCGAGAAGGCAACATCGAGCGAGCACATCTCGTACGCATCATCCGAGACGGCGTCGTCGTCAAAGACCGCGGCGAGATCGAATCGCTCCGCCACTTCAAGAACGATGTGAAGGAAGTCAAGAGCGGCCTCGAATGTGGGATCCGAATCGTCGGCTTCGACGACCTCAAGCCGGCGGACATAATCGAAACACTGGAACTCATCAAGACCGCCAGGAAGCTGGAGGTCTGATCGCGGAATGATGAAGCGATTTCTGGAATACGATGGTCGTCGGCGTCCTACACCTGAGTTTGCGAATTCCCCAAGCGATGTCCCTCAAGGACAAGCGACGAGTCGTCAAGAGCATCAAGGATCGGCTGGGGACACGCCACAATGTGTCGGTCGCCGAAATCGGGACATCGGACCGGATACGCACTTGTTCTCTCGCCGTCGCGATGGTCTCGAACGACAGACGTTTCATAGACAGTTGTCTTTCCAAGATTGCCGAGCACCTGAAGATGCACCGAGAAGCCATGCTCGTTGATTACGAAATCGAGTTCTTTTGACCAACGACGCGCCGCACGGACGGAGACAAGCCGAGAGCAGCCGCGATTCCGGGGATTGTCATGTCACATCGTCTTGCCAGGCTGGCCCATATCGTCCGGCACGTTGTCAGCGACGCGATCGCCAACCGCGTCTCGGATCCCAGGATCAGCCCGTTCACCAGCATCACACGCATCGAACTCTCGACAGACCTCAAGTTTGCTGACGTCTTCGTGAGCGTGATGGCCTCCGAGGCCGATTGTCAGACGACTATGAAGGGTCTCCAAAGTGCCAGAGGCATGATCCAAACCAGACTGGCTAAACGCCTGGAAACCCGCCAATGCCCACACCTGCGGTTCCACCTCGACATGGGCATCAAGATAGGCATCGAGACCGTCCGCGCGATGGACCGGGGCAGTCCCGCATCTCCCGAAGGAACAACGGACCCGACGCAAATGCCGTCGGAAGACCGATCGGAAGAACCCGGGCATACCGCCGACAGGCATACGAGCTTTGGAGCCGAGCCATGAGGAACGCCGCGCTATATGCGAAGAAAGTCAGACAGCTCTTCACCAGACTGAAGAAAGCCGGCGACAAGGCAACGTTCGTCCAGCCGGACACGGTGACGGAGTATCTCCTGCTCGCGATTCTCAGCAACTACGGCTCCGAAACGCGTGCCGCCTCCGCCGTCGCCAAACTGCAATCGACCTTTGTGGACTACAACGATCTTCGCGTGACGCCGATCGCCGAGATCGTCGAAGCCATCGGCGTTGATTTTCCAAGGTGCCGAAAAGCGGCGGAGGAAATCTCAGCCGCCCTGCATGCCGTCTTCAACCAGCTTCACCACCTCAACCTCGATTTCCTCAAAGTGGGCTCCCGCAGAACTGCCGAGGCCTTCATCAACGCGCTCGGCGGCATCCTGCCCCACACAAGGGCGATGGTCATCGCGCGGTGCCTAGGGGGCCACGCCGTCCCGCTAGATGAACACATGTACGCCCACCTCATCAAGAGCGGCTGCATCCCGGAGACAACCACCGTCGAGGATGCTCAGAAGTTCCTGGCGGGACGAATCAGGGAGCGGGATGCCGAAACCTTCTATGGTCTCTTCAAGCGGTTCGCCGCAACCCATGCGCCACGCAAGATGCCCACCGGCAAGACACCGGTGCGCCAGGCCGAACACGAACCGGCCGCCAAAGCCAAAGCGAAATCCAAGGCCAAGCCGGCAACGAAACCCAAGACGAAGCCCAAATCGAAGAAGGCCCCAAAGCCGAAAGTCAGCGAAAAAGGGAAAGCTGTGTCGAAGCGAGAGAAGCCGGCGGGAAAGAAAACAAAACCCGCGAAGAAGGTGACCCCGCGCAAAACCGTGGCTAAGAAACCGGCGGCCAAGCCGACCAAGCAATAACCGGCGGTCCCGTCAGGGAAGAAGAGTGCAACACGCAGCGAACCGCCCTCTCGATCCCCAAGTCTCTTGCGTCGCCGACCCGGAGCTGTCATGACGACACCGATGACCCTGCAGCATTCCACGCTTGCCCGTGCCACCGGCTCGATTTGTGGCATCGGCGTCTCGCCGGTGGAATTAAGAACACCAGGCTCTACTGCCTCACAAATGGAACCCCTGTGCCACACTCATGAACGGACTGCTCCACGAAGCATCCGGCTTCTCCCTGCGATCCTGTTCTTGCAAGCGGTCATCGGGTGCGGCCAGGCCGTCGCATACCATCCGGATGAAACCGGTTCGCGCGGCATTCCCGATCGCGCCCTGCTCCACCTCGCCGATATCCAGCCCAAACCCCAACTCGACAAAGAGGCCCTCGGCGACGACACGAACCCACATCAGCGCGTCATCGACTACTTCAGACAAGGTCGTGAGGCTCTCGACCACAATCGCCCGGCAGACGCCATTCGCGCGTTTCGCCTCGCGCTCCTGGCCAACCCGCGCGAACCTAATCAGTCCGAGAGGTCTCTCACCCACTTTCACCTGGGCATCGCCCTGCACGCCGAGGGCTACCTCACCGCCGCCGCCGAACAACTCGAAGCCTGGCTGGCCGCCAGCGAGCGAACAAGCCCGACCACGATCGGCCACGCGGAGTTCCGCGAAGCCGTCGCCTCACATCAAGGGGAAGCGCTCAAGAGGCTCACCGAGATATACACCGCGCTCGGACGCCGAGACGAGGCCCGAGGCGCGTGCGAACGCGCGGTTGCCCGAGACGCCGACGACGCGGAAGCACGCTACCTCCTCGCCGCACTGCACCTCAGACAAGGACGGTATCCCGAAGCCTCCGACCTCATTTTCGACACCTTGCACAGCACCCCGGATTCCCTCCCCCGCGCGATCGGCGCGATTGCCGAGAACGGCGACCACGCCGCGCGCCGAGCGATCATCGAATACTGGCAGCGGAAGGTCACTGCCGCCCCTGACGACGCCATCGGGCGCGCGGCATTGGGCGCGCTGCTGGCGAGCGACGGCAGCGAGGGACCGGCCCTGGGCCAGCTCAACGAAGCCGTCCGACTTGATGGAAAGTGTGGGGCCGCACACGCCGCCATGGCGGAACTATTCATCAGTCAGAAGAAGTGGCGCCTGGCCGCCAGGGCCGCGGACAATGCGATCCGGGCCGGCCTGTCAACCGCCCATGTGTACTTCCTCAAGGGCCGCGCCCACGACGCCCTCGATCAGGTCGACGACGCTGAAGATGCGATCATGGAGTCTTTCCAACGCAACAGGTCGTCCCCCGACGCCCTGTTCCTGCTCGCCGAATCAGCCGAACGTCACGGCGAGGGCAAGCGTTGCGAACGGCTCTACCGCCGCATCCTCGAAGACGTCGACCCCAAGTTCGCGCCCGCCCGGGAGAAGCTCGTCCTGCTCTACCTGAACAGCAACCGTGCCGAAAAAGCCAAGGAGTGCATCGCCGAGTTTGAAACGCTCGACAACCGCGGTCCGGCCTTCGAACGCTGCCGCGCCCTGCTCCGATTGGCCGAAAGCAGCGAGACTGACGGCGCTAAACGCCTCGCCGAGTACCAGGAGGACCTCAAGAAAACCATCGCGTCCAACCCTGACGATGCCGCGACACCCGTCGCCCTGGCGATGAGCTACCTTGCGGTCCGCGACTACAAAACAGCAATCGCCTTCACGGACCAGGCCCTGCGGAATGACCCGCACAACATCCGCGCGAGGGAGTTCAAAGCAACCCTGGAGGCCAAGCTGTTGCGATTCGAGACCGCCGAAGCCGTCGTCCGGGGCCTGCTCGATGACCGTCCCCGCGACCTCGGCTACCAGCAGAAGCTCCTTGAACTGGCACTCGATCAGGCGGATAATGATGCCGCCGTCGCAATCCTGCGAAACTTGCTCGCTCGCGACGACCTTCCTAAAACGGCCCGGATGGTTACTCATGCCAGGCTTGTTCAGTTGTTCCTTGCCGCCGAACGATTCGATGAGGCGCTCGCCGCCGCGAAAGACGCCCTCGACGAGGACCCCGACAACGAGACGCGACGCGATGGCTACCTCGCCGCACTCAGTCACTCAGGCCGGATTCAACAGGCGATAACCACCGCAAGAACGTGGCTGGATCAGGAGCCCGACAGCGACCACCTGCGCCGCCGCTATATCGATCTCCTCCAGCGCGCCGAGAGACACGTCGAGGCCGAGCAGCAGGTCTTGTCATGGCTCGCGGACGCGCCGGACGACCTCAACCTCAACCCAATGCTGATCGCCCTATTCTGGGGGGCCAAGCAATGGGAGAGCGCCCTCGAGATCGCCTACGCCGGCGCGGAAATACGCGAGCACAATCCGGTCTATCAAAACCTGCTCGGCCAGACCTATATGCTCGCCGGCCTCTTCGACGATGCCATCGAACTCGGCCGCGCCAGGGCGCAAGCAACACAAGCCGTCAGCGCGTATGAGGAACTGATAGCGCTCCTCCTTCGGGCAGGGCGACTCACCGAGGCGGAAAGAACGGCCAACAAGCTCCTCATGCCTGAGGCAGCCAGACGCGATGCCGGCCAGCAACACGATACCGCCCTCATCCAGGACATGCGACGAATCCTCGCCACCATCGACACACGCCTCGGTCGGCATGAACAGGCCGTTCAACAACTTCGGCTCGTCCACGACATGAACCCCGGCGATCCCGGCATCAACAACGACCTCGGATACACCTGGGCGGACGCCGGAACCAATCTCCAGCAAGCCGAAGAGATGATCAGGCTGGCCGTGGGAGAACACCCTCGCGAAGCCGCCTATGTCGACAGCCTGGGCTGGGTTCTCTACAAGATGGGCCGGTTCGAGGAGGCGATCGTCCAACTCCAGCGAGCAGTCCGTCACGCCGAGACCGAAGACCCCACTATCTTCAACCACCTCGCCGACGCCCTCTATCGCACAGGCCGAAAGCAGAAGGCCAGAGCCGCGTGGGAGAAGGCAATCGAACTCACAAAACTCGATCGCGCGCCGCCGCCTTCGGAGGAAGACAAGGTCCTCCGCAAGCGCGTGGAGGTCAAACTCCGGCAGCTTGCCGACGGGAAAGCCGTGGATACCGCCCCCCTCGGCAGCGACAAACCCACAAGCCGGCCGGTCGCCGAGAACCTGCCTCGCGATAGAGAATCGCGGACGACGGAACGAAATAACAACCTCGGAGAGGCCCTCCAACCTCCCCCAACGCCCGCGGATGTGCTTCCTCCCGACCCGGACAAGAAGAACGAGGACGAGGAAAAGGACGAGGAACCGGACCAAGGATAAATGGCCTGCACCGCCACCTTCGCAGTTCGGCAGTGGACCGTCGTTGCTGATACAATACGGAGTGGAAACGCAAACCTGACAGAGGAACCATGCCATGGCAGGTCACAGCAAGTGGGCGAACATCAAACACAAGAAGGGCGTAAACGACGCGCGCCGGGGAAAGCTCTGGAGCAAGCTCGCCCGCAACATCATCGTGGCGGCAAAGGCCGGCGGCGGCGACCCCACCATGAACCTCTCGCTGCGCTACGCGATCGACAAGGCTAAAGAAGCCAACATGCCCGCCGACACGATCGACAAGGCCGTCAAGAAAGGATCCGGCGAGCTGGGCGCGGCCGAATACACCTCCGCGGTCTACGAGGGGTATGGCCCGGGCGGCATTGCGTTCATCGTCGAAGCACTGACCGACAACCCCAACCGAACCGCCCCGGAGATTAAGAAGATCTTCGAAAAGGGCGGCGGCAGCCTCGGCCCCTCAAACTGCGTCAGTTGGAACTTCACCACGCGCGGCATCTTCACCGTCAACGCCGCCGACACCGATGAAGACACCTTGATGGAAGTCGCCCTGGATGCCGGTGCGGAAGACGTAACCAAGGATGGCGACACCTTCGAGGTGGTCTGTGACGTCCCGGCCTATGAATCCGTCAAAACCGCCCTGGCCGAACGGAACATCCCCACGCAATCCGCCGAGATCACCAAGATCCCCGGAACCACGATCGCCGTCAACGCCGAGCGAGGCGAAAAAGTCCTCCGGCTCATCGACACCTTTGAAGATAACGACGACGTGCAGAACGTCTATAGCAACTTCGAGATGTCCGACGAGGTCATGGCCAAGCTCGGGTGAACCCGACGATCAGGGTGGCATGGGTAACGAGCGGGGCACCGGCCGAGGTGCCCCGCTCGTTACCCGTGGGAACACCTCGATGAGTCTGCCACGGGTAAGCTCCGTCCCGGCGAACCGGAACTCCGCTTACCCATGCCACCCCGAACTCTGTCCCTGGTGCCACTGGCGGCTTGCCCGCCAGCGCTGCCTCACGCCGGCTCCAAGTGCCACAGCACTTCCCGGTTGCCGCCACTGCCGCGAATCGGGCTTTCCTCCTCGCCAAGCAACGCCAATCCCAATCCTCCCATCCGGCCCCGCACCGCCGCGACCACCGCTTCGACGCGATCCTCCGGCAACACACCCTCGCATAGCGCCGACGCCTCCGCTTCGTAGTGAGGCTTCACCAGTGTCACGATCCGCCCGCCCGCGCGGAGCAACCGACGCGCGACCGGCAGAATGCGGGCTTGCCGGGTCCAACCAACGTCGATCGTGACCAGATCGACCGGCTCCGGGAGATGGACGCTCAGCGCATCCGTCCGCTCCATCACCACTACGCGCGGCTCCCGGCGAACACGATAATCGAGCACGCCATAACCCCGCTCTACCGCATAGACCTTCGACGCGCCCCCCCGCAGCAGACAATCCACAAACCCGCCGGTGCTGCTCCCCAAGTCGGCGCACACTAGATCCGCCGGCGAAATCTCGAAAAGCGACAGCGCGTGCGCCAACTTCACCCCCCCGCGTGACACGAAGTCGCTATCCCGGCCAGATGTCACTTTGTTGGTCCGATGTCGCTCGCTCGGCCCGGCGTCACGACGATGGTGCCGGCCAGGATGTCACCGAGCCGCTGTCGGTTCACAGTGATAAACGCGATCAACATGAGGTCGACTATCAAGCCGACCTGGCCCATACCGAACGTGACCACGCGCATCACGTTCCGCCACACAATCTGCCGGCCGGTCGGTCGCGTTCCGCCCACGCTCAGCACGCCACAGCCCAACAGCCGCTTGCCGGGCGTCGTGGCCGTCGCCAACTCCCACACCAGACACCAAACACCATACACCAGGATGGACGCGAATTGCGCCGGCAGGAACCGTTCGCGGAGCTCAGGATCGTTCATCTTCTCGAAGACCGAACCCGTCGCCAGCTCGTCCATCTTGTCCGCCGCCAGCACCAGCGCAAACGGCAGCGTCAGGATGACCGCCGGCACATAGTCCACAACCGTCGCAACCGCTCGACGCCACACCGGCGCCAACACAAAACCCACTGGCACGGCGGCCGGCCGAAGTACCTGCTCCCGGCGGGAATACATCACCACCATCATCAGGCCCAGGCCCAACGCCAACACCAGCAAGCCTTGCGCAAGCGGCATCTCCTCGGGCACTGTCGCCCGGAGAGTCAACTTCCCGAATCCGACCGCCGGCGATTGTCCCACGGCCCCCGAACCGAACTCCACACCGCCCGATTCCGCCAGCCGGGCAACCGCCAATTGCCCCCGGGCGACCCCGACACCGCTCGTGCGTGCGTCGATCTCCAGCAATTCGCCCCCCTCGCGGGCCGCCCCGTTGTGAACCCAGCAGCCGTCTTGAAGAACATAAAGGTGCAGTTGCACGGGGCCTTCAACCTCGCCGCGACCGGCGATGAACAACGGCCCCTCCGACCACGCGCCCGCCCAACCATGCCGGAAATCACCCTCCGACAGTACGCGAGTTGAGTCCGTCCATCGCCCTTGCGAGTAGGTCGCGAAAGAAACCTCCCCTCCTGCCGCCTGCCAAAACAAATACGGCTCGCCTTTCCACCCGGCCACCCAGAACGCCTTGCCCGCTTCCGCCGCTCGTGGGCCGACAATCCGCTCCCATCGCCCCCGATGCAATCGCAGACAGGTCAGACGACCATCCGGCCGAACCCCCTCGGGCTCGCCGTCCTCGACCACCTCGACAGACGGCCTCGTTGCGGACGTTTGCCGAGTCGTCGCAGCCTGCGTCGCCACTGCTTGCGTCGTCGGCTGCGTCGTAGGTTGCGTTGTTGGTTGCGAAGCCGTGTCAGGTTGTGGAGGTAAGGTCTTGAGCGTCTGCGTTTCCACCACGGCATACAGCACGGCCTCGCCAGCGTCGCCGCCCCACGCCAACGGCGGCTCCTCCGACTGATTGCGCCAAACAGCCCCGGACATCGAAGCCCGGCCTCCGAAGAAGTCGCCCGCCGAAAGGTTCGAATAGAGCACGCGCAGACCCCGCGCATCCGCCCCGAGTTGCAGAATATCTCCCGCCACCGCCGGCAGGTTCGGCAGTTGCTTGGGGGCAGCGGGTTTCGCGCGCACATCCGCATACCACATCTGAATGACCGGAAGCGCCCCCTCATCCGCCGCTGACGCCCCGACGACCCAGGCAGACTCCTCACTGCCCGCAACCCAGACCCGCACCGCCCGCCAGTCCTCCGGCGACGCACGCACGAAGCTGCTGCAGCCCAACACAAACACGATTGAAAGAACGAATGAGAACCGCATCATCGCATTGTTGGGTGACATGCCGCGCCGGTCAATTCCCCGGCACATCTCCCTCCCCCGCCGCTTCGAGCACGTCACACTCGATATCAATCTGGATCACCTGCTCGACCCCGTTCGGCAGGCTCTCCCGGCGCGGGCGATCGAAGGCGAGATCGTTCACCTTGGCGGCCTCCAGGCCGCGCATCTGATCGATGGCCATCGTGAACTTGCCCTCGTCCAGCGGCCAGATCAAGCTGATCGCGTGTGGCAACAGAGGCCCGCCCTCCCAGGCCGACCGGTAGGCGTCGAGAAACGCGCTCGTCGTGACGCGCCCGAACCCGTCTCTGAACAACACGACGCGCACCATGTACGGCGGCACGCGCTCGACCCAATACTCACGGTCCAGCACGTA
>JBDRKQ010000258.1:0-24546 GCA_043813895.1 Planctomycetota bacterium
GGCGACGACCTCAGCACGGAGTTGCTGACGGGCGTGGATGTCGAGATTGGCGCACACACACGGCTTGTGGACATTCGCGCGGCCCTGGATGCGCTGGCTGCCGGTGGCAACGGCGTTGCGGATGGCGATGTGATCGTCGCCACGCTCGACTTGACACTGGCCGGTGCGGATGAGGCGGCCGTCCTCGAGACGGAAGAGACCGCGAACAACATCACCGGCGAGGTGCAGGCAGTGGACCTCGTGGCGAACGCGGTCACGGTGACTTCCGACAACGTCGTGAACGAGACGACGGCCAAGGTCGCCTACACGATCAACAGTCCAAGCAACGTGGGCGAGTTTGACTTGCGGCTGGGTGTGGATCGTGGCCCGGCTCCGGATGGCATCATCGACACCCCGGCGGATGTGATTACAACGATCACCCTGACCGGCGCGGACCTGATGCCCGGTGCGCACGAGATCGACGTGCCGGACTTCCGCGGTTTCCTGAACACGACGCTCTCTCCGCGGCTGGCCCACGGGGACCAGATCATCGCGACGCTCGACGTGTTGCAGGACGGCACACCCGACGCAGCGGTCGGCGAGGCAGAGGAGACCACGAACAACGTCGCGGTGCAACCGCAGACGGTCGACCTGATCGCCAACGCGATCGCCGTGACGACCGATTTCGTCGGCGGCACGACGACCGCCAGGGTGGACTACACGATTAACAGCCCCGGCGCCGTCGAGCCGTTCTTCATCCGGCTCGGCATCGACTCCGACGGTGACAAGATCATCGATCCGGGGACGGAGCTTGCGCTGGTCGATCTCTCGACGGAAGCAGTCGGCAAGGTCCGGCCGGGTGACCGGCAGGTCGAGGTGCCCGACTTCCGTGCGGCCCTCGACGCGCTGGCAACGCCGATCCAGGACAAGAACCGCATCATTGCGACCCTGGATCAACTGCCAGACGGCACGCCGGAGAACATCGTCGGCGAGCCCGACGACGCCCTGCCGACGGCCGACACCAACAACTACACGCGGCAGCCGCAGACCGTGGACCTGGTTGCCGAGTCGATCTTCCTGACGATCGACAATGCGGCCGGCACGACGGCGGCCACCGTGACCTACACGGTGAACAGCCCCGGCGTCGTGGCGCCGTTCAACCTGCGAATCGGCATCGACCGCGACGCCGACGATCGCATCGACGACGCCGATCCGGGCGACTTGCTCTGGCTCGCGTCGCTCACGGGCGCCGACCTGACACCGGGCCCGCACACGTTCTTCGAGGCGAATATCCGCCCGGTGATCGACGCCCTGACGCCGCCGCTCCAGAGCGGCGACCGCATCATCGCCACGCTGGACTTCACGCCCGGCGCAGGCGGTGCTGACGAAGGCGCCGTGAACGAGGACGAGGAAGACACCAACAACGTCACGACCATGATCGGCACGCAGCAGCAGATCGTCGATATCAGCGGCGATGACCTCACGCTGACTGTCGGCTCATACGTCGCGACAGTGAACTACACGGTCACCAGTCCCGGCAACGTCGCGCCGTTCGTCATCCGGCTCGGCCGCGACACGAACGCCGACGACGCCATCGACGACTTCCTCGTGGACATCGTCGGCGATGTCACGCCCGGCGCGCATCAGGCGAGCGAGGACCTCGCACCGCTGCTGCTGGGCCTGGGCGTGCTGGCCGGTGAGAACGTCACGATTGTGGCCGACATTGATGCAGACGGCACAGTGGTCGAGGCCGAGGAAGTCGCCAACAACAAGCTGGTGGAAACTGCGCCTTACCTGGTTGACCTTATGGCCGTTCGGCTGACGCACCCGTGTGCGTTCCTCGACACCGTGTTCGACGTCGAGTTCGACTACACGGTTGCGTTCAACCAGCCGAGCGAGGACTTCACGATCTGCGTGTACGCATCGGACAACGACGCGCCGGCCATAGGCGGCGGAGACGTGCTACTGGGTTGCGTGGACGTGACGCTCCCGGCGGGCAAGACCGTCGGCGATCACACCGTGGTAATCCCCGGCGTGACCGTCAACAGCGCGGACTTCACGACCGGGTACTTCTTCGTCAAGGCGAGGATCGACGATCCGCTCGCCGTCAACGAGGCCAACGAGGGGAACAACGTCGCGGTGCGGCCGAACGCGGCCCAGGATCCGTCGGAGGATCCGGACGGCGACGGCGTGCCTAATTGCTTCGACGGATGCCCGGACGATCCGAACAAGCTCAGCCCCGGCGTCTGCGGATGCGGCGTCGTGGACGATCTGACCGATACCGACGGCGACGGCATCCTGGATTGCCTCGATCCCGATCCGAACGATCCGGACAATCCCAACCCGAACCCGAACCCGAATCCGCAGCCCGTGCCGGGTGCGGGCGACGGGTTTGAGATCTTCCTGCCGATCATCCCGCTGGGCCCGCCGATGTGCGGCATCGGGCTGTGCGGAGGCGGCACGCTCGTGCCTGTGAGCGTGATGCTCATCGGCTTCGTCGGCCTGCGCCTGCGTACGCGGTCCCGACGGCGTCACTGAGTGAGAGTGGGAGTGTACGCCGCCGCCAGGCCGAGCGAGCCCGAGCGGCCGCACCGTCCACGCACTCGGCGGCGTACACGTGGTAGTCTTGAATCATGAACGATGAGGCCCCGTCCTTAGCGGCGGGGCCTTCTCTTTTTTCCATCGCCGCCGACACCGCTCGCTGGGCCAAGAATCCTCTCTCGGCTCCTGTCCCCACGGGAGAGGATTCCTCTGAAGATGGGTGCGAGATCGGATTCTCGCGCCAGCCAGACAGCCAGCCTGCGAGGTCGAGGAGCCGCGGACTTCAGTCCGCGCGGTTATTCCCGGCGCGAGGACGCCCGCATTCTCAGACGGCCGCGCGGGCTGATGCCCGCGGCTCGTCCATCTGAACGCGTCGCTCTTCTGTCCGAGAACGATCTAGCGCCGGCACACTACGCCTGCGCGAGTGTCAAGTGTTCTCTCAGCTGGTGGATCGCGTCGCGAATGCCCCCGAAACGGGGGTGGATGCGGAGAACCTGACGGTATAGCTGGAGGGCATCCTGATGCCGCCCAAGTGCGACGTGGATGTGAGCCTGGTTCGCCAGGGCGCCGAAGTGCAGCGGATTGAGCTTGAATGCGCGGCGGGCGTCGCGCAGCGCCGGTTGGTAGGCGCTTTCCAGAAAGTAAGCCTGACTTCGCTGGTGATAGGCTTCAGCATAGTCCGGGTAGGCGCGGATCAACTCCGTCAGCAGCGGCACGACGCACTCCGTATCCACGGCCTTGATCGCCCTGGCAATCCGCATCAGGACGGCCCGGGCCATCGGACCGCCCTCCCGAAACCAAAGCGACCACAGGGCATCTTCCGCGGCCTCGACGACAGAAGGCGCTTCATGGTGCAACAGCCTCGCGACCGCCGGGCCGCAGTCGCCGTCACCGACGAGGCCGAGACACGTCGCCGCTGTCCGGGCCACGTCCACATCTTCATCTTCCAGAAGCATGCGCAGGCATTCCCCCGACCACGCCTCCGACAGGCGTCGTGCAAGACCATCCTTGTCGCCACTTCGCAAGTATGGCTGAGCCAACTCGAACAGAGACCGGCCAGCCGCCCGCTGCTCATCCATTCTGTGTGCCTCAATCGATCTCAGACGTCTTAGTGCGAGCCCTCTTGGCGCCCCCCTATCTGAACGCGGGCAGGAAGCAGTCAAGAATCCGCCGTACTCCGGCATGGCCCACCGGCCGAATGGCCGCTGCGACAATCGCAGATGCGATATGCAGGTGCGATACTGAGTATATCGGGCAGGTGGGGCGAGGTCAAAGTTGCAGCTTTTTTTTGGACCCAATCGCGATAGGATACGCCTTGTACGGCGTGAGAGGAGGATGGGCAAGTCGTTATTATCTGACCCGCGAGCGCTTGCTCTGCCCCGCGCCATTCGTTTCGGGACCTCAGATGCAGGGCGACCAGCTTCGACAACTCCTGGATTCCGTGCGGACCGGTAACTGCTCCGTCAAACAGGCGATCCGGCGGCTCCAGCATTTGCCGTTCGAAGCGCTCGATTTCGCGAACGTGGACCACCACCGAACGATCCGGTGCGGTTTTCCGGAGGTAATCTTCTGCCCGGGCAAGACGACCGAGCAGATCGTCATGATCTTCGGCAAGCTGGCCGCCGCGGGCGGTAACGTGCTGGCCACGCGAGCCGTGCACGACCAGTATGACGCGATCAAGGGGTGTTTTCCGGACGCCGAATATCACGACTCCGCCCGGTGTGTCACGCTACGTCAGCAGCAGACCGCGCCTTCCGCCGGCACGATTGCCCTGGTGACGGCGGGCACGAGCGACATGCCGGTGATCGAGGAAGCCCGCGTGACGTGCGAAATCATGGATCAGCGGACACAGAGCTTTTACGATGTGGGCGTGGCTGGGATTCACCGCCTGCTGTCGCATTCGAAAGCGTTGCAGGCCGCGCGGGTCGTTGTGGTCGCCGCGGGGATGGAAGGCGCGCTGGCGAGCGTGGTCGGCGGGCTCGTCGAGGCGCCGGTCATTGCGGTGCCGACGAGCGTGGGTTACGGCGCCTGTTTTCAGGGGCTCGCGCCGCTGCTGACCATGCTCAACTCATGTGCCACAGGGGTGGCAGTCGTCAATATCGACAATGGCTTCGCGGCCGGATACCTCGCCGCTTTGATCAACCGCATCGGCGAGCCTGCTGCGGAGAAGACCGAGAGTACGTCCTGACACGCTTGCGCGCGGGTGCCGCTGGCGGCTCGCCCGCCAGTGTTTAACGAACAACGCGCGCACGGCTGCACTGGCAGCAAGCTGCCAGTGGCACAAGCAGGTTGAAGGCATAGGCAACCGAGGGCCCATGGCAAGGAAGAAGCGAACAACCACGACCTGCACCGGCGGACGATCAGAGCCCGCCGTCAGGCGGACCCGCGCGTTGCCGAAGCTGCCAAAGCGGCGCCGCGACGGGCACAAGGGCGACTACGGCAGAGTGCTGGTCATCGGAGGCTCGCGCGGCATGATCGGCGCGCCCGCGCTGGTGGCAAACGCCGCCTTGCGGAGCGGCGCCGGGCTGGTGACCATCGCCTGTCCAAAGTCGATTCAGCCGGCCGTGGCGACGCTGTGCCCCTGTGCCACGAGCATCCCGCTGGCGGAAACCAGGAGCGGACTCATCGACCCCAGGCGGGCTTTCGAGCAACTGCGGCGGGAGGGGCTCTTCGCGGAGAAGACCGCCCCGTCGGTCCTTGCCGCGGGACCCGGCCTTGGCCAGGGCGACCGGCAGTTCAGCAGTGGGCTCTTGGCCCTGATCGGCGCTTTTGGAGATGGCCCGCGCGTGCCCGCGGTCTTGGACGCCGATGTGCTGAACGCCATGCATCGGTCTTCCGCGTCGCGCGGGGCAGGCTGGGACAAGACCCCGCATTATCGCACGGTCATTACGCCCCATCCCGGCGAGATGGCCCGATTGCACGGAACTTCAACCGCGCTTGTGCAGGGCGACCGCGAAGGTTTGGCGGTAAGGACCGCCCGCGAGATGTCGCGATGGGACAGCGACCCCGAGCACCGCACTGTCGTCGTGCTGAAGGGCGCGGGCACGGTGGTCACCGACGGCCTCGCGCTGTACACGAACAGGACGGGCAACCCCGGCATGGCCACGGGCGGCAGCGGCGACGTCCTGACAGGCATCATCGCCGCCCTGATTGGGCAGGGGCTCTCGACGTACCAGGCCGCCGTCCTCGGCGTTTCGCTTCACGGCATGGCGGGTGATCTCGCTGCGAGCGACTTGGGCCAGGCGTCCCTCACGGCCGTGGACTTGATCGACTTTTTGCCGGAGGCGTTCCGGCGGCGTCGCTGAAAGCACGACTTGGAGAGCATCCGGTTGGCATTCAAATCGACATGGGCGGGTCTCTCACAGGCGCTGCGTTTCCTCCTGCCGTCGAGGGCCGGTCAGGCCCCTTGCTCGCCTGCCGCCTGCTCGCAAGCCGTCCGCTGGATCGTCCCGCTGGGTCTGGGGGTCGGTCTCGTTTGGGCTGCGAGTTTCCGGCTGAGTTGGCGCGTTTACGGAGAAATCGCCGGGTTGCGTGTCATGCCGGCGCTCACCATCGTCCTGGTGGAATGCCTTCTCACCGGACTGCTCCTTGTTTTGTGCAGCGCCCGCACGGTAGACAGGATGCGTGCGGCGGACAACCGTATGGAAAACGTCGCAGACGACCGCGAGCCTCTGACTCCGTTCGGCACGCTGACGCTGCTACTGATCGTGCTGACATTGTGGGCGCTGATCATCAGCATCCCTCGAGAACATCCTTGGTGGCCCTCGCCGACGGACTGGCGGTACAGTCTCAAATGGTTGTACCCGGCTCCGATATACAGGCCGCTAATCCTGGCCCCGCTCTGGGGACGCTGGGGCATTTTGCTGGCCGCGTCGATCGGCCGGGCCGCGCCGCACGCGGAAGCCCAGACCGTCGCCCTCAGCGAAGCGATGCGACCCACGCGACTCTTGCTGCACACGATTCTGCCGACCGCCCTGACCGCCGTTTACTGTAGCCGAGACGGCAACATCTTCATCGGCGTTGTCCTGAGCCTGTTCGTGTTTGGCGCTACTTTCCTCGCGACGGTGGTCATCGCGCAGCGATGCGGCGGTCAGACGCGCAACACGCTCTTTGCCGCGGGGCAGGTCGCGCAGCTCATGTTCCTGGTCGGACACCGGGCGATGTGGCCGATTATCCACGGATGAAACCGGAAAAGAAGCAACTCGATCTTCTTCGCTTCCGCGCCGTCCTCCCCAAGACTCCCGCCCCGCTGCTGCCGATTGCGTTGGGAATCATGCTCGGCATCATCGCCGACAACTTCCTGGCGCCTCCCGTGTGGATCGCCATCGCGCTGGCAATCGTGGGAGTCCTATCGTTCTTCTCCCGCGTCAGGCGACATGTAGCGCTTCACGTTTGCCTGTGGCGGCGGCGACATGCCGGTGACACAGCGGAGACAGACCTTCCTGATGCCACCGGCGAGACACCGGTGCCACACTCGATCGTTAACTGCTCCAGACGGATCGCCATCGTCGCCCTCGTGCTGGTCGCGGGCGGGCTCGGCATCTTGCGACACGCCGTCGCCTTTCGGCGGCTGCCGGACAACCACGTTGTCTTTTTCACGGATGAGGAGCCGATCCTCGCAAAGCTGCGAGGGCGGATCGTAACCGCGCCGCGCATCGTCGAGCCGGATGCCGATCGACCGAGAGCATTCGGGCAGCCGATCAAGACCCGGTTCGTTCTGGATGCGACGCAGGTCGCCGGGAAAGACCGCCCAATCCCCGTTGTTGGCAGAGTGACCGTCAACGTCAAAGAGCCCGCCCTTGCCTTGCGAACAGGAGATCTGGTCGAGATGACGGGCTGGGTCTATCGCCCGCCACCGCCCAGCAATCCGGGCGTGTACGATTGGGCGGAGCACCTGCGGCGGCGCGGCATCCTCGTGGGGATCTCCTGCGACCACGCCGCGGGCGTCAGGGTGTTGAACGCGCCGAGCAGCGGCGCCTGGGCGAGACTGCTAGAGCGGCTTCGCGCCAGGTTCCGCGGATATCTTCTCGATGACGGCTTCGCGTTACACGACCCGGGCGCAGGCGTGATTTCGGCGATGGTCCTGGGCGAACGAAGCGCCGTCCCCCGAGCGATGAACGAGGCCTTCGTCCAGACGGGCAATGCCCACTTTCTCGCCGCCAGTGGGATGCACGTCGGTTGGCTGGCACTGATGGGATGGGGAATCGCGCGATTGTTCGGCCTGTACTACCGCACCACCGCGATCTTCGTGGGCCTGTTGATCCTCTCATACGTACTCCTCGCCGAACCGCGCCCCTCGATCATGCGCGCCGGCATCATCGGCCTGGTGGCCTGCGTTACGGTTTGCCAGCGCGGTCGGTATAACGCGCTCAATTCCCTGTCCTTGGCCGCCGTCATCATCCTGATGCTGGATCCGGCGGACCTATTCCGCCCGGCCTTCCAGTTCAGCTTCACAGCCGTCCTCGCGCTCCTTCATCTCTGTCCGAACGTCGCGAAAACCATCGCCGTGTTGTGCATGAAAAGGAATCTTCCGCGCGTCGCACGGTCGTTTGACAGCGCTCTCCAGGACATCGCCCTTGCGCTCCCGGATCACAGACCGCTTTCCTGGATCGCCAGCGTGCGACGCAAAGCCGGCTTCCTTGCGGCCCAGTTGGCGGCGTTGGCCTTCTCGGCCTGGTTCATTACCGCGCCCCTCTCCTGTTATCACTTCAACAACTTCCCCCCGTTCGGCTGGCTGCAGACCCTAATCCTTTGGGTTGTGGCCATGCCGGTCACGCTCTTCGGCTTTCTCACGCTCCTGCTCGGTGCGCTCTTGCCCTCCAGCGGTTTGGTCTGCGGCCCACTCCTCAAAGCGGGCACCGATCTCATGATCGCGTTGGTCGAGCTTCTCGCCCGCATCCCCTGGACGCTCATTGACGGTCGATCCCCATCGATTTCCTGGGTTTTGGCCGTCTATGCCGTCATGTGTCTATGGGTCTATAAACGTGCTTGGATTTCCCGGAAGCACGGCTTCAAGGTCTGTGTACTGGTGCTGCTGCTTTGGTGGCTGGTCCCGCCACGCTGGACGCGGGTCGAACCCGGCACGATGCACGTCTGGATGCTCGACGTCGGTGACGGAACCTCCACCGTGATCGAGCTGCCCGACGGAAAGACGATGATCTACGACTGCGGCACGATTTCCTCACTTGATGCGGGCCGAGTCACCAGCGCGTTCTTGAAGCACCGCGGCATCCGCCGCGTGGACATCGCCGTCGTCTCGCACGCCAACTTCGATCATTACGGCGGCATCGAAACGCTGGCCAAGGACTTCCCAATCGGCCGCATCGTGGTCAACGATCAGTTCGAGCACTTTGCCCCGCCACGGACCGGTGGTTGGCAGTTCCTCCAGGCGATGCAACGTGCCGATATCCCGGTCGAGCGACTTCACGGCCCGGGCTCGCTCGCTGGCATGGGCGAGGTTCAGGCTGAAATCCTCTGGCCCCCGCCCCGCTCCGAGAGGGTCGTGCCGACGGCAAACGAGACTTCGACGGTCCTGCGACTGACATACCAGGGACGCTCGGTCTTGTTCACGGGTGACATCGGCGAGTTCGCGATCGGCAATCTGCTGACCGCGACGGACGACCAACAGAACGGAGTGACGTTGAAGGCCAACGTGCTCGCGTTGCCTCATCACGGCAGCGTCGTCGGCAACACGCATCGCTTTATTGAGGCGGTCGGCCCGACGATCGCCGTACGATCCACCGGGCAGAGGCAGGCACTGACCACCAACGGGATTGAATCGATCGTGGGCGACCGAGCATTCCATAGCACGGCCGACATGGGTTGCGTCCATCTCGTCTTGAAGGCTGGAGAGGTCTTTGCGGAAGCACTCTCGCCCTGACGGCCCGTCTTTGTATCCCTACGCTTGCTGCACTGCACGGATCAGAGCCACGACAGTCGCTTGGTTTTGCAGTACCCGGCCGCGTTCGCCCGTGCTACAATGCCCAGGCTGAGTATCGAGTGGCGATCCGTTGCGACAAAGCAGTCGTTGTCGTACCGGTTCACTCGACGGTCCGGACGACCGGCTCAGGTCGGGGATGAGGTAGTTCATGGTCCGGAATTCCTCGGAGTCTGACGGTGTAGGCCTTTCGTATGGGGCTCGCGGTTTCACGACCACGGGCTGCAACCCGGATATGCGCGCCGGAATGACCGGACAAGAAAAGACGCCCCTGACGTGCGCGGTGCGCTACGGCTACATGGCCTACGTTGGTGAGTTCCGGTATGCGCCCGGTGTGATCTCGTCCTGTGGGGGAAAGGTTGTCATCCAGACCAACCGGGGAATCGAGATCGGCGAGCAGATCAGCCTGACGTGCTCCGGCTGTGGCAACTCCATCGACCATCAGCAGATGTTGGACTACGTCAAGACTAGCGGTGCGCAGGAACTCTGCCAGCCCAGGGCCGGGCGCATCTTGCGGAGCGCGACTCCGGAAGATGTGCAAGAGGATACCCACATCAGGCTGGATACGAAGGCCAAGTTGCAGCGTGCTCGTGAACTGGCTCGATCGCACAACCTCGACATGAAGGTCGTCGCCTGCGAACACCTCTTCGGCGGAGAGCGAATCATCTTCCACTTCATGGCGGAGAATCGCGTGGACTTCCGCGAGTTGGTTCGAGAACTTGCTCACGACTACCACACGCGAATCGAAATGCACCAAGTTGGCGCGCGCGACGAGGCCCGGCTCGTTGCCGACTACGAGATCTGCGGCCGCGAGTGTTGCTGCAAGAGCTTCCTGAAGAAGCTGCGACCCGTCACGATGAGAATGGCCAAGCTTCAAAAAGCGACGCTCGACCCCTCGAAGGTCTCGGGCCGTTGCGGCCGACTGCGGTGCTGCCTGCGGTACGAACATGAAGGCTACGACGAACTCAACAGGAATCTGCCCCGCGTTGGCACGCGTGTGCAGACCGACAAAGGCATCGGGACCATCCGTGGGCGACAGGTCTTGACGCAGCTCCTCACGATCGTCTATGACGAGTCGGAGTACGAGGAGACAGTCGGCATCGAAGCACTACTCGCGCGCAACCTGCCCAGAAGGCCGGTTCCGGCGGCCCCGGCCCAGGACGCCAGCGAACACCCAGGAAGCGCGCCGGAAGGTCGCCACCGTGGCAGGCGGCAGCCGCCGAAGGCCGCGCCACGCCGGTCCGCCCAAAGCGGCGCCGGGCCGCGCCCGCAGCGAGAGGAGAAGAAGGCGTCCGCCGAACCGCCTGCCGGCCCGGCGTCCCAACAAGCTGCAGCCGGAGGATCAGAGCAATCGCGGGGCCCCGGCACTGACGGCGCAAAACGCAAGCGACGCCGCGGACGCCGGGGCAGGCACAAGCGGCAGACGAATCAGGACGGCGGCGGGTCTTCCGACCAGAAGGGCAGCGGTGCTAGACCTCCCGCTGATCGTACGAAGCACCCGAGGCCGAAGAGGCCCAAGGGACCGGACAACAAAAAACAACAAGGCGGGGATAACTGACGATTGGCAACCAGATGGTGTGACCGACAGACTGCAACGAACAAAGGTATGCCCAAGAATTCTCGAAAGACGATTTCCGAAGTCTCGCGCGAGTTGGGCAAGTACTCGATCGACGCGTTCGAGTTCCTGCATCGCGGCCTGGATTTCACCGTCCAGCGAGCGCACGGTCCGCCTGCGCCGGGGCTGAGCGAACTGGTCGAGTGGCTCCAGGCTCACGGATCGGCCCCGTCGGACCTCGAGGCTTTGGCCACGGCCGGTGAGTTGCCTGAACCGATCCTCGCGTTCATCGAGCACCTCGGCGGCATTGAAGCTGCTTCGTCGCGTGTGAACCGGCACATCGGCGGGGAGGAACTCTGCTGGGGTCTGCGAGACCTGGCCCTGAGACAATGGGGGCTTTTGGCATCGACCGTGCTCCGCTACTGGGGCATCCGTTCGACGAAGGACTTCGGCCGGATGGTCTTCGCCCTCGTCCAAAACGGCCTTCTCCAGAAGCAGCCCCACGATCAGATTGAGGATTTCGACAAGATCTACGACTTTGACACCGCCCTCGATCAGTTCTACAAGTTGGACTGTTCACCGAAGCCGACATCGCCGACCGACTCGGAGTAGCACATGTCCTCGAAGGCCACAAGGCAGGAAGACGGCAACTGGGAAAAGGAACTCGCGCCTCGTATAACGCGCGGACAGCTCGTTTTCGCCCTGATTGTCTTCGGCGTCTGGATTGCCTTCCTGGCTGTGCTATCTGCCGAACGGTGGTTCGGCGCGTTGCAGTAACGACCCCACGATCAGCGATTTCGAATATGGTTGACGGCGTTTCGACCGAGCCAGGCGTTTCCGATCTCGAAGCCGATTTCGAAGCCGGCTTCAATGCCAACTTTGATGCCAACGTCGCGGCACTGGACGAGGTGCTTCCTGCGACGGCCGAATGCCTTCGCCGCGCACAGCCGCCGCCGTCCGCACGCGTGACGAAGGGACGTGACGGCCGCCCGACCTTCGCCTGGTCGGACGAACAGGACGCCGTACGATGGCTCGGAAGGACGTCGATGCCTTCGATTCGCGCCGGCGCCCTGATCGAGGCATTCCAGCCCGGCGACAGAAACGTCCTGCTGAGTGGGATGGGGCAGGGAGCCGAGGTGGACCTGCTCCTCCGGCGGCTGGCGCCACACCAGGCGGTCATGGTCGTCGATGAGGAGGCCTGGAGCGTCGCGCTCACGCTACGCGTCTATGACTTCTCCGCAGCCCTTCGAGACCATCGGCTGCTCGTCTTCACCGGCCCGGACGCTTGGACGCATCTCGGGCAGTTCCTCGTCGAGAACGACGGCTACCTCGCGCCGGAACGGATGCTCTCATGGCCGTGGTTTGACGCGAAGAGGATCGCCGAAGTCTCACATCGCCTCGCCGAAGTGAACCGTCTCGTTGCCGAGCGGCTCGCGGCCGACGCGAATCGTGGCACAGGCGTCCCGCCTGTGATCCCGCCGGCTCTGACGCCGGTGCCGCAGATGTCTTCGCAAACCGTGGAGATTACGGCGTCAGCAGTACAGCATTCCCCGGGCTCCGCAATCGCAATCGTCTCGAACATCGCTGATCCGGGAATCCGCCGGCAGGCCGACCGCATCGCCTCGGCAGCGATCGCAACGGGGAGACGCACCGCTCGCTGCGTGCTCGAAGACCCGGCAATGGTCCATCCAAGGGCAATCGAACGGAGCCTCGCGGACGCCGCGCCGGCACTCACGATTCTGCTCGACGTTGCGCCGAAAGCCCTGGGGTACAAGCTGCCCGACGCACCACGGTTCATCTTCTGCACCCGCCGCGACGCGGACACGAGGCAGTGGGTGGAGGTAATCGGCCCGGGCGTCCGGCTGGGTGTACCGACCGAGGCGCAGCGCCGCCAAGCCCTGCGCGGAGGCGCATCAGAATCGAGCGTTCTTGCCGTTCCACCGGCGGCCGTGCCAGGCCTGGATCGCAACGCGCCAGCGAGCGGCCGCGGCCTGATCGTTTTCGCCGAGGGCGCCGACATCTCGCCGGACGCCGTCGGCCTGCATCTCGCCTCACACCGCAGGCTTTGGAACGCCGCGGAGGAACTCATTCGTAGCCGGTGCGACACCTATGTGGACGACCACGCCGAAGACATCCTGCGCAGGGCCGAGCGACGACTCGGCTTCAAGCTTGACAGCGACGATGTCCGAAGCGGGATCGTGGAACGAATCCGCTTGATCCTCGGCCCCGTGATTGTGCGGCAGACATGTTGTGCGGCCCTCGCCAAGGCCGGGTTCGAGATCACGGTTTGCGGCGGGGGTTGGGAGAACGATTCCCTGTTGGCGAATCGGCAAGCGGGTCCTTGGCCTGGAGCCGAGGCGATACCGACAGCGTTGGCCGGGCACGCGGCCATCGTTACCATCGAGCCGTCAGGCCGCCTCAGATCGGCCTTCCTCGACGGCATCGCGGGTGGCCTGCTGGGTATCGCTCGCGCGCATCCGAACGACACGAAGCCGCCAGGTCTCTCGGCCGTCCTCCACCCGGACAAGCACGTTCAGCGGTTTTCGACGATCGGCCAGTTGGTCGATCTCGTGCGTCGTTTTCAGGACGACCCGTCCGCATACGATCAGCAACGCACCAATGCCGCGAACCATGTAAACGCCCGCCATACGTGGACGCAGCGGCTGGACTCGATCCTTCAAGCCTGCGGCGTCGAGTGAACATCAGGCCTTCCCCGCAGTCCGCCGTGTTTGCCGACGAACCGCAACAGGCTTTGAAGGTGGCGCCAGCCGGCCTGGCTGAACGGATTCCGGCTGAACCGCCGGTGTTCGTGGATGCACTCGATGTCGGGGCAGTACATGACAGATCGACCCCGCTGCCACATCCCGTAACACAGATCCACGTCTTCGAAGTACAGGAAGAACCGCTCGTCGAGGATGTGCCCCGCGTCACAGTCCGACCGGCGGAGAAACATCGCTGCGCCCAGGCCCCAATCGACCGGGACCGGCGCGGATCTGTCGAGATCCTCGCAGAGATACCGGCGGAAGAAGGCCGGGCGATACCGCAGCATCCGCAGGGGAGATCGGGCGTACAGCACCACCGGCCACGTATAGAACCGCCTGGCCGATTGCTGGACCCGCCCGTCGGGGTAACGGAGTAGCGGCAAGACGACGCCGATGTTCGGGTCCGCGTGCAGACGCTCGACGGCGCGTTGGAGTGTGCCATCGAGGACGCGAACGTCGGGATTCGCGATCATGACGATGTTCCCGCGCGAAGCCCGATACGCACGGTTGATGCCGGCCGCGAAGCCCACATTTGTAGACTCGAACACGGTCACCGACACGTCCCCGCCGCCGGCAAGGCGAACCGGATCGTCCGGCGAGTTGTTGGTCACGACAAGCTCGACGTCGAGGCCGGCGCTGTGGGTCTGAAGCGATTCGAGCAGTTGCGCCAATTGGTCGGCACATCGGTAGTTGACCGTCAACACGCTGATCATCCGCCGACCTCCGTTGCCGCACCGCCTTTGCACTGTGACGAGACGTGCAGCCTCCACCAGTCGTGCTCGATGCGTGCGTCGATCGAGGTCTCATCCGCACGTGCGGACGCTTGTATCGCGCGGCGGCGTTCGCGGATGACGTCCCGGCTGCGAATGGCCGCCCACTTCCCGGCGAGGTAGGGCTTGAGACACCCCTGCCGAAGCTTGTTGATCGCCTGAAGGACCAGGAAGAGAAGATGGGCAGGCAGATAACGCCGTCGCAAACGTCGCGGCAGACAGGACCACCACACGAGTTCCGCGTTGCGGGCCGAATTGAAATGGTATCGCCACCCGCGAGGGCTGTAGGATGAACTCAGGTGGTGGTAACACACGGACTTCGCCGCGAAGACGGTTCGATAGCCCAACCAGGCCAGCCGAAACCCCAGGTCCACATCCTCGTAGTAGCTATCAAACCGCTCATCCAACAGACCTGCCGACTCCACTGCTTCTCGTCGGAAGAACGCCGCTGCGCCGCTCGCGGAGAACACGGCTTCACCCAACGAGTTCGCGACCGCTCGCGGCGCCATGTGCCCCCGCTTGACCGCCCCGCCGGCCACCGAGTAGAGGTCGCCCGCCGTGTCGATCCGGTGCGGCGGCTCCGCAAGCAGAACGAGCGACGCGACGGCGCCGACATCCGGCGAATCGAACGGTCGCAGGCCCTGTGCCAGCCAGTCCGCGTCCAGGTGCGTGTCGTTGTTTAACAGCGCGACGAAGGGCGTGGCCGCCTCGCGCATCCCGACGTTGCACGTCCCCGCGAAGCCCAGATTGTGGGGATTGCAGAGCAGCCGGATTCGCGGCCAGGAGGCGCGGAGGTAGGCAACGCTTTCGTCCGTCGACCCGTCGTCCACCACGATGGCCGTCCATCGCGGATCGCGT
Source organism: Planctomycetota bacterium (assembly GCA_043813895.1). Classification (GTDB taxonomy): domain Bacteria; phylum Planctomycetota; class Phycisphaerae; order UBA1845; family UTPLA1; genus CAZTAR01. Next base: position 15,403 of record JBDRKQ010000258.1, read on the forward strand.
TGGGCCTCCAAGGAGGCCATCAATCGCGGCAGAAACTGCATACCGTTGAAGTTCGGGATTACGACAGTGGCAATCGGTGGTACCATGGGCACTCAGTTCGATCGACGAATGGAAGCGGGCAAGCGACTGCATCCGCACCATACGCCTCGCGGCAGCATGAGCAGCATTGTAACTCGATGAATGCCGTGCGGCGACGCGACCGATGTTGCCAGGATTTCGAACATGCCGGCCGTCTCGACAACTCCTGAACTGGCTGAAACCAAGAGACGGCTGCGCGCCGTGCAGGTCGCCATCGCGGCAAGCGCCCTCGTCTGCGCGATAGAGATGGCGCTCGGATGGGCACTCGGACTCCGAAGCCTGTTCGCAGAGGGTGTCCACTCCCTGCTTGACGGCCTCGATTCCGTCATCGTTCTCTTCGCCGTAATCGCCGCCGCGCGGCCGGCCGACAGGTCCCACCAGTTCGGCCACGGCAAGTTCGAGGCAGTCGGCGCCGCGATCGAAGGCACTTTCGTCCTTTTGGCAGGCATCGGAATCGGCTGGGACGCGATCAATCGGCTCATTCACGGCGGCGCCCCGGACAGTATCCCTCTATACGTCTGCGTCGTCATGGTGGCAACCTCCGGCTTCTACTTGATCGTCTCGGCATTCCTGACGAGGGAGGCGGAGGCGACCAAGTCTCCCGCCATCCGCGCGGAGGCCCTGCACCTCCGATCACACATCTACATCACGGCCGGTGTCGCCGGCGGCCTGCTCCTGGGCTCGCTCGGCGACTGGCCCATCGCCGACACCGTCTTGGCTGTCGCCATCGCCTGCTGCCTGCTCGGCCTCGCCGTCCGCATCTTTCGCGACGTTTGGGCACAAATCACAGATGCCGCGTTGCCCTCCGAGGAGATCGACGCGATGGCCGACGCATTGGCCCCGTTCAAAGATCGGTTTGTGGAGATCCACGCGCTACGCACGCGACAGTCCGGCGCCGAACCCCATATCGAGATGCACTTGGTCGTTAGACCGGAGACGTCGGTCGCGGAGGCGCACAACCTGTGCGACGGGATCGAGCAGGCGATTACCGAACATCGGCCCACCGCACGCGTCACGATCCACATCGAGCCACCCGACGCCCGTCACGCCGAGTTCGTGACCTGGATCCGGGGAAATGCCGGGAGTTCATGAGGTCAAGCGCGAACATTGCCGGCGCAGGCACGGTCTGAATCCCCGAACTTTCGATCTGATTAGCCACTTTTTTCGGGCCGCTCAACGAACCCGAAGCGGCTTCGGCGCCGGCTCTTTTTTTTTGAAAATTGGCGCGGATTTGCCATTCACAAGCGGGATTCGGGCACTAGAATAATCTGAGCTTGGGTAAGAGAAGATTACCCGGCGGCGCGATCCCGAAAGGGAGACGCGAACATTACAAGGCTGCTCGCCGACTCGTTACGGATCGTTTATCCTCCTTCTCGATGCGTGGCGGGTCGGCACCTTTTTTACCGCCACATCACATACCTCTCGGTCTCTTCACGCCTGGCCGCCGGACGCCATTCTCCATAAGATCAGGATCATTTGTGTGCACGGACCGGCCTCGCGGCCCAAGGTGGGCGCGTGCGACTGCCGCGGTGTGCGGGCGACTCTTCCGCGAGGGAGGAACGATGGTCATTGATGTGAACACGCACGAAGTGGAACTGTTGGTCCTCGGCGCCGGACCGGGCGGGTATGTCGCTGCCTGCGCGGGGGCGGACGCGGGTCTTCGCACCGCCGTTGTCGAGGCGGCCGACGTTCCCGGCGGAGTCTGCCTGCGCGAGGGATGCATTCCTTCCAAGGCGCTGCTGCACGTCGCAAAGATCATTCGAGATACCGAGCACGCTGCGCGGTGCGGCCTGGCCTTTGCTCCCCCGGAGATCAACGTCGCCAAACTACGGGGCTGGAAGAACGGCGTGATCCGGAAGCTCTCGCTCGGCGTCAAGGGGCTGCTGAGCGGCCGGAGCGTTGAGTACTTCAACGGCCGCGCCGAGTTCGAGAACTCCACGACCGTGCGGATCGAGGGCGACAAGACGCACCATGTTCGATTTCGTCATTGCATTATCGCCACAGGTTCCACCGCCAAAACGTTGCCGGAAACACTTATTCCGCGAGAACTCGTCTGGCTCGCCCCCGACGCGCTCGCGGTGCAGGAAATCCCGCGGCGGCTCCTGGTCATCGGCGGCGGCTATATCGGGCTCGAACTCGGGCAGGTCTATGCGGCTCTCGGCAGCGAGGTCACGGTCATCGAGGTGCTTGACCAGATCCTCACCGGCGTCGATCCCGACCTCGCCAAGCCCCTCGTCGCGAAGCTCTCCAAACAGATGAAGGCCATCTACACTTCCGCAGGGATCAACCAAGTGCGGAAGGTCGATTCGACCATTGCCGTCACCTACACGCTCGACGGGGAACAACACACCGACGACTTCGACCGCGTGCTCGTCTCGGTCGGGCGCCGGCCCAACAGCAACGGACTCGGCCTGGACAAGACGCAAGTCAAGATCGGCGACTACGGCTTCATCGAGGTGGACGCCCAGCGCCGCACGACCGACGAGCGGATCTTTGCCATCGGCGACGTCGTCGGCAATCCGATGCTCGCGCACAAGGCGATGCACGAAGCGAAGGTCGCCGTTGACGTAATCGCAGGCAAACCCGCCGAGTTCAACCCGAGCAGCATCCCGGCGGTCGTGTTTACCGATCCGGAAGTCGCCTGGTGCGGCGTGACGGAGGCGGAAGCCGAAGAGCGCGGACTCGACGTCACCGTCACGAAGTTCGGTTGGGACGCGTGCGGTCGCGCGGTCGCGATGGCTCGAACCGACGGCCTCACCAAGATGATCTTCGAGAACGGCAGCCGGCGACTGCTCGGCGTCGGCATCGTCGGCGCCCACGCCGGCGATCTCATCAGCGAGGCCGCCCTGGCACTCGAGATGGGCGCGACGGCGGACAACTTCGCAGCGACCATCCATCCACACCCCGCCACCAGCGAGACACTCGCCGAAGCCGCGGACGCCATGCTGGGCAGGGCAATCCACGGCGTGCACTGACGCCAACGGACGGATCGCAATCCGTGGCCATCATTGAAACACTATACCGCCTGCGCGTAGATCAGATCGGGATCACCACCGACTTTGGCGCCGCTGCCCCAGTCTTGCCACGAGACGTCAGAGCACTAGAGTGACTCGGTCGGCTGTGCCTGACGGATGATCTGAACGGCCCTACTGCCTCGGAGTTGGCCGATGCGGCCGGCGAATTTGTTTCGGCCTTCGACGCGGAGGATGAAGTCCCTTCCGACGAGCTTGTCGAGTCTGACGATGTCGCCCGGGCCGAGTGACAAGAACTCCTGGATGGTGAGCTTGGTCTCGCCGAGATAAGCGCGGGTGTCGAGGCTGGCGCGTTGGATGTTGGCCGTGATGTGTCGAGTTTGGTCGTCGGTTGCGGCCCCGCGTGAATAGGCGGCCCAGGTCTGTGTCGTGAGTTTTCCGATCACCGGCTCGATGACGTTGAAGGGAATGCAGATGCTCATCGTGCCGGCGCGGGCGCCGATTTTTATCTCGAACCCAAGCACGACAACGACCTCGTTGGGTGCGACGATTTGAACCAAATGAGGATTGCTCTCGGTGCCGGCCACCTTGAACGTGGCGGCGACCAGATCGGACCATGCCTCGGCGAGATACACGAGAGCTCTCTCGATAATGCGGTTGATGAGCCGCATCTCGATGGAAGTGAGCGGTCGCTGGGGGATGAAGATTTCGGTGTTAGTGCCGCCGAGGAGCCTGTCCACGATCGGATAGACGATCAGCGGGCTGAGTTCCAGGCAGAGTTGGCCTTCCAACGGTTCGGCGGTCAGCAGATTGAAACAGGTCGGGCTCGGCAGAGAGTGGATGAACTCGCTGTACGTCAACTGCTCGATGGTGGCGACGCGCGTCTCGACGATCGTTCGGAGGAAGGTTGACAGCGCTGCACCGAAATTGCGGGCGAATCCCTCGTGGATCGACTGCAACGCCCGCATCTGCTCCTTGCTAACACGCTCGGGCCGCTTGAAGTCGTACAGGCTGACGTCCTTTGGGTCCGGTCCGAGGTTCGACGGCGTCGGCCTGGAAGACGCGGCATCGTCGATATCGCCGGAAGAAGCGGCGTTCAGTAGGGCGTCAACTTCGCTTTGGTCGAGAATGTCAGCCATGGCGTATCACAGGCGCATCACAATAGTGCGCGGGAATCGCGCAAAAACTGCGCTTCCCAGTGCTGGGTTCTGAGGTCTTATCGGACAAGCCGGCGGACTGCCTTGAAGCCCAACAACGCTGGATCGATACTGGCGCCCCGTCTGATGCCAACTGCACGTCGGAGGCAATGCTGTGGCCTTCATGAGGAATAATCCCTCGCTCAAGGGTAATACAGCCTTGGACAATCGTGGATCATGCAGCATCCATCTCACTCTCAGATACGAGGAGACCAGCCATGTACCCAAACAACGGCGGAACAACAATCGTGCGGAAGCGAATCTCGTTCCTCGCGGCGCTGGCGTTGAGCCTGTCGGCCATCATCGTGACGACCGTCCTAAGTGCCTCTGCCATCGCGATTTACGGTCTGAACATCGTCGATCAGAAGACCGACGGAGTTATCGGACTCGTCGAAACCGTGGTTCACGGCCTGCCCGACCTCGCCGAAGCGCTGCCGCCCGCCCTCGCGGATGCCCTCAACGACGAACGGGACCTCGCCTACGCAGGCAACCTGGACGTCTCCGTCCGGCTGACCGATTCCGACCGCAATCGCAGGCATGGGCGGCGCGCGATCGTCAAGGTGGAAAACACTGGGGATCGGGCCGTCTCCTTGCTGAGTATGCGGCTGATCGGGCTCGACGAGCAGGCTGACCCGGTTGTGGAGCGCCATACGTGGGCCGCAACGCCGATTCAGGTGGACGACGATGAGTGGCGCGGGCCTCTGCTTCCACACTCGACGCGACGCTTCGCTGTCTGGTGCTACGGTGCCGACGAGGCAGTCGACATGGTTCACGAGATCACGGAAATCCGCGTTTGGAACGAGGAATCGGCTCCGGAGCCGCCAGAAGTCGCCTCCGAAACACAGGCAGTCGATCTCGCACCCGTAGTAAGCGGGCAACATTCCTGACTCGGAATCCGCTGGGCCCAATGCGATTGATCACCTTGACGGTGGCCGAAGCGGAACCTACGCTTCCTGAGTTACTCTTCGGGCTCCCGGTCCGTGATGCGGATCGTGGGAGCCCGTTTGGGTTCAAGAGCGTTTTGCAGCGAGAGTCCACCTTTGCGAGAGCGAGCCAATCGACATCTGAACAGGCACGCCGTCACGCGTATCGAACTCATCGCCGCGTTGTGCGTCCTCTGCGTCGCGGCCTGGTTCATCGTGCCCCGCCGACCGGACTCCGGCGTCGCGGTCCGCCGGGCCCAGTGTCTGTCCAAGCTCGGACAGATCGGAAAGGCGATCGACAGCTATCTCCGCGACCACGGCAGCACGTGGCCGCACGTGGCCAAGTTGCGGACGTTCAAGTTGCACACCCCGGCCTGGCCGACGCTTCCGGAGGCTCTGTCATCGTACGCGTCCGGACAGCGTGAGATTTTCCACTGCCCGGCGGACAGCCGGAAGCTGTCTTCTGACAGTCCATTGCTCAAGGACTTCCCGGTCGAGTCGACATGGTTCGAGACCGAGGGTCTGAGTTACGAATGGATGTGGGGTGAGGGCTACGGTGGGAAGAAGGTGGGTGAGGACTTTGCCTCGTCAGCCGACGGCCTGGGGCTGGGAAGGGCGGATCAGCCGCTGCTCGCGGACTTTGAACCATTTCATGCGGGCGATGAGGGCGGCCCTTTCAACACGCTTTACGCGGACCTGAAGGCTCGGCCCGCTCGTGCCGGCCGAAAGTAGTTGCCCGGCACGTATCTGGTTTGATTTGGAGTACGAACGCCATGACGACGGATGAAGTGAAGACGACGGTCAAGAAACACAGCCCAGCCGCGCTGTTCGGCGGCGCCGTGGGTGTGGTGCTCCTGATCGCGTGTGTAATCTACGTGGTCGCCGGGACGCCGGAGAGACCCGACCTACAAACCGCTTCCGCATCTCAGATCGTCGCCTACATTGCCGACGACAGGGGCTTGGCGCAACTGGCGCAGATCGAGCAGCAGGCCTTTCTCGAACAATGGGAGAAGGTGGTTTCCGAAAACGCCGCAAAGAAGGCCGATTTGCGGGCGTGCTTCGAGAACATCGGCGACGACGAGCGGAAGGAGTTCTCGGATGCGATGTTCAAGCACATCAAGCGGTCGTTCCTCCTCGACGCCAAACGATTTCACCGGTTGCCCGCCGATGAAACATTCGCCTTCCTCCGAGAGAGAACCGATACGTACCGCCAGCGGGCGCTCTTCATCAAAGACGTGGCTGTCGGTTTCAAGAAGCAGTTCACGGGCAGTGAAGACGACCTTCGGAAGTGGGTCATGGAACACACGACTGCCGAAGATCGCACCATCGGCGAGCCCTACTATCAGGCACTCGAGAGGGTGAAGGACCAGATCGCACGGGAGCAACGTATTCCGGCACGGCAAGACACGACGACCACCCACGCCGGGGACAACGCAGGCTGAGAGGCTGTTTCAGGACACCGATGTGGCGCCGGCGTCTCACAGTCGCTAAGGACTCGCGCATGAATAAGTTACACATTTCATATGGGTGGTACGGGCATCTTGCCCGTACCACCCTTCGGCATTCGTTCAGCTTATTCATGTGCACGCCCTAAGGCGAGCGTTTCCGATGACTTGCTCTGAATCCAGAGCCGCTTCCCAGGCAGACGCCGGCCGATCACGGCGTGATGTGATGCTGTTTGGGGGCGTGGTGGTTTTCGCCTTCTTGTCGCGTGTGCCCTTTCTCGGCGCCGGTTACGGCAATGATCCTGACGCGTGGGGGCTGGCCGTTGCGGCTCGTCACATTGCCGCGAGCGGCGAATACGTCGCGTCGCGTTTGCCCGGCTACCCGGTTCAGGAGTTCGTCTGTTCACTGTTGTATCGGGGCGGACCGATCGCGCTCAATACGCTGACGGCCCTGCTGAGCGCCGCTGCCGTTGGCTTCTTCACGTGCTCGGTGAGGCGGCTCGGGTCGGGGCAATACCTGTGGGCCGGCCTCGCTTTGGCGCTGACGCCGGTGATCTTCGTCAACAGCACCAACAGCATGGACTATGTGTGGGCGCTGGCGTTCATCCTGGCGGGGCACCATTGCGTGCTTGTCCGGCGGCCGGTGTTCGCGGGCTGTTTGCTCGGCGTGGCTATCGGGTGTCGAATCACGTCCGTCGGGATGGCGCTGCCGCTGTGCATTCTGTTGTTCGGGGCTTCCGCAGCGTCATCGCGACGACGGGCCGTGACCGAGTTCCTGCTTGCGACCTGTCTGGTTGCAACCATCGCTTGCATGCCGGTCGCCTATCGTTACGGCTGGGGGTTCTTGTCGTTTGTGGAGCCGCCGGCGTATCCATCAGTGTTGTCGGTATTCTCGCGAGCGACTCTCCGCACATGGGGCTGTGTCGGATCGTTGGCCATCGTGGGCGGGTTGTGCCTCACCGCGTTGCGGGTCGTCGTGCGCGGTCGCGCGGTCGGTATGAGCGCCGCCATTTTCGCCAGCAACAGCCGTGCGTCCATCATGGCGGCGGCGGTTGCCGTCGGCGTATATATCCTCGCCTACCTGCGGCTTCCGCTCGAAGAGGGTTACCTGATCCCAGCCGTGCCGTTCGTGATCATCCTTTTGGGTCGGCTGATGACGCGGCGGATGTTCAAGTGCGTGTGTCTGGCTTTGTGTGTCTCGCCCCTTGTGTGCAGCGTTGGCAGGACGGCGTCGGCTTCACCGCAAACGTACTCGGCCCATGCGCTGCACTTCAGAGTGGCCGGGCAGGGGCTTGTCCTCGATATGGCGCGCGGGCCGATCCTCGTTTCGTATGCCGAACGTCTGCACGGCATGGCGTTCGTCGATCGCATCCTGGAACGCGGCGGCAAGTTGCCGCGAGGCAGCGTGATCGTTGTCGGCTTCTGGCAGCCGCAAGTCCTGGCGAAACTCACAGACCCGCCGCCGGAATCTCCCGTCTTCGTGCATGTCATCAACGCCGATCAGATTGACCGGTTTCGGTCGGAGGGCCGGGCGATCTACTTTCTTCCCGAGATGGCGGCATACAATCAGGCGGTGAACGGATTGGATCTTGATCGAGCCGCGGCCTCCTCGCTGGACTTGTACTGGGGCCGCTGACATTCGTGAACAGTGGGTTTCTGATCGTCTCACGCCGGCGCAAGGGAAGGCTGGGCCTTGCCGCATATACTGCGTCTGTTCTAGAATATGGCTTTTGGCGACAGCCGTTCGGAGCCACTCGCGCAGTCAACCATCTCGGAACATGCGCACACGTGTGGTCGCACGGAACTGGATTGGGCCGATGGACTTTCAACCCGCGATCAAAGGCAAGACCGCCGTCGTGACAGGGGCCGGGCGTGGAATCGGCCGGGCAATCGCCAAGCGATTGGCGATCGCGGGCGCGAACGTGGCCGTGGCCTCCCGAACGGCCGAGCAACTCGGCGAGACCTGCAACATGATCGAGCAGGGCGGCGGGCGTGCCCTCGCGGTTCCAGTGGACGTCTCGTCGGCGGACGGCGTCCAGCGGTTGTTGGAAGAGACGCTCGCCCTGTTCGGCAAGATCGACATCCTCGTCAACAATGCGGGCACGGCACCGCTGGCCACCATCGACGAGATGGAGCCCGAGTTGTTCGACCGGATCATCAGGACAAACGTCCGGACGGTGTATCTTTGCAGTCGCGGCGTTTGGCACAGAATGGCGGCCAACGGCGGCGGCATTATCATCAACATCTCGTCGGTCGCGGCGTACGATCCCTTCCCCGGTTTCGCGGCGTACGGCGCGGCCAAGGCCTTCGTCGTCGCCTACACGCGCGCGCTGGCGGCCGAGGGCAAAGCGAGCGGAATCCGCGTGTACGGCGTCGCGCCGGGCGCGGTCGAGACCGACATGCTCCGCAGCGCGTTCCCCGACTACCCGGCAGACAAGACGCTGCTGCCCGACGAGGTGGCGGCGCTCGTGGAGACGCTACTGCTGCCGTCCTGCCGGCACATCAGCGGTCAGACGATCATCATCAACAA
>JBDRKQ010000259.1:0-29658 GCA_043813895.1 Planctomycetota bacterium
CACGCTGAGGGCCACGCACAAGGTCAGCGGCGGGCGTGCCGCGCTCGCGGCACTATTGCCACCGGGATTGCTCGTAGCCTCGGTATTCGCGCTGTACGCGTACTTCCTGTTCAACGTAATCTCCTCCACCGGATCGTTCGCAACGAGCGGCGTCATAGTCCCGCGGGATGAAACCAAGATCATCGTTGATGCGATGCTCATTCACGCGGAAGAGAATGCCGACCGACCCCCAAGACACGCCATCGAGCTGGTCGCGCAGCGCTATGTCACGGCCTGGGACCTCACGTTGGCAAGCTCGCAAACCATGTCCGGCGATGTGCCCGTGGGTGGGATCACGCTCGACGCATTCGCTGAGGCCTCTTCCTCTCGACAGGCGGCGGTCGTGCAGGCGGCCATCCAAGCGCTGCCGGAGGATGTCGTCGCGCATCGGCTCGGCGACTTCGTCTTCACCTGTCACGGGATCGATTGGGAAGACGCAGACCCGGGCTTGTGGATCGTGATCGCATCCCCCGACCCTGGTGCGAATCCCAACGCCGCCTATTTCGCCGAGCCTGTCGTCGGCCGGCTGGACGGCACCTGCGAGAGCATTCCAAAGCCGGAGTTCGAGGCGAAGCTAATCGAACAAAACGCGCTGCGAGCGAAACACGGACTGCCCCCGCTGCCGTTTCCGGAGAGAGTGAGACACGGCCGTCCGGCTGTAGCCCGAGGCGGCGGTGCAATTGACGAGTGACGATTCGAGTGCTGGCGTTGCCTGCCAAGTGGATGGAGCGTGGAATGGCAGGCCAACAGCTAATAGCTGACAGCTTACGGCTGGCCGCGTACCCTGCGTGGCATCAGGGTGTCTTCTTCTTCCGGAGGCGGCGTTTGTCATGATGATTCGCGAGCCGGCGGTGGCCGGGATGTTCTACCCGCGGGACCCGACGGAATGTCGCAGCGAGGTCCAGGCGTGTTTGAAGCTGGCGGCGGACCGGCGGGCGGCTGCACCGGCGGATTGCCGGCGGATTGTCGGCGGCATCGTACCGCACGCGGGCTGGATGTGCAGCGGCGCCGTGGCGGCGGGTGTGTTCGATCAGATCGCGAAGGGACCGCACCCGACGACGGTTGTGCTGTTTGGCGCGGTCCATGCGATGCACGGGCCGAAGGCGCCTCTGTTTCCGTCCGGCGCGTGGGAGACGCCGTTGGGGTTGGCGCGCGTGGACGACCGGCTCGCGGAGCGATTGCAGGGGCAGACGGGTTTGTTGGAGGCCGCGCCGCATGCGCACGACCGTGAACACAGCATCGAAGTGCAGGTGCCGTTCATTCGGCACTTGCTGCCGGACGCGCGGATTGTGCCCATCATGGCGCCGCCAACGGACAAAGCGGCCTTGTTGGGACGCGCGATAGGGCGCGCGTGCAAGAGCTACGGTGTGGCCGCCGTGTTTATCGGCTCGACGGACCTGACGCACTATGGACCGAGCTACGACTTCACGCCGCAGGGGATAGGGCCTGCCGGGCTCGCGTGGGCGAAGGACGTAAACGACCGGCGGATCATCGATCTAATCCTGGCGATGCGCGAGAACGAAGTCGTGGACGAAGCCGCCGCCAATAGCAATGCCTGTGGGGCGGGAGCGATCGCCGCGACACTCGGGGCGTGTGGGGCATACGGTGCCACGCGGGCGACACTTCTCGAACACACAACGAGCTACGAGGTGCTGAGCCGATTGCACGACGAGCCGGCTCGCGACGCGGTGGGATATGCGTCGGTGCTGTTCGATTGAACCGAGACTACGGCGCTTGTGTGAGGACCGCGGCAAAGCCGCCGTCGCGATCGGCGTCGGGCAGAGTGAAGACCTGCCGTTGTACGTGCAACGCCGGGGCGATCTCGCGGAGGTAGTCGATTTGCGCTTCGTTCTCCTCCTGTTCGAGTGAACAGGTCGTGTAGAGCAGGCGGGTGCGGGGACCGGCGAGATCGAGGGCCCGTCGGATGATCCGCTTCTGGATGTCAACGAGTTCCAGGAGGGTCTTGCGTGAGGCACGGTAGCGTGCCTCGGGACGCCGCGCGAGCACGCCTGTGTTGGTGCACGGCACGTCGATGAGGATGAGGTCCGGCGGACTGCCCAACCGAGCGAGCCTCGCGTCGAGGTCGTCCATCGGCGTCGACGCGATGATGGCGATGCCGAGACGCCGGGCGTTATCGGGGATCTTCTCAAGCTTCCGCGCGTCGATGTCCGTAGCGATCACGACGCCCTGGTTGTTCATCAGCTCCGCGGCCTGGGTGGACTTTGTCCCCACACCGGCGCAAAGGTCGAGAACAAACTCGCCTGGTTTCGGCGGCGCGAGTCTAAGAGCGATTTGCGAGGTACTGTCTTGCGGTTGGCATTTGCCGGCCTCGACTTCGGGAACTTGCGACGCAGGCGGCGCATCCGGCAGGATGATCGCGTCGGAATCTCGCTGTCGGCGTGGTTGAAGGCCCGCGGCATCGAGGCGCTGCATGAGTTGTGCGGCCGTGGTTCGCAACGGATTCGGTCTTAGGACCAGGGGTGGCCGGCGCTGTCCGGCGTCACAGACTTGTCGGCACAACTTCGGTTTGAACCTGCGGTGCCAGCGTTCGACGAGCCAGGCCGGGTGCGATGTGACGGCAATGAGATAGTCGAGCGGCCGCTTGGCGGGGTCTGGAAAGACGTCTTCGTCAAAGAGGCGGCCGCGATGCGGGTCGATCTTCAGGTAGCGTCTTGGCTCAGGGTCCACGGGTTGCTCGATGACACGCCCGCGACACTTGGCGAGCTTTCGCAGTACGGCGTTGACCATCGAAGCAGCGCTGGTCCCGTGGAGTTTGGCCTGCCGGACAGCCTGGTCGACGGCCGCATGCTCCGGGATTCTGTCAAGCCAGCAGAGTTGGTAGGCGGCCACCGCGAGAATGATGCGAAGGTGCGGCCTGAGTCCCCCCCATCTCCCGCGGTAGAACTTCGCGACGAGATGCTCGGCGGTGAGGCGGTGACGCATCACGCCGATGACGAGTTCGGCGGCCAGCGCGGCATCCAGCGGCAGGAGCGGGGCGCGACGCTGCAAGTCTTCGAGGACGTCGTGACAAAGCGGCCAGCCGTCGTAGCACAAGGTGAGCACTCTGGCGGCACGGTCGCGCGGGCGCCGCCGGGGTTCCGCTGAGTCAGGAATCAAACGTGCCGTCATTTCGCTCGCCCAGATGATTCGGTGTCGGACAGCGCGATGGGGGCGAAGCGATCTCCCGCCCGAACGTGTCGGCCGTTGACGAAGGCCCGCCAGTCCATGAGCTTCCCGCCCGCCGGCTTGATCTGGAGCACGGCGAGTTCTCCATCGACGCACTGCACACTCATCATGTCGGTGATTCGGCCGAGATCATCGGGCGAAGCGGCCGGCCGAGGCTTGCCTTCGTAAGGGACCGCTCGGGCGAGGATCACCTGCTCATCCCGCGATCCGTCCGTGGAGACGAAGCGGCACGCGGCGCCGGGCCAGGACCAGAGGCCGCAGACCCGCTTGGCGGCCTTGGCGACGGACTGGTCGAAAGTCACGCAGCCGTCGGCCTTCTTGAGCTTCCTCGCACGCGAGACCTTGTCGGGATCCTGCGGCGTGCCGGGCGCGGCGGGATCTTCCTGGAGGATGTTTAGTGTGGCGCGGACGGCGTCGCATCCGATGCGTGCCAGGCGGTCGTGCAACTCTTCGGCCGTTTCGTCGTCGTTGATGACGGTACGGCGTTGTACGAGCACCGAGCCGGCGTCCATCTTCTCGACGAGCCGGAACACAGTGACGCCGGTCTCGCGATCTCCATTGATGATCGACCACTGGATGGGCGCCGCGCCTCGCCAAGCCGGCAGGAGGGAAGCGTGCAAGTTGACCATCCCTGCGGGGAAGGCTTCGAGCAACTCGGGCCCGATCTTCTGCCCGAAGGAGGCGACGTAACCGAGGTCTGCGTTGACGGACTTGAGGTGGGCAACGACGTCCGGCACGTTGACGTCCTCGGGCGTGATGACGGGAATGCCTTTCTCGACGGCGAACGCCTTCACCGGCGTCGGTGTGGAATGCTTGCCCCTGCCGCGCGGTCTGTCAGGCTGCGTGACGGCGGCAAGCACCTGGTGGCCGTCATTCAGGATGGAAGCGAATGTCGGAATGGCGAAATCGCTTGATCCGAAGAAGAGGATGCGCATGGCAATGAGACCTCACGATCCTGTGGCAACAGCCTCCTGCGGCCGTACGTTCCTGGCGGGGTGGCATGGGTAAGCTCTGCCGCCTCCGGCGGCGCTTGCCCGTGTTTCTTCATCCGGGCTCGACACGGGCCAACCGATTCGGCTTCGCCTCACGGCCAGCCCTTTTCTCATGGCTCAAAGGCCAGGCAAGTTGGCCCGTGCCGCCCCGGCCATACGGCGCCAGAACTTCAGTGCGAACGAAGCGCCCTATAGATAATTCAGAACACAGTCGCGGGCCGTCTGTAATTCGATTCCAGGTGCTTGACTGAGCGGCGATTCGCAATCTTGTCGGCCTCCGACATCGTGTCGACGATCAGCCGCCCGTCCAGGTGGTCGTATTCATGTTGCCAGCAACGGGCCAGCAGGTCGGAGCCTTCCATCTTGAAGGGCTTGCCGTGGACGTCGAGCGCTTCAATCGTGCAAACTTGCGGCCGGCGGACGCTGACGTTGATATCCGGAAGAGAAAGGCAACCCTCCTCGGCCTCGGCATGACCGATAAAGTTCGTGAGCTTCGGGTTCACGAAAACCAAGTCGTCCTTCGGCTCACCAGTGACGTTGCACACGAAGATCCTGCGCAGAACGGCGACCTGGGGTCCCGCGAGGCCGATGCCGACGGCGGCGTGCATGAGCTCGAGCATCTTCGCGGCAAGGCCGGGCAACGTGCCATCGAAGTCCTCGAACGGTTTGCAGACCTTTTTCAGGCAGGGGTCTGGATAGTGGACGATCCGCAGTTTGGCGAGGTCGATGTCTGGCAAGGGCTTTCTCCTACCGGTTATCCGTTCTATCATAGTGTATGGTAGCTTCGTCAGTTGGGGCTGGAAAGCTCGATGGATCTGAAACACCGGCTGTTTGACCGCGTGTGGGGGGGCGTTAGACTGATTTCGGTCTCGCGGGGGATCGTATCGCGACCATCTGGAGCACTGCGCGCGAATGAACGACGGCAATGAGCAACCAGAGCTGCCGGAGCCCACGGAGGTGACGGCGAGCGGGCACCCGCCCGGTGAAGCCGACATGGCAAAAGCCCGGAAGTGGTTCGCCCACGCGAAGAAGGCGGCCGAGACGCGGAACTACGACTACGCGGTGGAGTTGTACGTGAACGGGCTGGCGCTCTGGCCCGAAGCGCTGGATGAAGGCCTCAAGCCGCTTCGCGTGGTCGCGACGGCCCGTCGTATGGCAGGCGGAAAGCCGGCCGGTTTTCTGGCGGCTCGGAAGCGCCCCACGAGTGGGAAGGACGCCCATAAGAACCTGAACAACACTTTGTATCTGTTCGGCATGGATCCAGGAAACCTCTCGCTCATGGAGCAGATTCTTCGGCTGGCAGCGAAGGCGAAGTGCGTGGCCGCCGCGCGGTGGATGGCTCCCGTTCTGACGGAGGCGTACAGCTCCGGTAGGAAGGTCTCGGAGGGCAGGTATGCCGGCACTTGCGCGGCGATGGACGAAGCGGCCGATCACGCAATCGCGACGAACGAGGACGAAGCGGCCCTCGACGTTTTGCGTGCCAACATCGCGACGGCGCAAGTGTGGTTGCAGCACCACCCCCAATCCTCGACCGCCCCGAAGGCGCAGAGCAACGCGAGCGGCAAACAGACGATCGTCAAGGGTCGGTTCTCGAAGGCGGACGGTTTCGAGAAATCGCTGAAGGACGCTGAAGCCCAGCACGATCTGCACGATCGAGAGAAATCCGCCCACTCCGAGAGCCGTGCGCGAGAGCTGATTGAACGGGCAAGGAAGGAATGGGAGAGCAACCGGGGGGTCCCCAGCAAGCTCCTCCAGCTTGCCGACTTGATGATCCGAAATCAGGACGACGCGACGGAAAACGAGGCGATCAACCTCCTGACCAAGGAGCACGCCTCCGGAGGAGACTACGTTTTCAAGCAGAAGGCGGATGACATCCTGATGCGTCAAATGAACCGGCATCGCCGGGGCCTGCTTGCCAAGCTGAAGGCCGATCCGCAGAACCCGGAGCTGCGCCGGGCGTTGGCGCGGCACACGGCGAATCAGACAGATGCCGAGATCAAGATCTTCGAGGGTCGCCATCAGCAATACCCTTCCGACATGCGAATCCGGTTTCTGTTGGCAACGCGGTACTTCGCGGCGAGCCGGCACGACGATGCGATTCCTGTGTTTCAGCAGGCCCAGGCGGACGGCCGCTGCCGGGATGAGAGCAGGCTGTACATTGGACGGTGCTTCTACGAGAAGAAGTTCTACGACCAGGCGGTGGGCACGCTCCGCAAGACACTGGGCGAGCTGCCCTCGACGGACAGCCCCCTTGCGATGGCTCTTAACTACTGGCTGGCCAGGAGCTTGGAGGCGTCCGATAATCTTGAGGATGCCAAGAAGGTCTATGGCAATCTGATCCAGCTCGATTACAATTACCAGGATGCCCGGCAGCGGCTCGAGAAGCTGGTGTCCGCGGGCGAAGGGGATTGAGGGGCTTTGTGTCCGTGCGGTGTTCTGGGCTGAACTCCCGAATGGATGCGTAGGTTGAGTGTCGGTGAGCGGCGGAACCGTGTTGCGGGTCGTCGCTTGCGGGTGTGTATGTGAATCGTGCCGGTGATTGGACCGGACGTGCGAGGTTTCCAAGGAGATATCGGTGGCTCGATCTTTATCGTCGCAGAAGCGACTTCGCCAGAGTGTGCGGCAGGCGGAGCGGAATCAGTCGCGTCGTACACAGATAAAGTCCAAGGTGCGCAAGGTAAAGGATGCGATCATCGCGCGCGACGTTGACGCGGCAGAGAAGGCGTTTCGTGAGGCGGCCTGTGTGTTGGACCGCAACGCGACACGGCTCACACTCCATCCGAACACCGCAGCGCGGCGCAAGAGCAGGCTCGCCAAACGCCTAAACGCGCTCAAGGCAAGTGCTTCCAAGTAGCTATAGCGACGTAAAAAACGGTGTGGCGTCCGACCTCCGTGTCGGACGTGTACAGCAGCCCGAAGCGCAAGCGAGGGTCCGATCGTAGCGCCGGCCCCCTGTGGCCGGCGAGGAACACGAGTTGTTTGCCACGGCCGACACAAGCGTCGACCGCTACAAAGAAACGCAGGCTGCTCCGTAGCCGCGATCCTCACATCACAAACGTGCCCCACCCTCACATGAGGGCGGGGCATTCTGATTGCGCGGAAAAAGGGAGGCAGGAAGATCCTCTTGCCGTCATAAACGGCATCGCCAGGCCGCCCACGGAGGGACACCGAACAAACAAGCCGACAGCCCTACTCGCCTGGCTTCGCTCTCCATGTCTCATCGAGCAGTTCTGCAAGCTCAGCGGCGGCGTTGTCCGCAGCACCCGTCTTGACGATTGGCTGGATCACGTCACGCAGGTCCGCGCGAACTCGGGCGAGCGTAGCAGGCGTCGACAGCCACTCGGCCGCGACGGCCGCGATGGGCGTCGTGCTTGCGTAGTAAGGCATGAATTCCGGCACGACCTGCCGGCCCGCCAGGATGTTGGGGATGGACAGGTGCTTTGTCGCGATCAGCCAACGGCCCAGCAACCGGTACATCCACCGATTGGCGTTGTACATGACGATCATCGGCGTCGCGTGGTAGGCGACCTCCAGCGTAATCGTCCCGGAGGCCACAAGCGCCAGATCAGCCGCACGGATGGCCGCGGCACGATCGTCCGGGCCCGACAGCACCTCGACGGAAAGTCCCCAAGGGCCTTCGGAAACGGCCTTCTCGATCAGCACACGCATCTGCTCATTGGCCGGAACCACGAGGAAGTGGGCGCGTTTGAAACGCAGCGTCAGCGACTTGGCAACCTCCAGTTGTCCCGGCAATACCTCCTCGACGACGTGCTTCCGAGAGCCTGGTAACAGGGTCACGACGGGCGAGGCGGCGCCTCGCAGTGCGCGGATGCGATCCTCGTCGATCTCGAGTGCGAGCAGATGGTCGAATGAGGGATGGCCGACGTACGTCGCCGGGATTCCCGCATCGCGGAACCACTGCTCCTCAAACGGCCAGATGCAGGCAAGGCGATTGACCCTTCTCCGTACGCGGGCGTTTCGCCAGGAGGCCCATGCCCAGGTCTGCGGTGCGATGTAGTACATCACCGGGATGCCACGGGCACGGCACAGCTTGGCGATCGGCAGGTTCAACGTAGGCGAGTCCACGACGACGGCCGCAGCAAATGTGTTTTCGGCGAGGTATTCCTTCACGCGGCGGAGCAGGCGCAGGGCTTCGGGGATTCGGCGAATCGCCGCGAGCGCCATGGCCGACCCGGCGGTCATGTCGTGGAAGCACTCACAGCCCTGAGCCCGCATGGCTGGCCCGGCGAGCCCGGCGAACCTGGCGTGCGGACGCTTGTCGAGGAAGGCCCGGATCAGGGCTGCCGCATGTTCATCCGCGCTCTGTTCAGCGGCGCTGATGAAGACGGTGGGGTTGGCATCTCCTGGGGACATCATGGCTCCGCAACGGGATGCCGCAGGTCGTTTACGGCTGATCCCGTCATGGGTTTGGCACACGGCGGCCGAGTCGGATTCCCCGGCCCGGCGACCATACGGCAGCACGATACCGCGGAAAGTCGTGACGGCAAGATAGCGGTTCCCGAGCGAATCAAGTCCGAGAATGCAGTGCCGGGGAAGAATGGGGGTAGGTTCGCGAGGAGATGCTACCGGTCAGAAAACCGGAGGCGTGGCCGATCCCGCCGACACCCGGATCGCCGAGGCCCGGCAGCCTGAGCTTCGCCCGCATTCTACCATCGGAGGAAGCCACATTTGCCCACTTGACGGTCGTG
This sequence comes from Planctomycetota bacterium, assembly GCA_043813895.1. Lineage (GTDB taxonomy): Bacteria > Planctomycetota > Phycisphaerae > UBA1845 > UTPLA1 > CAZTAR01. The sequence goes on from JBDRKQ010000259.1 coordinate 8,927, forward strand.
GCCCAAAGGCCGTAAGCTACAGGGTTTGTCGTGCGTTCTAGTTTTTGAGATCAGATTGGCCTTAAGTAAACCAGGAGGTGAGTTTTGGCATCGGCGTTGGTCCGCGAGCTGATTGATTGCGGCGTCCACTTCGGCCATCGAGCGGGTCGGTGGAATCCCAAGATGGCGCCCTACATCTTCGGTACGCGGAATTCGATACACATTATCGATATCCGAGAAACTGTGAAGGGATTGCTTCGAGCGAAGAAGTTCATCTCCGCGATCGTGGCACAGGGGCACGAAGTGCTCATCGTGGGCACGAAGCGGCAGGCGGGCGAGATCGTGGAAAAGCAAGCCAAGCGCGTGGGCATGCCTCACGTGAAGGAGCGGTGGCTCGGTGGGACACTGACGAATTTCAAGACGATTCGCTTGCGGCTGGCGCGGCTCGAAGAGATCGAAGAACTCGAGCGTTCCGGCAGAATCAACGACTTCAGCAAGAAGATGAAGTCCACGATCGACCGCGAACGTCGGAAGATTACCCGCAATCTTGAAGGCATCCGAACCATGACGCGGCTGCCCGGCGCACTGGTGATTGTCGACGTGCATCGCGAGCAGAACGCCGTCAAAGAGGCGAGAAAGCTCGGGATCCCAACGATCTGCCTTGTCGATACCGACAGCGATCCGGACTCGGCCGACCTCGTCATTCCCTGCAACGACGACGCGATGCGGTCGATCGAGCTGGTTGTCAGGCTATTGGCGGATGCGATCGAAGAAGGCAAGAAAGGCCGAGTCGCCAAAGCCAAGGCGGATGCCGACCAATCCGGCGGAGAGTCCGAACGCCCAAGGCGGACGCGCCGACCCACCACATCGGAGTTGGCCGAGCGCGAGTCGACTCCGCCCCGGGAAGAGACAGTCGGGCAGCCCGATACACATGCGGATGCGGTCGTGAAAACGGCCGAACGAGCGCCGGATTCGGTGCCCACCGCTCCGCCGACTGAAGTCCCGGACAGCGTTTGACTCGGAATCGGTCTTTTATAGTCGCACGCGATTGCGTCATTCGTTGCTCGCCGGCGAGCCGGTCGGCACTGCGGCGGCATGACACGACTGTAGCGACGGCTTGTGGAGCGCGGAGGCCCTTGGGGCCGATCGTCTGCGTTCAGAAACCACACTTGTAGAAAAAGCACCCAAGGAGAAGGATAGGCAATGGCCCAGATTACCGCCAAGCAGGTCCAGGCCCTGCGAGCCAAGACGGACCTGGCGATGATGGATTGCAAGAAGGCGCTGGTGGAAGCCGACGGCGACGAGACGAAAGCGATGGAGATTCTCCGCAAGCAGTTCGCCAACAAGATGAGCGATCGTGCGGAGAAGGAGACCGCCAACGGGCGCATCGGCGTCTTCGCGGACGACAGCGCCGTAGCCTTGGTGGAGGTGCGGTGTGAGACCGACTTCGTCGCCACGAACGACACCTTTCAAGCGTTTGCCGACCGCATCGCCGAGCGGTGCGCGCGGACGGGCCTCACGACGGTCGACGAGCTCAAGGCGTCGAAGCTCCCCGACGGCATGACGGTGGGCGATGCATTGACGGACCTGTACGGAAAGCTCAAAGAGAACATGAGCATCCACCGTCTCAAGAAGCTCGACGGGGCCGGCGCCTGCTATGTCCACCATAATGGGAAAGTCGGCGCGGCGATCGTCTGCGACACGCCGCCCGGCGAGCCCGGTCGACATGTGTGCATGCACGTCGCTTCGACCCAGGACATCTTCGGTGTCGTGCGGGAGGACGTGGATCCGAAGCGCGTCGCCGACGCGCGCGAGCGGGCAATGGGCGAAGTCGAGGGCAAGCCGGAACAGATCAAAGAGAAAATCGTGACCGGCAAGATGAACAAATGGTTTGGTGCGCACGTTCTCACAGAACAGCCCTTCGTGATGGACGACAAGAAATCCGTAAGCGATTTCGCCAAGGAGAACGGGTTTGCCATCAAGGCGTTCCTGAAGTTTGAGGTTGGGGGATTGGACTAGCCGGAAGAAGCCGCACAACGCGGCTTTTTTTATGCCTGTAGGCGGCGACGCGCCTCCGGCGATGCGATTCGATTCGATGTGGAGCACGGATGGCAATCAAGAGAAAAGGCAAGCCGCATATCAGGAAGTCCCCGAAGTTCAAACGCTTGGTTCTCAAAGTCTCCGGTGAGGGGTTCGGCCCGCCGGAAGGCTTCGGCCTCGATGGCGATGCCGTCGACCGAATCGCCCAGGAGATCGTCTCCGTCGCCGAGCTCGGCGTCCAGATCGCGGTCGTAGTCGGCGGGGGGAACTTCCTTCGTGGGGCCACCGTCGCCGAGCGGGTCAACATCCAGGAAGCCACGGCCCACTACATGGGCATGCTGGCAACCGTGATCAACGCCCTGGCGCTCCAGGACATGTTGGAGGAGCTGGGGCAGCCGACCCGCGTCCAGTCTTCTATCGCCATCCAGAGTGCATGTGAGACCTTCATCCGGCGGCGGTGCATCCGACACCTCGAAAAGGGTCGCGTCGTTGTGCTGGCGGCAGGCACCGGGCGGCCCTTCGTGACCACCGATACCGCGGCCGCACTGGCATCCGTGGAGATCGGTGCGGAGATTCTTTTCAAGGCGACCAATGTGGACGGGGTGTATTCCGCCGACCCCAACAAGGACTCACAGGCCCGGTTCATCGAGAAGCTCAGCTATAACGAGGTCATCGATCAGCGGTTGCGGGTGATGGATGTCTCCGCGATCGATCTGTGTCAGCGGCACAGCGTCCCCATCGGCGTGTTCAACCTGAAGATGCCTGGAAACTTGCTGAGAGCCGTGTCCGGCCGGAAAGTGGGCACGCGCATCGGCGATTGAGTTCACCGCGCGGCCTCCGGCCAAAGCCGGATTGTGGCACAGGCGTCCCGCCCGTGATCCCACCGGCGTTGGCGCCGGTGGCACCGTTTCCTTCGCAGGCTGAAAGTATTCTCAGCGTTTGCAGTACATCAGCCTCGCGAGGAGCGAACCGAAATGTCAACGCGACGACACTTGCTGGAGTTTGACGCAGAGGCGTTGCGGGCGCTCTTTGTGGAGTTCGGGGAGAAACCGTTCCGGGCAACCCAGGTTCTCGAATGGGTGTACGATCGCGGCGCTGAGTCCTTCGCCGCGATGACCAACCTCTCGAAGCTGCTGCGAGATTCGCTGGCCGATCGACTCGACATCTGCACTTCACGAATCGTGCGCCGCTCCCCGTCCAAGGACGGGCTCGTCAAGCTGCTGCTCCGGTGGCCGGACGGAGCGACCAGCGAATGCGTCTTGATTCCAGACGGTCGCAGACGCACGGCCTGCATCAGCTCACAAGTAGGCTGTCCCGTCGGATGTCTGTTCTGTGCCAGTGGAGTCGGTGGCTTTCAGAGGAATCTCTCGACCGGCGAGATTATCGAACAGGTCCTTCGCGTCAGTGCGGAAGCCTCGGCAGACGACGGGCGGCTGAGCAACGTCGTTCTCATGGGCCTGGGCGAGCCGCTGGCCAACTACGACGCCGTGCTGAGGGCCGTACGCACGATCAACGCCCCATGGGGACCCAACATCGGCGCTCGGAAGATCACGATCAGCACCGTCGGCCTGCCCAAGCAGATTCGCCGGCTGGCCGACGAAGGCCTGCAACTCAACCTGGCGTTGTCGTTGCACGCGCCGGCCGGCGCCCTGCGGCGGGAACTGATCCCCTGGGCGTCGAAGATACCCCTCGGGGAGTTGGGCGCCGCCTGCCGGTACTACTTCGATACGACCGGACGGGAAGTCACGATCGAGTACATTCTTCTGCGAGGTGTCAACGACAAGCCCACCCAGGCGGAGGAACTCGCCCGGTTCGCCAGGCAGTTTCGCTCGAATGTCAACCTGATTCGCTACAACCCGGTTCCAGAGCTACCATATGATCGGCCGACGGCCGAGGAAGCGCACGCGTTCCAGCAGCGTCTCCGGACACTCGGCGTGAACGCGCACATGCGGACCTCCCGCGGCCTGGATGTCGAGGCGGCCTGCGGCCAGTTGAGACGCCGAGAACTCGAGGCCGACGCTTGCCCCTGAGGAGACGGTCCGGGGCTCCGTTCAGAGCCGCGCGCGTCAGAATCCGAGCCCCGAGCGCAAGCGAGCGGGTAGGACCCGAAGAAACCCGCGCTGGCGCTTGGGGACCTGATGACGCTCGTCTATCCTTGGGCGGAATGATGAATGTCCGATTGTTCCACGTGCGTTTGTTCGAGGTTGCCGAGGGGCTGATTCCGGCCGGTTCGAGAATCGTCTGTGCCGTTTCCGGCGGTGCGGATTCGATGGCCCTCTTGCACGGGCTGCACGCGGTGAATGAGATCCACAATCGTGATTGGACGCTGCACGTCGCGCACGTCGATCACGCCTTGCGGGATGAAGCGGAGACGGAGGCTCGGTTCGTGGCCGAAGCCGCCGCGGGTCTCGGTCTTGATTGCACTGTGCGGCGCGCCAACGTCAGGGAGGCCGCCGCGCAAAGCGGTGACACGATCGAGGAGACGGGGCGACGTCTGCGTTATGAGTTCCTCGAAGGGGTCGCGACAACCACGGGGGCCCGGTCGATCGCAGTCGGCCACCACGCCGACGACCAGGCGGAGACGGTGCTCCACCACGTCGCCCGCGGAACAGGCTTGCGAGGCCTGGCCGGAATGGCGCCGCGCAGGGAGACCAGGCCCGGCAGCGGCATTTGGCTCGTCCGGCCGCTGTTGGAAATGCGCCGGTCCGATCTTCGGGCATACCTTGACCATCGCGACATCGGACATGTCCACGACGCCAGCAACGATGATGCGGACGCCACCACGCGCAACCGAATCCGGCACCGAGTCCTGCCGTCCATCGAAGCGATGATCAATCCGAAGGTCACGTCGGCCCTGGTGCGGCTGGCGACCCAGGCGCGCCGCACGAACGAGGTTCTTCGCGGCATGGCCGAGGACGCCGTGAATCGGCTCGCGGTTGACCGCGCCGATGGCGAGATATCCCTTGCGGCGAAGGCATTTCCCGCGCTGCCCCGTGCGGTGCAAACGGAAGTCGTCGTCCTCATTCTTCAGCGGCTGGGAGTCTCAATGCGAGGCGTGGGCTTCGAACGAATCGAAGCCGCGGCAGACGCGGTGATCGCACGGGGCCGGCGCCGCAAGATCGAGCTGCCCGGCGGCGTGCGTATAGAACGCATCGGTCCCCGCCTGCACTTTCGTGTCTGCGTTTCCCACGAAGACGGACGACCCCAAGGCAGCGAGTCAACCGGAGAAAAGTGTCGTTGATGTCAGGTGGAGAACACGTGCCTGGTGCCGCCGGCTCAATCGAGCACGGTCCGTCGTCGCCGCGATTCAGGCGACGCCTGTTTTGGGTTCTTGCGGTAGCGGTCATCGCCCGAATCGCGATCGTCGCGTATGCCGAGCGCCACCCGCAACGATTCGACTTTCCCGACTCCCACCGCTACGTACAGGTGGCCCTCAACATCGCGGCCGGAGAAGGCCCGATCGAATCGGAAGAAATCAAGTCCGGAACCGATCCCCTCTATCCGTTGCTCCTCTCGACGGGCCTGCTGCTGGGGCTTGACGATTCTGCTTCCCTGATGTGTTTCGGCAGGATTGTGAACTCGCTCTTCGGGCTGGCCTGTGTGTTCTTGCTCGCGCTCCTTGGGCGGCGGCTCGTTGGAGAGCGAGCCGCGATTATCGCAGCGGCGATCCTGGCGGTAGACCCCATCTTGCTCTTCTTCAATACGCTGGTGTTGACCGAAACGTGCTACACATTCCTCCTGCTGGCCGCGGTCCTCTGTATCGTTCGCGTGGCGGGCAGCGACCGTCCGTTCGCCTGGGCCGCGAGTGCGGGCGTATGTATGGGTCTGGGAACGCTGATGCGATCCAGCAGCTTGTTCATGCCGCTCGCGCTTCTGCCGCTTGTGTGGTGCCTTCTCCCTCGAGGGCGGCGGGGACGCGCCTGGGCCACGCTTCTCTTCCTACTCGCATCCTTCGCTCCGCTGGCGCCAACCGTCGCACGGAACTACCGGCTGCTCGGCGCCTTCGTCCCCGTGCGCACCGGCAGCGGCGCGAGCCTCATGGAGGCCCTGGGTCCGTGGGCCGACGGCTCGCCCGGCATGGATCGGATCGAGTACCCTGCCTTCCCGCACGGGGCAAACGAACACGAACGCGATCGACTCTGTCGTCGGGCCGCGATCGAATGGGCCCGGGCACACCCAGGCGACGTACTCCGACTCGCACTCGCCAAGCTGAAGCGAACATGGTCCGTCACGATCAACGCCGATGCATACTCAACGACCTCTTACAAACTGGTCGCTTGGGGAACCATCGCTCCAGAGTTCCTGTTGGCGATCGCCGGCCTGTGTCTGATGCGCCGGCGGCGCGGTGTCTTGGCCCTGTTGCTCGTGCCCGCGATCTACTTTACGCTGCTGCACATGGTGTTCGTCGGATCGGTTCGTTATCGCGTGCCCGCGATGCCGCTGCTCTTCGTGCCGGCGGGTGTGGCCGCTGAACGGCTCTGTCGCAGGGTCGGCGATGGGAAGGACGGGTGAGGGCGCTCAGATGTCTCGCATGTCGTTCTCAGCCGGCCAACAACGGCGAATGTGGTGGCGCCGATTCATCGAGCGGAGGTCGCTGAATCGCCATCCCGTGTCGCTCACGCGACAGCGCGCGGGCGTTGCGCTGCTCATCGCTCTCCTGCTTGGACTCAGCTGGTACGCCTGCACCACACGGGATGAGTCGATCCGAGAGCGGGCCGTCAAGTTCCTCACAGAAGCAACCGCCGGCGAGGTTGAAGTTGGCCGGGCACATTTCGAGATGTTCAGGGGCATCACGCTCTACGACGTCCGCGTTTCCACGCCGTACGACGAGCAGTTTGACCCCACGGCGGTGGCGCCGGCGGAACGACGGATATTCTCCGCCAGCTCGGTCCAGTTGATCCACAACCCCTGGCGGCTGCTCTTCGGGTCGCTCCGCGTCGAACGGATCGTTGCGACGAAGCCGACCATCATCCTCGCGCACAACATCGAAAACGGCATCCGCAACTGGCAACTCCTCGCCACGAACACCGACGCCCAGAGTGAAAGCGGCACTCTCCGCCCGAGGATCACGCTCCGATCCGCCAAGGCGATCATCGTTAGTATCGATCGAAGCGGGCGGCGCGAAACGACAGTCGAAGAACTCGATGCCGATGTACGGCCGCATCCGCAGGCCGAAGCCGCCTACTGCATCGACGTACGCCGTTTCACCGATCCGGCCGAGCGCACCATGGTCGTGTTCGATCCGGGCAAGAAGCTCGTGACGAACACGCCGTTCGTGAGCGCCAAGACGATTCGGCTTCAGCTCTCAAAGCCGGTCCAACGGTTCTTCGACCGCATCGGCTTGGACGGCGAGGTGAAGCTCGGCCGCATGGTGTACGACACCCAGCGCCCCGAAGAGTGGGATACCCGAATCGAGCTGCGATCCGTCCGCTGTGCCGTCCCGTTGTCGCTGTTGCGGTCGGATGTGTCGCCCGCGCGTGGGGCCCTTTCGCAGCCAGCGGCTTCGCCCGAAGAGGACGGTGTCATCGAGATGACCGACGTCAAAGGCACATTGAACCTCATGGGGAATCGTCTGGCGCTCGACATCTCAGGCCTGATCAACGGCGCGGAGTGCCGGATGAACGGCCATCTGGATCGCGTGGGACATGTGCTCGAAGAAGTCGGAATCAACCTCGCAGTCCAGGGTGTCCGCGTTCCCTTTCCCGAGGGGACACTGCGCGAGCGGCTCATGGCGGATTCCAAGGCGCCGAAGCTTGTTCGTGAAATCCTCATCGACTATCAGCCGCACGGCGAATTCGATGTCAATATCAGACTCGCCCGAAAGCCGGGGGCCGATGCCAGGTTGGTCGTCTCCGGTCGGGTCGAACCGATGGGAGCGATCGGGAGCTGCCAGCGGTTTCCCTACAAGATCGAGGACATCCACGGCGCCCTTCGGTTCGAGTCTGACAAGGTGCTCATCGAAAACCTGCACGGCAGACACGGCCCTGCCCTCGTCAGGGTCGACGGCGTGGTCGATCGCTCAACCGACCGGTCCTCTGTAGACGTCAAGATCGAAGCGTCCGCCGTTCCTTTCGATGTCGAATTGTTCGAGGCGATCTCCGAGCGTTTCCGCTCCTTCTGGCAGAGGTTCAATCCGCGCGGGTCCGCTCATGTGACCGTTCTCCTCAAACGCGAGGGGGCGGGTCCCGACGAACCCATGCCGAAGTTCCGAAGCTATGTTACTGCGGATCTCATGGATGCCCGCGTCGCCTTTACGGAGTATCCCTATCCGCTCGAAGACGTACACGGCACGTTGGAGATACAACCCGACGGTATTCAGTTCATCGGGTTGACCGGCCATCACGATGCCGCATCCGCCAGGATCGACGGGTACGTTTCCTTCGACGATCAGGGCAAGCCGCAAGTCGAACTGCGAATCGAGGCGAACAACATGCGACTCGATCAGACGTTGGCATCGGCACTGCCGCCTGAAGGACGGGGCGCCTTCGCCCAGTTCCAGCCGGACGGATATGTGGACCTGCTCGGAGCCGTTTCGCTTCACGACTCCGCGCAGGGCGTCACCTACGACATGCGAACCAAAGTGCGCGAGGCGGAGATTCGCTACCGGGAATTGCCCTACGCCGTTCATGACGTACACGGTGAAATCAACATCCGGCCCGAGGCCATCACGCTGGTCGATGTCTCGGGGCGACACGGGGATGCCGAGGTCACGGCCGGAGGAACCGTGCATCGGCTGGACGACGGATACGCCGCTGATCTGGTCTTCGACTGGAAACGGCTGCCGCTGGATGAGGCACTCTTCGACACGCTGCCCGAACAGCTCAAGCGCGTCTGGCGACTCCTGGAACCCACAGGCTCAATCCAAGTCCGAACCGTCTTGCATCACGTTCAGCGAGATGGTCGCACCCAGCAACACCACCGGTCCGAGATCACGACCGAGGGCGCCAAGCTTCGCTTTCAGGGTTTTCCCCTGCCCCTATCCGACGTGGCGGGGCACGTGCTCGTGACTGACCAGCAAGTCGAATTCGTCAGCCTGACAGGGCGAGTCGGGCAAGCCGAGCAAGCAGACAAGCGGGGCGAGATTACACTCAGCGGGACGCTCGACTTGACACCGCCGGGCCGCCGAGGAACGCTCAAGGTGACCGCCAAGGACATGCTGTTCACGGAGGAACTTCTGGCCGCGATGCCACCACGACTCCAAGAGGCGTTGACGTCTCTCAAGCCGACCGGCCGGTTCAACTTACAGCTTGATCCGCTGCACTTCGACATCGGCGCGGATGGTAAGACGCGATGGGATTTCGACGGTGAGATTGAGTTTGTCGACGCTGGGATGAACCTCGGCTTCGACCTCCGACATGTGGCAGGAGCCCTACGGGGCCGTGGGAGTATCGGCGAAGAGGGAACATCGATCGAGGCGCGCACGGAGCTGAGCAGCGTCGTCATGGCGGGCTGGCCGCTCGAGAACGTTCTCTCCAGCATCGTCTCAGCACCAGGCGCCGGTGTGATCCTGGTCCAGGATGCGTCGGCCGAGGTTTATGGTGGGGAGGCGACGGGCTTTGCCGAAGTCCGCCTCAATGGGCGTCACACCACTTATCAGATATCGATCGCCGCGCGCGATCTTCAACTCAGGCAGTATCTCGCGGCGGAGAGTTTCCCCCGCGGCGCGGAGGATGAGAAAGCCAGGGCGGCGCGAGGCAGCGTATACGGCAACCTGATACTTCGGGGCCGCTCCGGCAAGGGGGGGTATCGAGAGGGTGTCGGCGAGCTGTTTGTCCGCGAGGCGCAGGTATGGAAGCTGCCGCTGGTGTTTGCCGTCTTCCAGGTTCTCAATCTCTCCCTCGACGAGAATGTCTTCCACGACGGGTGGCTGAAGTTCTACCTGACGAAGGACACCCTGACCTTCCAACACATCGACCTCCAGGGTCGGGCCGTGTCCCTCGTCGGCGGCGGGCGGATGGATCTGCCCACAAAGCGGCTCGACATCACCCTGCTTGCCGGCAGTCCCATGCGGATCCGCGTCCCGTTCCTGACCGACATCCTTGATGGTGTCGCAAGAGAGGTCATGGAGATCCGAGTCTCAGGTACGCTCCAGAAGCCGAAGATCACGCCGCAGCCCCTCAAGAGCCTCACCACCGTGCTCAAGACCCTCTTCCCGGAACCGCCGCGCAGCACAGACAGGTAATGAGGCACCCACAGCGAGGAAGAGCCGCGGACTTCAGTCCGCGCGGTCGATCATGCGGGTTTGATGTCCCACGGGGCAGGAAGGTCCGTGGGTCTTCAAGAGAGGCCCAACTCGGCCGCGGATCCGATCAGTCCCACGTGAACCACGCGCGAAGTGTGTGCATCCAGTCTCGTTCCCACAGCGCGCCGACGGCGCCGAGCGCCGCGTATTCCAGCGGTAAGGGCCTGGCAAAAGGCGCCAAGTTCAAGTACAAGCCCTGCTCGCCCGCATGACGAATGGTTTCCGAGTCCGGGCCCGTGACGAGATATGCTGCGGAGGCCACAACCGCAACGACGATCAGCGACCAGATGCGACTGGATACTCGGAAAAACCAGTGTGCAATGAGGCCCGCAGCGAGAAACGAGAAACCGACGCCAAAGTAGATTTGTCCCTTGTCAAGCACGTCGGCGCTTGTGCCGAGTGTGAAGGTCAGCACGCTCCAGGCCACAAGCGATGCTACGATCACGGCGCCCATGCCGCGGCGGACATCCGGCGAATGGTCTTCCGCCGCACGCTGCTCCTGAGACGGCGCCCTGGGCGTAAACCAGCTCTCAACCCAACGGCCGACGACGAAGCCCACCGCGATCAAGGCAAGCCACAACCAGCATTCCGCCACAAGCGCGGTCGTCGGAAACGGGTCCACCGCCCCATCGGTCCCGATCGGCGGATTCAGGCGATACAAAACCAGCCTGTCGAGTTGCGCCCCGCGCAGCCCCAGCGCGGCCAATCCGACGGCGATTGCAAGCGGCCCGCGATCAGCCGAGCCCGCCCCGCAGATGGCCACGGCCAGTCCGCTGCAAACGATGGCCAACCCAAGAAGTTGTGCCATCGCTGTGACACCCTGATCAACCATCAATAGGCTGACGGGGCCGCACGGATCCTCCGGCCGGGCCACCTCCCAGCCGACGTACCAGAAGATCGTCGCAGCGACAGCCATGGCCGCGGTAAATCGCAATCGCGAGAGCAGGATCTCACCCTGCCCGGGCAGCGGCTCCACTTCCGCACTGATGTCTGTGGCCGGAGTCAGCACTTGTGAATCGGTCACGCCAATTGCCTCGATTCGGCCGGCGTTCGGAATCCCGACAGGGCCGACGCCAGTCGCTTCTTCTTCTTATCGTCCATGGCGCACAACGGCAAGCGGAATTCCTCCGCGATCAAACCGCGCATCGCCAGGGCTGTCTTGATCGGTATCGGGTTGACATCCAGGTGCAGGAGTTCCCAGGCCGGCGGAAAGAGCCGCGTGTGCCAGGCCTTGGCTTCCGCCCAATCACCCGACAGCGCGGCGTTGACCATTGAGGACGTCTCCCGCGGGAGGAGGTTGGCCAACACGCTGATCACGCCCACCGCGCCGACGCTCATCAGTGGAACCGTCAACGTGTCATCACCGCTGATGATGGCCATATCACTGGCGACCGCCAGCGCGCTTGCGCCGTCGATCGACCCCGTGGCATGCTTGACCGCCACGATGTTCTTGTAGTCGGCGTGCAGGCGTGCGATTGTCTCGACGGAAATCTCCACGCCCGTGCGGCCGGGGATGTTGTAGAGGATGATTGGAACCTCCACACCCCGGGCGATCGTGCCGAAGTGCTCGTAGAGGCCCGTCTGGTTCGGCTTGTTGTAGTACGGCGCGACCAACATGATCGCATCAGCGCCGGCCCGAACCGCCGCTTGCGAATCCGCCAGCGATCTCGCCGTGCAGTTCGTGCCCGTCCCCGCGACCACGGGCACGCGGCCCCTCACGCTCCCGACGACTGCCGCCACCACCTCTCTCCGCTCCTCGGCGGAGAGTGTCGGCGACTCGCCCGTCGTCCCGCACGCTACGATCCCGCTGACGCCGCCGTCCACGACGTGGTCCACCAGCCGCTCGATCGCTTGCCGATCGACCTTGCCGTCTCGAAACGGCGTCACCAACGCTACGAGGCATCCTTTGAACATCACATACTCCTCGGGCGCTACTCCTCGGGCGCTACTCCTCGAACGCTGCTTCTCGAGTGCTACTCCTCAGTGCGTTGTCGCAGGTCAAATCGTGGGTGCCACTGGCGGCTTGTCCGCCAGTGTGGCACGGGCAGGCAAGCTGCCCGTGGCACCCAACCGGATCCATCAATCAACGAGCAACAGAGCACTAGGCGTTACTCCTTTGGCGCGTGCATCTCCAGGAGTCGTCTCATCTCGCGAACCGCTTCCCGAAGACCGACGAACACCGCTCTCGATATGATGCTGTGGCCGATGTTGAACTCGGTGAAACCCGGCATTGCCGCGACGATCCCGACATTCCGGTACGTCAGGCCGTGCCCGCCGTGGACCTCCAGCCCGCAGCCGAGTGCCACGTGAATCCCTTCTCGCAGGTCACCCAATGCCCGCTCGCGGGCTCGGGCGCTCTTGGCGTTCGCGTAGCCGCCCGTCCAAAGTTCCACGACGTCGAACCCCAGTTCCGCGGCCTTCTCAATGTGAGGCCCACGCGGCTCGATGAACGCACTGCACACGATGCCGGCATCCTTCAGCTTCTTCACCGCGCCGCCCACGCGGCGCGCCAGCTTCACCACATCCAATCCCCCCTCGGTCGTCACTTCCTCCCGGTGTTCGGGCACGAGACAGCACTGAGTCGGCCGGATGGATGTCGCGATCTTCACGATGGAAGGCGCGACGGACATCTCCATGTTCAGCTTGCACGAAACAACACCCTTGAGAAGCGGCACGTCCCTGTCCGCAATGTGTCGCCGGTCTTCGCGCAAGTGAAACGTGATGCACGACGCACCGCCCAGTTGGGCCTCCGCCGCCGCCCAGGCCGGATCCGGCTCGTCCGTCCGTCGGGCCTGCCGGATCGTTGCCACATGGTCGATATTGACGCCCAGTGTTGCCATCTCTTACCCCGTGACTTCCTTCCATTATCCACTCGCATTCACTGACCACACGCATTATAAGAATCCGCGTGTGTGAGGCAACGCGCCGCCGTGTGGAGCAATTCGCGTTTGGTCCGTGACGGTTCAGATGGGGTGGCACGGTCTGACGAAGGCAGGCCGTGCTGATTCCGGTGGAGCCGAACCACGGCCTCGCTCCGCGAGACCGTGCCACCCGCGGAGTCAGACGGATCGAAGCCCTAGACTCGGAGTCGATCAATCATGCGAACATTCCTCGATATCCCCGTCGGGCGCCAGCGGCTGGCCGCGTGCCTGGATCGCCCGGAATCCGAGGAAAGTGAGAGGGCCGTTCCCACCGTCGTCCCCGTCGTCGTTTGCTGCCACGGCCTGACGGGTACACGCACGGGCGCCTGCTATCGCTTCGTCTCACTCGCCCGGGATCTGGCCGCCCAGAACGTGGCCTGTCTGCGGTTCGACTTCCGGGGTTGTGGAGAGAGCGACGGCCGCTTCCAGGATCTCACAGTCCAGACGCTTCTGGAGGATCTGCGAACGGTGATTGCCGCAATCGACAGCCTGCCGGGGTGCGATCCAACGCGCCTGGGCCTTGTCGGCAGTAGTTTCGGCGCCTACACCGCCGCACAGCTCTCGCGCGAGATCAACGCGCTGCGGTGCTTGGTTTTCTGGGCGCCAGTGGCTGACGTGAGAGACCTCGTCCATCGCCAGATGCCCGAGGCAGCTTGGAAGTTGCTGCGATCGCAAGGCTGGGTTGACCATAACGGGCAGCCCCTGGCCGAAGCGTTCTTCGATCACCTGCCCGTTGCGACCGGTCCGGAGATGCTCGCCCGCGGCGGCTGGCCGCTTCTCATCTTCCATGCCCAGGGCGACGCGCAGGTTCCCATCGAACACGGCCGCGCGTACGAGTCAGCGATGAAGAGGATCGGCGTCGAGGCGCGATTCGAGACGATCGCCGCAAACGACCACAGCATGCGCTCGGTCGAGGCAAACCGGCATATCCTCGCCGGAAGCGTCGCCTGGTTGCGGCGTTTCCTTTACTCGGAGCCGGCGGCGGAAGACAGCACTTCTTGAACGACCGTGCGCGGCGCCCCGATGTCCGCGACGTGAATCTCCCCCGTATAGACAGAAGCTCCGACGGCATCGAAGCCGACCTTTCGGGCCACAAAGGTGACGGTCATCGTCGCACGGACCGTCGCGTTGGACGGCTGTCCGGTGTCGCAGTCCAGCCCCGAGGGAAGATCGACCGCAATCACCTTCGCGCGACTGCATCGATTGATCGCCTCGATTGCCAGATCCAGCGGAGAACGCACCTGCCCCGAGAACCCCGTGCCCAGGATCGCGTCAACGATGACGTCCGCGCGTTGCAGCCGCGGTGCTGCCTCGCGGATATGCGCATCGGTATCAAAGGCATAACGGTGGATATGCATTTCTTCCGCGATCCGCGCGTTGATGGCGGCGTCGCCGGTCAGCCGGGCCGGATCACATACAAGGAAGATCTCCACCGTGATACCAGCATTGAACAGGTGCCGGGCAATGACAAAACCGTCGCCGCCGTTGTTCCCTCGCCCACAGACGACCGCGACCGAGCCTCCTTCGGGCGCGGCTTTCATCACGTAGCGCGTCGCGTTGCCGGCGGCGTTCTCCATGAGGATGATGCCGGGAATGCGATACTCCTCGATGGCCCTTCGATCGACTTCCCGAACCTGTGCCCGGGTCAGACTGATGTCTTCGTTACTTGACACAACGGTCTCACTCTCCCGAGGAACTGGTGGCTGTCTGTTCGACTTGTTGGCGCAACTTCCGCGCGGCCGCCTGGAGCTTGGGCAGGTGCCTTCCCTGTCGCGCGGCTATCGCAATGGCCTCATCGTATTCTTCGAGTGCCTCGTCGGCCCGGCCGCATGCGTGCAGCGCCGTCCCCAGGTTCCAGCGATACTGCACGTTCTCCGGATCATCATCGACGGCGAAGCGGTAGTATTCAATCGCCAGCTCGTAGCGACCGGCATAACGCAGCGCGACATCGCCGATGCTCGCAAAGCTAACGGCCGGCGTGCGACCGCATCCGATTGCCTTCTCACATGCCTCGCGCGCGGCGTTCGCGTCTCCCCGGGCGACGTGCGCCTCCGCGAGCGAAACATAACCCGCGCCCTCGAACTTGCCCAGGCCGTTTTCAATCGCCGCCTCAATCACGCCGACGGCCTCGTCCTGGCGCCCCTGCCTGACGCGAATGCGCCCCAGCATGTGGAGGAAATCTCCCCGTTGCGGGTCCTGACGCAGGCACTCTTCCACGTGCTCCAGCGCCTCGTCAAACGACTCTTCCTCCAGGTATATCTGGGCAAGGTTGTTATGCGCCTTGAGTAATGTTGGCACCGATTGGGCCGAGTGTGTCCACAGGGCCTTCGAGTTGCTCCACACACCCTGCTGCGCCCGCATGAGAATGAGCAGCGGAATGGCAAACAGCACGAGTCCCACCCGGATCATCTGCTTCCGCTGCCCCGCACTCGCCTTGATTCGAGCCGAAAGCACTGCCAGCGGCAGGAGCAGGAACACGAGCGGCAGATAGAGAAAACGATCCGCCACGCACGAACCCATGAATCGAACGGCCCCCAGCGCGGGCAGCAGGATGATCCCGAATGATGTCAGCCCGACGAAGAGCGGCCGGCACCACCTCATTGAAGCGATCCAGATGAGGCCGATGGTGATCGTACCGACGACGGCTAGCGCGACGACTGGGTTGGCGGGCGTCGGATCGTCCGGCAGTGCGCGATACGGCGACAGTGACAGCGGCCAGAGCACGTTGCCGGCATACAGCATTATGTTGTAGCTCAGCAGGCCAATCCACTTGACCAGGGCGCCCGCGTCGGCGACGCTGGGCTTGTGTAACGAAGCTGACGCCACTTGTGAGGTCCAGGCGACCCAACTCATAACCAGCATAATCACGGCGAACGGCAGCTTCTCCGGCAAACTCCGAATGACGCGGCGGTTCAGCGGCCAGAGGTCCAGCAAAGGAAGGACCAGGGGAAGCAACATCACCGTCGGTTTGGCCAGGCCTGCGACAACATAGAGGACCACTGCCGCAACCAGCCATGCGGTTTGCCGTCGCGTCTGGCCGTATCTCAGGTAGGAGAGCACGCAGCCGACCGCGAAGAACGATGCGAGCACGGTCTTACGTTGAGAGATCCAAGAGACCGATTCCACCTGCACGGGGTGAATCGCGAACAGAACCGCCACGAGAAGGGGAATCGCGATACCCCCAACAACCGAGCGCATTAGCAACAGCACGAGAACACTTGTCGCCGCATGGAGCAGCACATTCGTCAAGTGAAACACGAGAGGCCCCGGCGTATCGCTACCCGCCAGCAGGACGTCGCCCATCAGAGAGACCATCGTGAGCGGTTGGTAGTAACCGGCGACGGTCGACGGCTCGGTAACCTCCGAGAAGAACAGCCACGCACCGGACAGGCTCGGATGTCGCACGACCTCGTTGTCCACTACGTATTGGTAGTCGTCCAGTCGCACGAAGTCGTGCCGAAGACTCGGCCAATAGGCGACCAGAACGATCACGACCAACGCCACGGCCGCACGCAGGAGTTGCCGTTGCACCGCCTGCGCTTCGCCGGGTGCCATGCTTTCACGCCCGGTGCCACTGGCGGCTTGCCCGCCAGTGCTGGGTGCCATGCTTTCACGCGACACAGCCGCGGGTAAGCATGTCAAATGCTGAGCCCGTGGCGTGCGTCTT
Organism: Planctomycetota bacterium; assembly: GCA_043813895.1. Classification (GTDB taxonomy): domain Bacteria; phylum Planctomycetota; class Phycisphaerae; order UBA1845; family UTPLA1; genus CAZTAR01. The sequence continues at coordinate 25,776 of JBDRKQ010000259.1, forward strand.
GACGCACCATTCTCGCTGTTCCGTCGATCCCTCAATCCCTTGATTCCTAGGTCCCTTGATCCCTCGGTCCCTCCGGCCGCGGCCGAAGGCCGCACTAGCCTTGAGCGGCGGCGGGCCCACTCGTCGCCGTGGTTCGCTCGCTCTGCACGTCCGTCCGCGCCGCCGGCGTCTCCTCGCGGAGTGCCTCGAAACCGGGCTCATCCCGGAGGTGTGTCAGTTCCGGCGCCAACGCTGCGCGAGGCTGGATGCTCGGATCAAGCGCGAGCGCGGTCGCCAGGTGTTTGCGTGCGATCTCGGGTTGGTCGTTTGCCGCCCACGCCCGTGCCAGCCCGAGATGCGCCAGGGGGCTGCTCTGGGCCTCCAGCGACAACTGAAACTCCCTTCGGGCGGAGGACGGCCGACCGACGTCGAGGTAGGCGTGGCCCAATCCCAAGTGAATATCCGCCGACCGTGGCCGCAAGTCCCGAGCGTGCTCCAGGTGAACAATCGCCTCCTCGGTCTGGCCGGTTCGCGCCAACGCCACCCCAAGGTCCTGCAGGCAGTCGATCCAGTCCGGATCCGAAGCCAGGGCCCTGCGGAGCGGTGCGATCGCCTCATGGCTGCGGCCGCTCGGATGTCGAAGCATGACGTGCCCCAGGTAGAACTGCGTGGAGGGATCCTCCGGGGCCACGTCCGCGGCCTTCTCCGCATAGAAGAGGGCCGAATCCAGGTCGCCTTGCCGCAAATACGAGCGGATTATCTCGACGTAACCGGGCACCCACTTGGGATAGTGCTTGATCGTGTACCTATAGAGCGTTTCGCCGTCCTGCCAGAGGTATGCCTGAAGATGACTCTGGGCTGCCAGGATCATCGCGAGCGCCATGAGGCCCGTCGCAACGATGCGCCCTGACGCGCGCCGCAGCGGCTCGCGCCAACTCCCGAGCCACACGCCCGCCGCCAACGCAGGCACGACCAGCGCCGCATACAGGCATTGATCCCCAAGGAGTTGGGCCGCAAACGACACGTCGAGCAACGCGGGGAAGACCATGACGGTCGCGCCTGCCGCCGCTGCAAACAAAGGCCTGCTGAGCCGAAAGAGCACGACCGCCAGAGTGCCCAACGCGAGCAACGCCAACACGCCGCCCAGAATCGAGCCCACTACGCCGGCGATCCCCTGCGAGAATGGATAGTACGGCGTGAGATCGACCGGCCAGAAGATCCGCGCGACGAATGAGACAAGGTTCTGCGCCACCACTTCAGTCGCCGAGATGCTCACGGTCGGCGTTTGTTGTACGTGCGCATGAACCCACAGTTGCTTCGCGATGCACGCGGCCATCAGGACGAACAGAGGCACTTTTTCAATCAGCAACTTCCACGGAGAGCAACCGGGCGGCGGATTCGTCCCCGCTTGCGTCTGTGGCTTCCCGACATCCCGCGGCATCCGGCCGCGATTCAAGGGCCAGATGTCGAGAATCAACAGCACGACGGGCAGGCCGACGAAGACCGGCTTCGACAGACACGCGGCGCCGAATAACAGCGTGACACACGTCATCCACATGAACCGCTGCGAGCGGCCATACCGAACGTAGCAGTACATCGCCGACAGAGAGAAGAACGTGCCCAACAGCGTCATCCGCTGGGCCACCCAGGCGACGGGCTCCACCTGGACAGGATGTAAGCCGAAGACCATCGCCGGCAGCGCCGACCACAACACACTGCCCGAAAACCGGCGAAGCAGGACGAACAACAAACCCACATTGAAGAGGTGCAGCATCACGTTCGTTGCATGGAACTGAAACGTAGTCGGCGACTTGAATCGTGCGGTCAACCAGGCATCCAGCATGAACGAAAGCGCCGTCACGGGCTGAAAGTAACCGCCCGTCTCGTTCGGGTAGTGAACACGGCCGAACGTGGCGAGCGCCTCGCTCCAGGTTGTCGACCAGATCCGTCCGACGCCATAGACGTAGAGACGGTCATCCTGGTTGACAAAACCCGCCGTCAGCACCGGGCTGAACACGATCCCGCAGAACAAAACCACCGCGAGGCCCGTGCAGAATACAAACATCCCCGGCGACGGTCGTCGGAGACCGGCGGCTAGTCCGGAGAGCTTGTTCTGTGTGTGCGGTTGCGCCATCGTTCCAGCGTGTTGTCGCAGTTCAAATGACGGGTGCCACTGGCGGCTTGCCCGCCAATGTTCCCTTACACGATGGATGCCCGGGCAGCCTGTCTGCCCGTGCATCACTGGCGGGCAAGCCGCCAGTGGCGCCGGACCGTGTTCATTGTACGCCCCGGTCCAGGAGCGTACAATTCGCCCCATGCGTATTCTGCTCACCAACGATGACGGTATCTTCGCGCCCGGCCTGCTGGCCATGCACAAAACCCTGGCGACTTTCGCCGACGTGGACGTCGTGGCCCCCGCTTCCGTCCAATCCGGCGGCTCACACGCCATCACGATTCGCAATCCGGTGCTCTGGAACCCCGTGAATGTCAACGACCACTTTCAAGGCACGGCTGTGGAAGGCACGCCAGCCGACTGCGTGAAGTTGGCCATCCACGCGCTGCTGGACCGGAAGCCGGACCTCGTTGTCTCCGGCATCAATGCCGGGCTCAACACCGGCGTGCACGTGATCTACTCCGGGACCGTGGCCGCCGCCATCGAGGCCGGCATCCTCGATTGCCCCGCCGTCGCCGTCTCCCTCGCGATCTATCGCGACATGGATTTCGATCGCGCGGCCGCGCTCACCAAACGCATCATCGATCCGCTCCTCGAACACGGCCTGCAACCCGGGCAGGTCGTCAACATCAGCATTCCCGAATTCAAGCCCGGCTGGCCCAAGGGAGTCCGCATCGCCCCCCAGTCAACGCGCCCCATGATCGAAGAACTCGAAAAACGTAGCGACCCCAACGGACGCGAGTATTACTGGCTAAGCGGGGACTACACCGCCCTCAACGACAAGACGGATACCGACCGCATGGCCCTGCACGAAGGATACGTCTGCGTAACCCCCCTACAGTTCAATCTCACCGACACAGCACGCCTGGCCGACATGCGCGACTGGAAATGGCCCGACCTCTCATAGCAGCCAGTGCCAACACCGTGGCACCGGCGTCTCGCCGGTGGAGGAAGATCAGGCAGTCACTCTCATAACGGGTGGTACATAAAACGGGGGCAGGTCAGATCTTCGTCCCCAAACGCCAAACGCCAAACGCCAAACGCCCGGCGCATCAACCATGCGCCGGGCGTCTGTATATCAAGCAACAGAGATTGACTCCCGACAGATCGCTCCGTCAGGCGCCGGCGCTAGGCGCCGACCGAGAATGTGCTGACCTCTTCGAATCGAGGCCCGAAGGCGCCGACTCGTCTAGGTATCCCCTAGAAAGGAGGTGATCCAGCCGCAGGTTCCCCTACGGCTACCTTGTTACGACTTAGTCCCAGTTACCGGTCTCACCGTCGGCCGCCGCTTCCCGAGGGTTAGCTAAACGGACTTCGGGCGCTACCAGCTTCCATGACTTGACGGGCGGTGTGTACAAGGCTCAGGAACATATTCACCGCGTCGTAGCTGATACGCGATTACTAGCGATTCCAACTTCATGCAGGCGAGTTGCCAGCCTGCAATCCGAACTGAGGCCGGGTTTTTGCGATTTGCTCCACCTCACGGTCTTGCGTCGCTTTGTCCCGACCATTGTAGCACGTGTGAGGCCCTGGGCATAAAGGCCATGATGACTTGACGTCGTCCCCACCTTCCTCCGGTTTAACACCGGCAGTCCCGCTAGAGTCCCCGGCATGACCCGCTGGCAACTAACGGCAAGGGTTTCGCTCGTTAAAGGACTTAACCCGACATCTCACGACACGAGCTGACGACAGCCATGCAGCACCTGTGCAAGTTTCACCCCGAAGGGCAAC
>JBDRKQ010000260.1:0-42376 GCA_043813895.1 Planctomycetota bacterium
CTGGTCAAAGTCTTCCTGTTCTCGAATGTAACGGCGGATGTCCTCCTCGTTGAGACCCACCGTACTGACACAGTATCCGCGGGCCCAGAAATGCAGGCCCGTGAAATTCCGCTGATGACCGAGCAACTCGCGATGGATGCGGATCGCACTCTTGCCCTTGAGAAACCCAATCACCATCGCAATACTGTACCGTGGCGGCACGCTCAAACACATGTGAATGTGGTCGACCACCGCCTTGCCTTCGACCAACTCCACCCCCTTCTGTCGACACAAGTCGTGGAGGATCGGGCCGATCCGACCCCGGGCCTTGCCGTAGAAGACTTTGTGGCGATACTTCGGGATGAAGACCACATGGTACTTACACTCCCACCTCACGTGGGACATGCTTTGCCAGTTTCTCATTTGGCTCTCCTTCGCCCCTCGGGGCCTTCCCAGGGAGGAGAGCCTACATCAACGTCAGAAAACGCAGGACCGGCAGAGCCTTTTCGAGTCTCACCGCCAGAGGCGGTGGATTACCAGCGGATTCATGAGCTTGGTCTTGGCGCTGTCCGCCCTGTCAGCCTTCACGTGCGGGGCGATGGCGACGGTCGTGTTTCCACACTGGCGCCGCGCGGCATGTGTTGCCCTCGTCCTGAGCTTCCCCATTGTGGCCAGCGGGATCGTCGCAGTTGGCTGGTGGCAAGAAGCCCCACACCTCTTCGCCTGGGGTTTGCCGTACATCATGGCCCACTTGGGGGCGCAAGTGCCAGGCGGACTCGTGGGCATCTTCACCGGGCGGCCACTCGCCCGACTCACCGTCCGCGCCGTTCTCCCGCCAACCCTGCGGCCAAGACTGGCATACCTCTGGCTCGCCGATGGCAAACCGTTTCCGAGGGCAATCCCAGGAATTCCCGATCGTAATCCCTGAAACGGTCAGGATGTACGCGTCTTGTGGCCCGGCCTCTTCCTGCCAACCTGCCCCTTTTCAAGTGAATTGCCGCCCCTGATTGCGCCTTCATCACCGCCACCTGTCGCTTCCAATCGTCTGTTTCGCTACACTGGAGGGCGTCAGCTCCTAATCGCAGGCACTTGAAGGGAAAACACGCTCGAACAGAGGAGGACACGAGAATGCGCAAGTCCATGGCCATCGCGGCAGTGGCGGCACTGGTGTTGGCCTGTGTCAGTGGTGTGCAGGGGGACGAATTTGGCACGGGTGAAAACGGATTCATGATCGACTTCGTATCGATCTCGGGCGATCTGGGCGGCCTTGGTAGCTGGCCAGCAGGAGATGATTACACATTCACGGGCGTCAATCGTGACGACTACCGCATGGGCACCTTTGAGATCACGAATGACCAGTGGACCAAGTTCAAGAACAGCCTGGGAGCCCCTGTCACCGGCTACCCATCCTATGCATATGACGAGGCCTCCTATTGGACGGGCACGAACGTGCCGACCAACGAGATGAGCTGGTACGAAGCAGCCCAATTCGTGAACTGGCTGAACACGAGCACGGGCCATCAGCCGGCGTACAAGTTCACCGGTACACAGGGTACGGCCGACTACACCTTGGATACCTGGAGCCCCGCCGAGGCCGCGGGCGGCACGAACCTCTACCGCCACAAGTATGCATTTTACTACCTGCCGACGGAGGAGGAATGGGTCAAGGCGGCTTACTGGAACGGGACGAGTCTCCAGGCCCACGCGACCAAGCCGGGAGATACGCTGCACCAGGGCGACGGCGTGAGCGGGACTGGTTGGAACTACTACGACAACGGATACGCCACCGACCCATACGGGCCCTGGGATGTCGGCAGCGGAAGCGAGGAGCTCAACGGCACGTTCGACATGATGGGCAACGTCTGGGAGTGGATGGAAAGCCCGTACAGCGATCCGGGCTACGGCACCGGGTCCCATCGGGGGCGGCGGGGCGGGGCGTACTCCGACCCCGACTTTGTCGTCACCGGCCTCGCGTCCTCCTCCCGGGCCGTTTACAACCCGTACTACGAGTACTACAGGCTCGGGTTCCGCGTCGCCTCCGAAGTCCCTGAACCATCGAGTCTCGCGTTGCTTTCGCTGAGCGGGTTAGCGTTGATGCTCAGGCGCAGGCGATAACGAAGCTGCGCAAGTGTCGTTTACGCCCTTTCGCGCCAGCCTACGGCCAAGCCTGGCATACCTCTGGCTCGCCGATGGCAAACCGTTCCCGCAGGCCGCGAAGCCGCGCGGGTAGCCGTCGGCGGAAGCCGACGGTTCGGACTACGAGCATTCCAATTCTGCACTACGCCTACGTTCCACTGGTACGCCGCACAAACGCCGCATAGTCTTCCGGCGTGTCGATGCCGATCGGCGATCGATCGACGACGGTGACGGCCATGGGGCAGCCGTGTTCCAGGATGCGGAGTTGTTCGAGCTTCTCACGCATTTCCAGCGGCGTCGGCGCGAGTGAGGCCAGCTCCAGGAGGAACATTCGGCGGTACGCGTAGATGCCCAGGTGCAGGAGCCAGTTGCCCGGCTTTTCGGGCCTGCCCGCCTGTGCCCGTGGATAGGGAATCAGCGAGCGAGAGAAGTAGATCGCCCTGCCGCGGGCGTCGAGGACGACCTTGACGGCATTGGGATCGGCGGGATTCGTCCCGACGGCGAAGGGAGCTGCGAGCGTGCCGACGGACACATTCGGATTCTCCGCAAGGAGGGCCACGAGTTGATCGATACTGGCGGGCTCAAGCTCAGGCTCGTCGCCCTGGACGTTCACGATGATGTCGGCATCCAGACCGCCTGCGACCTCGGCGACGCGGTCGGTGCCGCTGGGATGGTCCGCACGGGTCATCACGGCACGACCGCCGAAAGACTGAACCGCCGCGATGATCCGGGCATCATCCGTGGCGACGATGACCTGCGATATGGACGTCGCCGCGGAGGCCTGTTCGCAAACGTGCTGGATGAGGTACTTGCCGGTCTCGCTGGCAAGGGGCTTGCCCGGGAACCGGGTGGACGCGTAACGAGCCGGGATGACAGCGACGGCCTTCACGGCGGTTAAGCTACCTCCGTGGCATCCGGTTGTCAAAAACAGGAGAGCAGTCTGAGTTTTCCTGTAGCGGTCGACGATCAGAGCCGCGACTGTGAGGGAGCGGTCAACGCGCGATCGCGACGGCCCGTCCGAGTATTGATGGGACCGCTTGCTGGCGCGCGCGGCTCTGAGTTTCCCCGTCGACCTCGTGGGGTCGACGCTACGGGTAGACCCGCTCGCTTGCGCTCGGGGCTCGGATTGCCGTCCGCCGCGGGGGTCGGACGCTACTACTGCCAAGCGAGACGGCGTTCGCTATACTCTCGCTTCGACGCGACTTGAGGTGCGTCCTGCAACCTATGTGGCACGGGCGTCTCGCCTGTGTGTACACCGCCAGGACGGCGGCGCTGGGCGACGCGATGCCCGTGACGAGAAGATAACATGAGGATCGGTGAACTCTTATCGATGGGGCGGCCGGCGTTTTCGTTCGAGTTCTTTCCGCCGAAGACCGAAGCGGGCCTGCAAGTGCTTCGGGATTCGATTCTCTCCCTTCGCGACCTTCAGCCGACCTTCATCTCCGTGACCTACGGCGCGGGCGGCAGCGCGCGAGACCGAACGATGGAGCTTCTCGCGGAGGCCCAGCGAAAGTACGAGTTCGAGGCACTGGCCCATCTGACATGCGTGGGCGCGACCAGCCACGAGATCGAGGGGCTCCTCCAACGGCTGCAAGTTGCGGGCATTGAGAACATCCTTGCGCTGCGCGGCGACCCGCCGCAGGGGCAGGAACGGTTCCACGCGGTTCACGGCGGTTTCGCGCACGCCGACGGGTTGGTCGCCTTCATCAAGCGGTGCTACCGCTTCTGCGTCGGCGGCGCGTGCTACCCGGAGGGACACCTGGAGTGCGTCGGCATGCACGGCAATCGGGATCTCGACCGGGACATGGCCAACCTCAAACGAAAGGTGGACGCGGGGTGCCAGTTCCTGATCACGCAGTTGTTCTTCGACAACCAGGCGTACTTCGACTTCGTGGGCCGGGCGAGAAAGGCCGGGATTGGCGTTCCGATCATCCCGGGAATTATGCCCATCACGAACTTCGAGCAGGTGCAGCGGTTCACTCAGATGTGCGGGGCGACGATCCCCAAGACGTTGCTCGACGAACTCGATCGGCTCAAGCTTCGGCCGGACGCGGTGTTGTCGCTGGGCGTGGCCCATGCGGCGGCCCAATGCCTGGAGCTGTTGCAGCGGAACGTGCCGGGCATCCACTTCTACACGTTGAACAAGTCCGCCGCCACACGGACGATCCTCACGGCGTTGCGGACGATTTGGCCACCCGCGCAGCATCCGGCCTAGTAGTTGTTGGGTGGCATGGGCCAACTTGCCTGGCCTTTGAGCCATGCAAAAAGGGCTGGCCGTGAGGCGAAGCCGAACCGGTTGGCTTGTGTCGAACCTGGGTGAAGAAACACGGGTAAGCGCCGCCAAAGGCGGCTGAGCTTACCCATGCCACACCGCGGAACACGTACTCGGCCGGGGGCTCTTGGGCCGGTCGAGGGTCGGCGGCGAGGGATGGGGGATGAGTCGATAGGGGGAGCGGGACGGAGGTCGAGGAGTCGCGCGTGCTGTTGCGAAATGCCAGGCGGTGGTGGACGGCGAAGGGTTCGCATGCGGCGTTGCGCATCGCGCCGGCGCTTCCGGCGTCCGCCATTAGCATGGTCGAGTGGTTTGTCGGTCGCTTGGGGCCGCGCCTTCCCGTTCTAGCGAAGGTCGTGGCGGACAATATGCGATCGGCGGACCTTTACAGCCCGGACGTGCTGCGGGCGTACTTCAATCAGGTGGCGCTGCACCTGTCAAACGCGGTGCGTGTGTTCCGCATCGGCCGGATTGAAGGCGAGGTCGGACGGTTGGCGCGTTCGCAGGTCGACGTGGACGATTCGATTTCGCATGTCCACCACGCTTTGTCGTCCGGTCGCGGCGCGGTGATTGTACCGCCGCACGTCTGCAACTACCTCCTCACGCTCGTTCGGCTCAATCAAGAAGCGCCCGTGGACGTGTATCTTCGCTGGTCGAAGGACGGACGCCGGCAGGACTTGAAACGCGCGTGGTGCGAATCGGCCGGTCTGTCGGTGATCCTCGAGCCGGCGAGCGAGGCCGATCCCACCAGCCGTGCGGCGCGGTGCGTCGAAGCGTTGCAGCGCGGGGCGGCCCTGGTCATGACGCCCGACATCGCCCAGAAGGCCGACAAGGGCGTGGCGGTTGACCTTCTGGGCCGACGGGCGTATCTCCCGACCGGCCCGGCATCCATCGCGATGCTCGCGGGGGCGCCGTTGGTGCCGGTGTTTGGACGGCTTGAACGCGATACGCACGTGATCACGGCACGGCCGCCCATCGAGGTGGAATCGCTGTCTCGCTCGCAGGGCGGTCGCAAGGCATCGATCCAGCGTGCGATGCAGGCATGGGTTCAGTCGTTCGAGGCGTTCCTCCGTAAGAATCCGCAAGCGTGGTTCCTCTGGGGCGACAGCCGGTGGACGCGCGTCTTTCGCGGCGATCCCGAGTATGCTGCCGCGTTGAGCCAGGCCGATGATGGAGGTGTGGACTCGCAATGAGAGGGCTTGGGGAGACGGCGTGAAGGCAATCCTGCTGTTGGCGTGCGCTACGCCGGTCATGTGGCTGGCTCAGACGATCTTGCTGAAACTGCACGGGCTGCCGATTCGTTGGCGGATCGATTCGGGGGATACGCCCCGGGCGGTTCGACTGACCGGCCGTGTGGTGACGCAGGCTTCGCTGGCGGCGGTCATTCTCGTTTATCCCTTGATTCGTGGAGACGGGGTTCGGGCGTATTATGCTTCGTTATTGCCGGCCGATTCGGCGATACACTTCGCCCAAGGTGCGGCGGCTTCGGTGCTGTTTCTGTGTGTGCTGTACGGCGTGTGGCTGGCGACGGACTGCATCCGGATCGAGGTGCATCAGGCCCGACGACGGTGGGTGCGACGGCTCGTGTTGCTCTTGCCAACGGCGGTGCTCGGAGCGTTCGTCGAGGAACTGCTGTTTCGCGGGGTGGTGATGCGGGACCTCTTGGAGGATATGCCCCGCGCGCCGGCGCTGGCGGTCGGGATTGCGGTTGTCGTGTTCGCCGCCGCGCATTATGTTCGGCCGGTGAAGCGGCGGTGGACGTTTCCCGGGCATCTGATGCTAGGGCTGCTGCTATGCGTGGCGTTCTTTCGGACGGGGAGCCTTTGGCTTGCGACGGGCTTCCACGCCGGCGGGATCCTGATGATCATGGGAACGCGGCCGTTCTTCAGGTATCGAGGTCCGGCGTGGATCACGGGCGCCAGCACGTTTCCGTTTGCCGGGGCGGTCGGGATGGTGGGATTGGCGATTCTCACGGTCTTTGTCGCGAGCCGTTACGGCGCGGGGGGAGTGCAATGAGCATGGCGCCTGACGCCAATACCTCATCCGGCAGATGCGCCGTGCGCAAGCCCGCCAACAGTGACGAGGACCGCATCCTGTGTGAATTCATGCGGCGGTACGGCGCGTCGGAGGTCGTCGAGTTTGCCCCAAAGGACGACGACGATCTGGACGTCGAACTCTGCTCGGGGCGGTTCGATCGCGTGGTGTTCGCGAATCTGGATGCCGTTCTCTCGGCGATCTGGAAAGGCCACGCCCGTGTGGATCGGTGGGTGGAAGCGGGGGTGCGGATCGAACTTGCGGATCTGGCGAATGGCGATCCGGCCTCTTCGCAGCCTTTCGTGACGGCCATGTACGAGAGTCTGGCCCGTTGGCGCAAAGGGCAGCGACGTCGCCAGGTTATTGCGGCAATCGCTCTGAGCGTTCTGGCGTTGCTCGCAATCGCGGTGCTCTTTTTTCTGACGCCTGTTCCCGGTTGATTCAAGCGTTCTCTCAGTTCTCTGAGGCATCCTGCTGCGAGATCCGCGGCGTCAACACCTCGGCGGCCAACTCCGCAAGGCTCGCTGCGCCGGCGTCGTTGAAGTGTACGGAGTCGGCGAAGTCGGCTTCGGCCGGAGGCAGCAGCGCGGCCTGATCGATCAACAGGAGGTCAAACTTCTCGGCCGTCTCCCGGATCATGCGATTGGCCGTTGCATAGCCGTTGTAGTGTCCCTGCAAACTCAAATAGGGATGGTCCATCAGGTCGCCCTTGGCGAGGCGCCGTTGCTTTTCGACGGGCTGCTCGGGGCTGTACGCGATGCGGACCGTGACGAGGGCCAGGCGGATATTATGGGCTTGGCAAATGCCGGCCAGGGTTGCGAGGTTTCTCTCGAACGCGGCCATTCCGCGGGGGTCGGGTTGATCCTGACGCTCGATAGCCACACCCTCCCAGTTGCCGTGGCGAACCTGTTTGGCGTAGCGGATTCGACCGACGATCTCGTTGTGCAGCTCGCTGGCGGCGAGGATCTTCGACCAAACGGACGGGGACGACATCGGCCGCGAAAGGGCGTTGTGCGATTCGCCGAGCTGGTGCGAGACACGGTTCGCAAAGCCCACATCGTTCACGCCGGGGTAGCACACGATCCAGTCTGGCGAGATGTCGAGTGTGCGCAGGGCCAGATCGATGATCGTCCTGGGCAGGGCGTATCCGTTGGTTGCCGCGTTGACGATCTGGACATGCTCCAAGCCGGCGTGCTCGCGCAGGCGGTTTTCGAGTTGGGCGGGCCACGTCTTCGTGTCGTCACTCACCTTGACGTCGAAGGTCGTCGAGCCGCCGATGCAGGCGATCCTCACGATGCCCGGGGGCTTGGCCAGGGAGAATTCCCTGCCACGGTAGCCCAATGAGTTGATCTTGATGTGGCGTCCCTTGGACAAAACCTCCGCGCCGGGGCGTGGAAACTGACCGAGCCAGGTGTGGCCGGCGTAGAGGCGTGTATTGGCGGCGGTGTCGCCCGGATCGACAACCGTCCATCGTCCGTGGCGCAGGCGGTTCATGACGCGGACGCCGACTTCCGTAACGGCCAGGAGTCCGAAGCAAACGACGACGAGATAGAGCAACTTGCGGTGAAGGCTCAATCGCTTGCGTGGCTCGTGTGACGGCACTGTCTTGTCTCGCGATTCCCGCATGTCCATTTCAGTGTGCGTGTTTTCGATTGGCCTGGTGGTTGTAACAAGGCTTCATCGGCACAAAGCCGGGGCTGCCGGGAGCGAACCGGCCGTGTGGAGGGGGGGGGCCTCGTGTAGCGGGCGGGGACCCATCGCGTGGGACGCCGATATCGCTTGTTGCTGGGGGAAAGGGCGGTTCCTATAATGATGCCCTGCGGTTCCGCGGATGGTCCATCGTCGCAGGCAGCGGCGGTGGGGGCAAGTCGCGGTGACAGCCACGTGTATGGAGACACAAGCATGTCAGGGAAGACACGGTCTGCACAATCCAAGAAGACAGTCAAGTCCAAGGCAAACGGAGAAACGCGAGCCACGCCCGGCCGCGGCACCCGATCGAAGTCGGCAGCCGTGTCCAGGAAGGACGGCTCCACGCGCCAACCCAAGAACACCGGCACGCAGACCAGGACCGCAGGCGCTGGGAAGACACCTGCGCCAAAGTCGAAGCGGGCCAAGGTTGCGATCGCCGATGCTCGCAAGGTCGCTGCCCACAAGTCCGTTGTCCGCAAGGCCTCTGCCGACGAGGCCGCTGCCAACAAGGATGCCGCTACCGGCCGACGGACCGCCAAGCCTGCCGCAACAAATGCTGCAACGTCGCCATCGGTGCGAGGCGCGCGAACCGAGTCGAACAACGTTGCTCCGACGGACGTCCTGGCCAAGGCTGAGGCGGACATTGGTGCTGTGATCGAATCGCTCAACACGCAGATGACGATCGCGCTGGGCACGCTTACGGAGTTGGCGGTGAGCCAGCGCGGCCGGGAGGAGGCAGTCATTCGAACCGCGCCGATCGATCGCGCGACGGCCACGTTCCAGCGGATTGTGGCGGAAGTGGTCGACGACCAACTCGCCGAGATGCTGCCGCTGCTCGTCGATCTGCGCAACGAGATGGTGGACTGGCGTCATGGCGATGAGGATTCGTCTGGCGACGACGATTTCGTCCAGCGCGCCACCGAGCTGCTCGATCGTGTTCTCACCACCGCCCGCGTTACTCGGTTTGATGCGAGGCCGGGCGAGCCGTTCGATCCGGTGATTCACTTGGCCGTCGGGGAGACGCATCGAGACGATTTGGCTGATGGTGCGGTTGCGGAGTCGCTTCGGTCCGGTTTCCGCGGCGCTCGCGGCAACGTCCTCAGCCCCGCTCGGGTGAAAGTCAACAGGAGGTGAATCATGGCCCGAGTCGGGATCGATTTCGGCACGACGAACACCGTCGTGATGGCCCGCGATCGCGGCGTGTTCTCGGAAGTCCAGCACCGCATCGAGACCGGGGCGGGCACGATCGTCCAGTCCGTTTTCCCGTCGGTCGTTCTGATCGACTTGAATACGGAGCAGCGATGGTACGGCATCGAGGCGGATCGGCGTTTCGGCCAGCGAGGTCCCGGACGCGGGCACGTGTTTGTCTCTTCGCTGAAGAGCCGCTTGCGCGATTATGTCGAAAGTCGCGCTGAGGATGCTTCGGCGGATCCCACCGCAGACGTCGCGGGTTTGCTGCGGGGTTTTCTCGAATCACTTAGCGAGTCGATTCGCCGTTCACTCGCGCTGCCGGATGACGAACCGATTGAGGCGGTGATCACGTGGCCGGCAAACGCGAACGGCGCGCAGCGGCATCTTACGCGGCAGTGTTTCGCTCGCGCGGGCTACGTCGTGCTCGACACGCTGAACGAGCCGACGGCTTCGGCGATCGAGCTGGCGGATTGCCTGACAGCGGGCAGGTCGGGCGGGATGGCGGCGGCGCCGTCGGCCGTGGCGGTTTTCGACCTGGGCGGCGGCACGTTTGATGCCGCCGTCGTGTGGATCGAAGGAGAGGAATGTCGCGTGCTGGCATCCGGGGGGATCGAGGATCTGGGCGGCGACAACTTCGACAGCCTCTTGATGGATATGTTCTTTGATGCGATGGGACGTTCGCCGGGCGAGCTTGATCCGACGGCGCGTATCGCGATGTTGCGGCGGACCCGTGCAGAGAAGGAGCTGATCTCCGGGGGAATCGTGAAGCGGATGCACTTGAGCCCCCGCGATTTCGGACTCAAGGGACGAGCCGTGTCGGTCGAGGTTGATGCGTTCCTGGACCGCGTGCTGCCGTTGCTCGAGCCCGCTGTCGAAGTGCTGCGTGATGTGATCGAACAGGCCGCCACAAAGGAGAGTCGCCTGCGCGCCTCGGGTCCACTCACGGTGTATCTCGTCGGCGGTTCCTCGAGGCTGCCGGTTGTCGCGAAAGTCGTTTCGGAGGCGTTTTCCGAGGATCGCGTCGTCCTTGGCGACAAGCCGTTTCGCTCTGTGGCGATGGGGGCGGCGTTGTGTGCGACGGAGCCCGTGCGATACCGCGACGTGTTCGCTCGGCACTTCGGTCTGATCCGCCTGCGGGATCATGGTCTGGCGGAAACATTCGACCCGATCTTCCCGGCAGGCACGCCGATTCCCCGCAAGGGCGAGCCGCCTCTGCAGCGGACGGTGCGGTATCATCCACGGCACAACGTCGGGCATCTTCGGTATCTCGAGTGTACGAGCATCCACCCCGGCGGTCTGCCGGCGGGCAATGTTCGCATGTGGTCGGACATCATGTTTCCTTACGATCCCGCCATGTCGTTGTCGACGCCGTCGACCAAGGAGGACGTCGTCGGGACCGGCGCGTTTGCCGACGAGGCCGTGTGCGAGGTGTATCGTTGCGATAGCGACGGCGTGATCACCGTCGAGCTGCAACGGCCCGCCAGGATGGACGCGCGGACGTTCGAAGTCTATCGCGACTGAGGTTTTTCAATCGGAACCGCCCACCAACACCAAGGCATAGCAGCTTCTGAGATTGACCGAACGCGGCATGAGTTCCACAGGCGGCTTGTCCGTCAGCGCCGGGCAGGCTGTCCACACGCGGGAAGCCGCGTTGCCCCGGGAGGCAGGGCCGGCTGAGATTGGTGCGTCCGGGAAGCACACTGCTGCTCTCGATTCCCGTAGAACGACGTTCATTCCATCGGCGCGACGGGATCGGCCTGTCCATTCGTTGTTCCATTGAATTCGCTGACGTGAGAACGACAAAGGGCGCCGATACCTCACCGATTCGTTTCGATGAGGCACCGGCGCCCGCGTTAGACGAACTCACAGGACCAAACGGTCAGTGGGCTATGGTATCACGGCATCCACCCAAAGCTGGATGTCGAGACCGTTGACCGTACCGTTGCCGTCCATGTCGGCGCAGGTGCAGACACAGCCCGGCATGGAGCCGTATAGCAAGCAATCGACGAAGCACGGTACATCAGCTATGTCGAGCACGCCGTCGAAGTTCACGTCGCCCATCGGATCACACGGCGGGGCCAGCAGCGCGAAGGCCATGTCGACCGGTCGCACCGGCGGCGGGCACAACCAGGGCTGCTTGTACCACTCGCCGTAGTCCCAGCAATCGGGCGGGTACGGCGTCATGTCGACGATCCGTCCCGTGCAGGCCTCTTCCAGGTTGTGCACGTAACTCGTATGCCAGCCCCAGAAGTGCCGATCGGCCGCATTCGGAGAAGGCACGTGTCCCGTGAGGATACGGTCGTCGTAGCCGCACCCGATATCCGGATCCCACGTCACGCCAACCACCGCCTGGATGTCCAGCCAGTACCCAAATCCGCTCGTCTCGAAGAACCCTTCCGGCTGACCCGGATCAGGCGGATTCGCATCGGGCCGCGGGTCGATCTGCGAGCAGAGCAGGCAGCACCGGCTCAGGTCCACGCTGTAGTCGTACACATCGTGGCCCAGGCAGTCCTGATACCCTTTGTTGAAGATCGTGACCGCATCGACCGGCGCGAAGTAGATCGCCAACACCGTCGGATGCGGGTCGCCGGCGAGCAGATCCGGCGGGCACCCGGGATTCACGACCGGGTCCGCGTGGTGGAAGCTGATGAACCACCCGTCGAGGATGTACGGATAGATCGGATCGTACTCTGGAGAGTACATCTGATCGAGGTAGCTACCGGCCCAGTAAACCCGCTCGATGGGCCGACCGTCCGAGATGAAGTCGTCGGCGACGACCTTGTTCACTTCCTCGCCCAGGAAGTCAATCGACGTCACGCGGAACGCGAAATCCAGGTCTAATTGCTGCCAAGGGCCCGGCATGCCGTTGATCTCTGTCATTTGCATCGACGGGCATTCCCTGACGGGCACGCTCGTCATCCACAACCACTTGCATGGCTGGTTCGGATCGACCGAAAGCGCGCACAGGTCAAACCAGTACAACTCGCCCGCCGTTTGGTAATACCAGTCGGATTGGGGCAGCTGGAAGTCGTATCGGAAGACCGGGCGGCTCAGGCTGTCATAGTAGGGCGTGGGCGAAACGGTAATCTGACCGATGGGGATGTCCGCCGCATAATCCGGCGGAGACTGCGGCAGGCAGTTGATGTCCCTGTGGATGCTGACGTGGAAGCCCCCTAGCCCGGAGCCCCAGTCCTCGATCACACCCCACCAGTGGAAGTCGGTCACAATGCCGCCCTCGCACCGCCAATCGTTGGCGCCGATCAGCCGGATGTAGTCGGGGGCGAGCGTGTAGTCGTGCGCGTGGAAGGCGATGCTACCATCCGTCGGCAACTGCTCCCACTTGATCCCGAACTCCTGCCACCAGTAGTCGGACGCCGCGTCGAAGCCTTGATTCTCACCGTGTGGGGGCTGCTCCCACTTGGGCTCCGGCTCATGGGTTCCTTCCTCGACGAAAAGCAGATAATCCTCGGTCTCGCCGTCCTCGAATATGCCGGAGCCGTCCCAGTCAGCTGCGCCAATCGGTTGCTCGGTGATCGAGAACCGCGCCCAGACGTACCCGGCATTCGGACCGATCAGGAAGCCAGGCGGCAATGAGGCCGATAGCGGGCCCACATAGCCCGCAGGCACGGGCCAGTCGACCAGGACCCACTCGGGCGCAGCCGTGCCGGCGCAATCCGAAGACCCGCCCCACATACCGTCGCGGTTCCAGTCCATGAGCACGTTGACCCAGCCGTCCACCGGCATCAGGCTCTCGACCCAGATGTCGATCTCCGTGCCCCATGCGGCGTTTTGGCAGACGATGCCGAGCGACGTACCGGCGCTGCTGGGACAGGGCACCTCGACACCTCCGACGATCGTAAACGGCTCTGGGAACATCAGCCCCGCGTCGCCGTCCGCGAAACACTCGTCGTTGTCATAAGGTACGAAGCCCGGGCACAGGCCGCCGTTGCCGTCCGGCTCGGCATCCCACGGGACGGCAGCAATAGACTGGCCAAAGTGCGCCCGGCCCAAGCCGTGCTCGATGTAGGAAGTCACTGGCCCCACGTTGATGCACGTGGGGAAAGTCCCAATCGTCCCGTCGGAATAGGCGAGCACGTGCTCAGGCGCATCGCCGTAGTCCTTGTCCTCATGCTGGTCCTCGCCCACGATCACGAACGCCAAATCAATGGACTGGCCCTGCATTTCGTGCATCGGGGGGTAGCGCAGCTCAAACCAAGGCCCGAGGTATGGCTCCATCCCCTGGCCCCAAACGGCATCGTCATTCCAATGATCCAGAGAGGTCTTCCAGCCGAACCGCTCGCCGCCGCCGGCGGCCTGTGGCACGGCCTGGACGTCCAGCCAGTACACGATTGGCTGGCTTGTCGTGCCTAGCTGTTCAAACGCGTCCGCCGCGTCAATGGAGAAGTTGTACTGCCAGCAAACCGTGTCCGCGGGGAATATGTACACATCCGGCGGGTCCATCCAGCCTTCGAGAATGCCGGCTTCCTCTACTCTGGCCTGGAATTCTCCCGGTTGGAATGTCTTCCACCAGAGGACATTCCCCGGCCTGCTGTATTCCTCAACAGTGGCCGGAATGTCCGCATGGATGCTCAGAGTGAACACGACGTTGTGCGGATCGTTACCCGGCAACTCGTCGTACAGCCATGAACCCCAGATGTGGATACCGGTGATCTTTCCGGTTTCCGTACAGAGGAAGTCATCCGCGAGAATGAATGGGGACGAAGCATTGACGTCGATCCCCATTTGGCTCAAGTCGGGATACTGGACCCACTTGGCCGGCTGAGAGCCATCCCAATCCGCCGACGCCAACCCAGTTATGAAGAAGATACTGAGTGCCGCCGCAAACCACCCCCATCTTTGTCTCACGCTTGTCATACCTCTACCTCCTGCGGCATTGGCCGCTGCTAAGGTTGTGCGACAGCCGCTCACCGAAATATGCCCGCCGGACGGCTGGACCAGAGCGGCCGTCTGTTCTCCTATGGCTCTCCACTACACTGCTTCTGGCTACGTACGCTCAACAGGACCGCCATCCATCGTAAGATGACGCTCGTCGGCCTACCGACGGCGACTCACCGCCAGCCTCCCTCTATCTCGGTCACACGCTGAAATCGCCTCCTCGGTCCCTGTTCCGGGGCGAGTTGGTCCACAGCGATGCTCTCGGCGGCGCAATCAGAGGATGTCGGTGGTATGCGAAATGGGTGTCCCGGAGGTCGTCTTCCCCACCGCCCTCCAACCGAAGTCGCCGGTGAGACAATCGCCCCCGGACAGAACCTGCGTCTCCGCCCTCGCTTCGACAAATGAGAACTGCACGTCTTGATGCCACGATACCAACACGAATCGCCAAGATCAACTCCAGCCGACTGCTCCGCATAGGAAGACGATCGAGAATCGGCGGCGGCCACCAGAGTTTTCTTAGATTTCCGGGATTCTTCCTGGGATTGATGATATGCAGGCAATCTGAATCCGCTGGACGGCACGCGAGCACCGTTCTGGCATGTCGGGTGCGTCCCTTGACGCACCATTCAGAAAGAAGGTGCGTCAAGGGACGCACCCGACATTGTCTGAAAGTGATCCAGGCTGTCGCACTATTCGGGGCGCGGCAGCGTCGGGAGCGTCCCCACACTGGGCGGCCCAGGCTGCGTTTCGAAGACTCTGCCGTTCCAGCACAGAACCACACAGTCGCCCTGTGCGAGGTATTGGCCTGCCTCGGTGTTCGCCGCGACGAAGTCGAAATACTCCTTGCTAAAAAGCCGCAGTATGACGGGCTTTGCCTTCCCATCATACTTCGAGTCCACCCACTTCTCGCCGTCGCGATAGAAGGTCTTGGCGCCGAGGAAGTTGATTAGGCGGTTGCCGGAACTGTCACGGTTGAACTCCGAGACTCGCTCCATGAGCTGAGCCGCCGCGTCGGCTTCCGCGCCCTGCATCGTGAGGTTGCTCTGAGAAGCACCCACCGACCGAGCGCCCTTGAAGGCGACCTGCCCGTCGCGGGCTTCTTCCATCTCCTGGGCATTGTCAACAAACACGCCCCCCAACGCTCCTCGGAGGGAGCGCCCGCCCGAGGGCGCCCGTCGCATACGTTGTGCAACTTCCTCATCTTCGTGAACAAGGTAACTGGTGTAAGGGGTCATGATGCCGTACTTCTTGCTTAGGCGGACAACCTCATCCTTCAGTTCTTTATTCTCGCCGTGCAGGCGGAGTTCATCCAGCAGGTAGCCGATCTTTCGCATCGCCCAAAGCCGCGGCAGGTACGCATTGTCCGACCGCGCGGCCGGAAACTCGCCGGTATAGCAGTAGGATCGTCGCTCAGCACGACCGACATCGGTGCCACTGGCAGCTTGCTGCCAGTGCGGTTCTGCACCGCCGTGCTGCCTGCCCGAGAGTTCGATTTCGGCGGACCGGGCGCGATCGCCCCCGTAGCGGCCGAGCACGACAAGCTGCGAACCCTTGAAGAGATCGGGCAGCTTCTTCGGATAGACGTCGTGCACGGACACGCCCCGGAAGGCCAGCGCCAAATCGGCCAGGATCGGATGCGCCAGCTTCATGTAGAAGGCCGACAGCTTCAGTTCGAGGTCCTCCGAAGGCGTGACGTAATCCCGCGCTCCGCCGTTGTCGTCCGCCATGCGGTCGAGCAGCTTCGTGTTGACCTGATGTCCTACGCCGAGCACAAAGACGCGCGAGGTCCGTTCTTCGTTCGCCTTGGCGATATTCGCCAGGATCTCTTCGGGCAGCGTGACGCCGACCGTCGGCTCGCCGTCGGTGATGAACACGATGAAGTAAGGATTGTGCGTCCATGCAAGCGGGGCGCCACGACCGCGGCAGGGCATGGGGCGCATCGAGAGCGCTTCTCGGATGGCCTGATCGATGTCCGTCCCGCCGATTGCCTTGAGGGCGTCGATGTAATCTCTCGCAGCGGCCAACTGCTCGGACTCGGTCGTGTTCCATGTCTCAGTGAACTTGCGCACTTCGGTTGCAAAAGAAATAATGTTGAAGCGGTCTGCTTCTCCCAGATTGGCGATGCAGAACCGCATCGCCTTCTTGGCCTGGTCGATCTTCTGGCTGTCAGCCATGCTGCCCGACGTGTCGAGCACAAAGCAGATGTTCTTCGGCATGCTTGCGATTGCCTGCTCGCCGACCCGTGGCACGATCCTGGCCATGAAGAAACCGTCCTCACCGGCAGCACGATGCGTCAGCAGGGTCAGGCCCATGGCTTGGTCGCCGAATCGGTAGAACAACTGGAGATCACGGTCTGGAATCAGATCGCTCTGTTCCAATCCGACAACGACCTCCAGCTCGCCATGCCGGTCGATGCTGCACGTGTGTGAAGGGCTGAAGACGTCGGCGATGTAACGCGTGCTTCGCAGCGTCGCCTTGAACGAGAACTGCTCGATCGGCCACAGGCGGCACCCTTGCGTCTTCAATGGGAAACGGAAACTGCCCATGTCCGAGTCGATCCGCACGGGCTGCGTGTACTTGAGTTCGATTCGACACTCGCCATTGGCGGGTATGGGAAAGACCTTGGCCCGGATGAGCCCGAAGCCCGCGCACTCCAGCAGGGCCGGGTCCTTCATCCGCGAGACGATCGATTCGTAGATCTGCCGCGCCTTGTCGGCATCGAGCAGCTCGGCGGTGACCTTCTTGCCGTTCATAAACATGCTGAAGTCGTGTACCGCAGCGATCTCGGGGACCGGGAAGAGATACGTGCCCTCGACCTGACGGCCGGACCGGTTGGCAAATACCTGTACGATCGCGGTCTCGGCGGCTGCGTCGTTAATGCTCACGTCCACCTGCTGGCTCTTGATCGCCAGCGGCATCCAGTCGTGGATCGGTCGTCTCGGGTGGTGAGGTGGACGATGCCAAGGCGGGCGCAACTCGGGGGGGCGCGGCTCGGGGGGACGGATGGTTTCCACCGGCGGTGGGGCGATGATGATCCCGTTCGCCGATACCGTTGAAGACGCCGGCCCGAGAAGGACCGCAACCGTCAACGTCGCCGACACGAGCAACTGACCGACCTGGTTTCTTTCGTACATGGCACACCTCGCTGAATCGTCGCTGACACGATAAGGCGTTCTAACACAACCTATGGCACAGTGCGGCCTCCTGCCGCAACCAAAGTGTGGCACAGGCGTCCCGCCTGTGTCTCCACCGCCGGGGCGGCGGCGCCACACGGTTAGACGACGCCGAGCAGGACCGGTTCCCTGCATTCATCACGTTTTCTGGGGCGATCCACTCCTTTTCGGGGCGGTCCACTTCCCACGCACTCGACCTCTCGCCGGGAGGTCCGAATAGGCAGGCCCCCGACAAGAGGCAGGACCGATAGAAGGCGAGCAGGCATGCCGCGTACATAGCTGACCGAACAATCCGTGATTGCCGCTTGAAAGGCGCCCCTGAGCACCGTAAGATTGACACCGCTGGTCCCCACCATGATGCGGCCCGGCCCAGCCGGAATCCTCCCCTCGCAATGGACAAGACGGAACTTCTCTCGCTGAGGGTCTCATACCATGACTCGAAACCGCCCACTCAACCCCGTCAATTCGCTGTTGCTTTCCACGCGTGCGACCGTTTGGCTTGCGGCGCTGGTCGCATGCATCGCCTTGCTCGCGGCGGGCCCGGGATGCCAATCATCACCATTAGGCGGACAAAACGCACCGGCGGGCTACGCCGCGCCGGGCGCCGCGCCGCTCGCCGACGAGGCAACCGGTGCGAGCCGGCAAGAGCAACTCGCCCGCGACGTCGAAGAGGCGGACATCGTCAAGATCGTCGGTGATACGCTCTACGCGCTCAACCGATTCAAAGGGCTACTCGTCGTAGACGTCGCGAATCCCGACGCGCCGGCGCTCGTGGGAGAGCTTGATCTCCGCGGCCGCGGCGTCGAGATGTACGTGCGGGCAACACAGGCGTACGTTGTGCTCAGCGCGGATTTCTACTACCCCTATCTTGCGGGCGCGGCGAATAGCGCCATGCCCATCGTCGCGGACGGACCCGTGCCGCCGCCGCCGGACTTCGAAGGAAGCAAGCTGGCCATCATCGATGTAGCCGACCCGACGGCCCCGGAACTGACGGGCCAGTTGAACCTCGTGGGTTTCGCCAACGAGAGCCGGCGCGTCGGCGACGTAATCTACGTCGTCGGGAGCAACTTCGTGCCGTGGGCATACGCCGGAGAAGAGGAAGGCGAGGTTGACGAAGGTTTTGTGGCATCGATCAACGTCGCCGATCCGGAGAACATCATCGCTGTCCAGCGCGAGACATTCGCCGGAGAGTCCCTGAACATCCACGTATCGGACACGACGCTGTTCGCCGCGAGCCACGACTACGACTTCGAAAACTCCGAGACATTGACGCACGTACAGGTGATCGACATCTCCGATCCCGACGGCGTGATCGTCGTTCGCGGTACCGTGGACGTGCCCGGCCACATCCGCAACCGCTTCTTCATGGACGACTTCGACGGCGTCTTCCGCATCGTGACGGAAGGCTGGGGTTTCGGCTTCAACATGGTCCGCCTGTACACCTACGATCTGACCGACCTGGACGCTATCACGGCGCTGGGCCAGACGGACATCATCCAGGACGAATCGCTTCGGGCGGTCCGGTTCGACGGGCCGCGCGGCTTCGTGGTCACCTTCTTCCAGATGGACCCGTTGTTCGTCATTGATCTCCAAGACCCCGCGAACCCGGCGGTGACCGGC
The DNA here is from genome assembly GCA_043813895.1 of Planctomycetota bacterium. Lineage (GTDB taxonomy): Bacteria > Planctomycetota > Phycisphaerae > UBA1845 > UTPLA1 > CAZTAR01. The sequence continues at coordinate 18,991 of JBDRKQ010000260.1, forward strand.
GAGCTGGAAGTACCCGGCTATTCGACGCACATTGAGCCGCGTGGAAACCGGTTGATTGCAGTTGGAATCGACGACACGGACGGCTGGCGTCCCGCTGTCTCCTACTACGACGTCGAGGACCCGGCAAACCCGACGGAGTTGGGCCGCGTGGTCCTGGGGCCTCCCGGTTCGTTTACCGAATCCGAGGCTGTGTACGACGAGAAGGCCTTCAAGGTGGTTGATGAGTTGGGCCTGATCGCGATTCCCTTTCGGCACGTTGCGTGGCCCGACCTGCCCCTCGATACGCCGGACGGTACATCCTCCAGTGAGATCCTGCCGGACGATTATGGCCCCGAATGCACGAACGCCGTACAGCTCGTTGACTTCAGCGATGCGGCGCTGGTGCAGCGCGGGTACTTCGAACACAGGGGCAACGTGCAGCGCGTCGGCGTGATCGGCGATCGCTTGTTCGCCCTATCACAGGTGTGCTTGCAGACTGTGGACATATCCAACCGCGATGAGCCGACCCAGGCCGGCCAGGCGGACTTCTTCGACGAGGACGACTTGCCCTTCTATGCCGACGATTGCGGCGGGTGGATCGAGTGGCCCGGAAACGGCCAGTTCCGGCCTCTCGAAGGGTGGCTGGACAGCGGTTTTTGCGGCACGATCGGGATCCTGTCGGGCGGCTTCGTGCCGGTGTGCCTGTGGTTCTCCCGCAGCCGAACCAAGCCGCGCCGCCAATACCGCCGGTAAACTCGCCGGCCCTCTGAGCAGAAGTAGGAATAATCGGGTGGACGAGAATCAGAGGGGGCGTTCTTCCTCGCGACAGGGTGGAACGCCCCCTTCTTTTCACGCTTTCGTGCGTAGTCCTGTTCAATCATCGCCGGAAATCGCTTAGTCTGCTCGACTTGTTTCGATCGGAGTCGAATCGGTCCGCACCTACGCCACTGGCGGCACTGGTGCCACTGGCGGCTTGCCGCCTGTGCAGCCTTACACGAAACCCAACACGGCATACGCATGGCAGCCGTCACGATTCAAAACGTCTCAAAGTCCTACGCCGGACAGACCATCCTCGAAGGCGTCACCCTCGATCTCCACAAGGGCGAGAAGGTCGGCCTCATCGGCGCAAACGGCAGCGGCAAGACCACCCTCTTCAAACTCATCGTCGGGCTCACGAAACCCGACGAGGGCACAGCCACGACAGTCCGCGGCGTCAGGATCGCCTACCTCCCCCAAGAGCCGGATCTTCCCTCACACGCGAACCTGATCGACGCCGTCGCGGAGGTCTTCTCAGACCATCGCGCCGTCGAAACCGAGATGCACGACATATCCCTCAAAATCGCCGAGGCCCACGGCACCCCCGAGGAAGCGGCGATCCTCGAGCAGTACGATCTGCTCCACGCCCGATTCGAGGCCCGCGGCGGCTACAACTATGAAATCCGTCTCCGCGAAGTGCTCGGCGGTCTCGGCTTCCCCCCGGAGGACTATTGCAAGCCTGTCGACATCCTCTCCGGCGGGCAGAAGTGCCGTGCCGCCCTCGCCCGGATGCTGCTGCAAGACGCCGACCTCCTCCTGCTCGACGAGCCCACAAACCACCTCGACATCGACGCCACACGCTGGCTCGAAAAGCACCTCGCCGCACACCAGGGCGGCGCCGTCATCATCTCCCACGACCGTTACCTCCTCGATCGCGTCGTCAGCAAGATCATCGAGATCGAGGACCACCGCGCGAACGTGTACCCGACCGACTACACGCACTACGCGGAGGCCAAGCGGATTCGCCAGTTGCAGGCCGTCCGCGAGTACGAGAAACAGAGCGAGTGGCTTGCCCACCAGCGCGACTACATCAACCGCGCCAGGTACAAGAAGGACTCCGCCAAGCAGGCCCGAGGGCGACAAAAGTACCTGGATCGTATGCAGGCGGACGGCAAGGTCCTGCACAAACCCAAGGGGCCGCACACGAAGATGAAGCTGCGCTTCAAAGGGTCGGATCGCGGCGGAGAAATGGTCGTCCGCTGTCAGCACGCGAAGAAAGGCTTCGACGGCGTCGTGTTGATCGACAACCTGGACTTCGAGATGACGCGCGGCCAGCGCGTCGGCATCATCGGCCCGAACGGCGTGGGCAAGACGACGCTCCTCCGCATGTTGTTGCGCCAGGTGCCGCCCGACGCCGGCGAGGTCCGCCTCTTCGAAGGTCTCACCGTCGGCTACTACGACCAGGAACACCGCGATCTCAATCCGAAGCTGTCGGTCATCGACGCGGTCCGCGAAGCGCGCCCGGACGCGAGCGACGCCGAAGTACGATCCTACCTCGCGCTCTTCCTCTTCCGCGGTGACGACGTCTTCAAACGCGTGGGAAATCTCTCCGGCGGCGAGCAGTCGCGCGTGCTACTCGCCCGACTCGTCTGGACAGGCCCCCAGGTCCTCGTCATGGACGAGCCGACAAACCACCTGGACATCCCCGGGCGCGAAGCACTCGAAGAGGCGATGCGAATCTTTCCGGGCAGCATCCTCATGGTCAGTCACGATCGCTACTTCCTCGACCGCGTCGTCGATCACCTGCTCGTCCTGCCTCAGCGTGGCAAACACGAGATCGTCTCGGGCAACTGGTCCACCTATGCCGCACTCCTCACGCAACGGGCAGACGCCGCCCGCGCTGAACAAACACGTCGCCACGAAGAAGCGCACGAAGCGCACCAGGCCCGCGCAACATCATCGGGCAAGAAACGCAAATCCCGCTCCAAGTACCTCACCCAACGGGTTGAGGGATTAGAGGCAAAGATCATCGAACACGAACAGCGTCTCAAACAAATCGAAACCGCCTTCGCCGACCCCGAGATCATGAGGGACCCCGAGAAGTCCCGGCAGTACCACGAAGACTACAACGCCCTAAGAACCCAACTCGCCGACCTCAACGCCCAATGGGAAGAGGCCATCGATTCGCAGGCGGAATAGCCCCGCAGCGTCAAACTCCACCGGAAAAAGTGACATTTGCCGGCATTTGCCGGTATTTGTTTGTCGGTCGGGGTGTCTTTGTGTTCGCCACTTCATCGCCTCCCCCCCACCTCCAAAGGAGATGGGCCGCTCGACGCAAAGCTCCACAACTGGCGCAGGTTGCCCCCACGCCTGTACCCGATACAATACGACTGCAAACCGGGGCAGCCGACATATCCGGGCCGTGTGCCGTAAGGAGGGTTGCGAGCGTCGCCTGCCGACTATGAAAAGAACAGAGCATAGTGCGATGGGAGATAACAATGGCTATTCCAAAGCGAGTTGCAGAACGCATCAAGTCAGGGCTCCGGACGTTCAAGCGGGTCTTAGAGGCTGCGCGCTCCGCTGATCGTAGCGAGCAAGACACCGTTACGATCGTTACCGACATATTGGCCTCCATATTTGGTTACGACAAGTACTCCGAACTCACAGGCGAATACGCGATCCGCGGAACCTACTGCGATCTTGCCGTCAGGCTCGAAGGACAGGTCAAATACCTGATCGAAGTCAAGGCTATTGGCAAGTCGTTGAATGAGCATCATCTCAGGCAAGCCACAGACTACGCAGCAAAGGAGGGAATCGAATGGGTAGTCTTGACCAACGCGGTGGAATGGCAAGCTTACCGAATGATCTTCGAACAGCCCGTTAGCTTCACGCATATTCTCACGATGGATTTACTCGAGGGCGGGTCCGATCTGGTTGAGATGATCTACATGCTCAGTCGGGAGGGAATCACGAAGCAGGTGCTCGATGAATACCACGAGCAGAGACAAGTACTGAACCGCCACGTTGTTTCTGCTGTCGTCTTGTCCGAACCGATTCTCAAGGCCATTCGGCGCGAGCTACGCAAGATGTCCCCAAGAATGAAAATCGAAACGGACGACGTCAAGAGCATTCTGACGAACGAGATTGTCAAGCGAGTCATCGTCGAGGGGGGCGACATTCAAGATGCAATGCGGAAAGTCAAACGCACCCACAGACGCATAAAGAGCAAACGCGAGCCTGCACAAGTGTCGGGATCACCGATTGCGCCCGATGCTGCCACACGCCCCATGACTATCGACGGCGACTCACCAGAGTCCGGCGACCGTGGTTCGGCCAGTCCTGGGGGCCAATCCGAGCCGGGACGATGAACGGTCCGGCTCGTCCATCGGGGTCCACCAGACTTCGGCCTCGTACTGACCTTGCGACGGAAACGATACAGTGGGTGTGATGAAGCAATACGTCCACAGGGTGCTCGAACCCGCCTCCGATGGCGATTGTGCAAGTCGCGTTTTTGACGTATTCATCGTTTCGCTCATCATCTTGAATATTCTCGCGGTAATGCTCGAAACGGTCGAGGGAATCCATGAATCGGCAGGCACATTCCTGTTCTGGTTCGAGTTCGTATCCGTAGCAATCTTCACAGTGGAGTACATTCTGCGCATTTGGTCGTGTACCGCCCTCTCGACGTTCGCAGCTCCGTATTCCGGGCGATTGCGTTATGCAATCCGGCCAATGCTGTTGGTCGATCTCTTGGCAATACTACCGGCTTATTTCACGATGCTTCCGATCGACCTTCGCTTCTTGCGCGCGCTACGGCTCCTTCGGATCCTACGTATTCTGAGATTGCAGCGGTATTCCGTCGCCCTGCAAACGATGACCCGCGTTCTGCTGTTGAAGAAGGAAGAGTTGATCCTCACCTTATTGACGCTCCTGGTTCTGCTCTTAATCGCATCATCGCTGATGTACTACGCAGAACACGAGGAACAGCCGGATGCCTTTTCAAGCATCCCAGCGACGATGTGGTGGGGCGTTGCCGCCCTCACGACCGTCGGATACGGGGATGTCTGCCCAGTCACGCCATTAGGGAAAGTGCTCGCGTCCGTGATCGCAATCCTCGGGATCGGAATGTTCGCACTGCCCGCAGGGATTCTCGGCGGTGGTTTTGCCGAACTCATCTCGAAACGACCGGACAGGACCGATGGGCCCGGTCCAAGAGATAGCGACGCGTAGTCCCGTAAGCTGCTTCCCCAATCACAACACGATCGGATGCCGGCTGCCATGTCTTCACGGCCCGCGCAAGCGGGACGGGTAGGCATGTTCGCGCAGCATTCGACATGCTTAGGACTCGCGCATGAATAAGTTGCACATTTCATTTGGGTGGTACGGGCATCTTGCCCGTGCGGCTACGGGCGGGACGCCCGTACCACCCTTCGGCATTCGTTCAGCTTATTTGTGCGCACGCCCTTACCCACGACTTCGTCGCGTGAAAGCACGCCACCCGACAACGGCCGACAGGGGCGTCGGCCGCTCCAGAAGAACTTGAAATGCTCTAACGGCTGATCACATCCGACCTGAGGAAGTCCCACGAGAGCGCGGCCAGGGCTGCCAGGGCGAAACAGATGCCGACTACGCTCGGCGTTCGATCTTCGACGACCAGGGAGAGGACGACGAAGTAGGCCGCAAGCGCCTGGAAGAGGATCGCGGCGATGCACCGAATTTGCTGGAAGGTCGGCAGCGGCAGGAAGCGCCGTCGCGTTGCGAGCAGGCACGCGCCGCACAGAGAACGACCGTCCGTGCCGTGGAAGAGTTCGCCCGCTTCCCCACAGTCGGGACACACGTCGCCGCCGTGGTCGTGGGCGCGGAGGAGCTTCTTCAGGTTCGCGTATGCCTCCGTCACCTGACAGAACAGCCTGTGGCTCCGGTCGTCGCCGGCGTTGCGATCCGGGTGATGTTTGAGGGCAAGCCGTTTGTACGCGCGATGAACCTCGGGGGCCGTCGCGCCGGGCCGCAGACCCAGGATTCGATAGCACGTCGCAGAACTCAAAGCATCGTCCTCGAGACAGCGCGCGTGACAACGCACGCAAACGCCGGCCTGCTTCACGGGATATCGACACGGGACCGAGCCGACTTCAGCGAACAAGGCGCCTCATGCCAACCCGCAGGCCGCCGGGATCACAGCCATATGGCTATTCTAGCCGGATCGCCGCCCGGATTCCCTTTGTCGAGGCTGAGAGAGTCAAAGACTCCAGGGCGATCACAAGCTCGGTTTCAGTGCCACGACCGCGAAGAGCAGGGCCCCAGCCGTGGGGGAGTCTGTTTTCGTTCTCATCGAGGGGTCCTCCCGGCAAAGGCTGACCGCTTGCTGACGCGCGCGGCTCTGATCCGAGCCCCAAGCGCCAGCGCGGGGTCCTTCGGATTCTACCCGCTCGCTTGCGCTCGGGACTCGGATTCTGACGCGCGAGGCTCTGATCGTGGAGCTTCGACCCCTTTCTGCCTCGGTTCGCACCGGCTATTCTCGGCAGGTGATGGAGCTTGCGCGAATCGCTTCCGACTTGGTGAAGGCCACGCGACGCCTGCGGTTCGGTCCGCCGGTCGCGCACGTGTACAATCCGCTCATCTACGCCCACGGGCCGCACACCGAGTACCTCGATCGGTTCGGGCGCAGGCGGCGGGAGGTGCTGCTGGTCGGCATGAATCCAGGCCCCTGGGGGATGGTCCAGACCGGCGTGCCGTTCGGTGAGATCAACGCGGCTCGGGACTGGCTGGGCATCGAGGGCTCCGTCGGCAAGCCATCGTCGGAACACCCCAAACGACCCGTGTTGGGCTTTGCCTGTCAACGGGCCGAGGTCAGCGGCGCGAGGTTGTGGGCCTGGGCCGGAGATAGCTTCGGCACGCCCGAACGGTTCTTCTCCCGTTTTTTCGTTGCGAACTATTGTCCGCTGTGCTTTCTCGAAGCCACCGGCCGAAACCGCACACCGGACAAGCTGCCGCAATCCGAGCGAGAGCCGTTGTTCGCTGCGTGTGATATCGCCCTGCGGAGAACGGTCGACCGGCTTCAGCCAAAGTTCGTCGTGGGCATCGGCGCTTTTGCCGAAGCGCGGGCCCGTGCGGCGTTGGCCGGCGTGGATGTCACCATCGGCCGCGTGCTCCACCCCAGCCCCGCCAGCCCCGCTGCCAACCGAGACTGGGCGTCTAAGGCGACGGCGCAACTGGCGGCACTAGGCATCCGGCTGCCCAAGGGAGGGGCAGAGGGGTCAAGAGACCAAGGGATTGAGAGGGCTGAGGAAGATCGGCGCGCCTAAGGACTCGCGCAAGAATAAGTTGCACATTTCATATGGGTGGTACGGGCATCTTGCCCGTGCGGCTACGGGCGGGACGCCCGTACCACCCTTCGGCATTCGTTCAGCTTATTTATGCGCACGCCCTAACATCGCACCCTGCGGCTGCCTTTGAGGCCCACGGATTGCGATACGTGGGCTGGGCGAACGTTCCATAATCCCGTTCAAGCATCAGCTGTCGTCTTATCCGACTCGTCTTGCCGTGCTGATTCGGCGAGTCGCGCCTTGTGCGCCTTCCATCCGGGGCACCACTTCGTGTGCCATCGCCAGATCCGAGCGAGAATGGAAGCCGGCTTGCGTTCGGCGTACGCCCTGAACCGGCATGTTTCGCAGTTGTGCATCGCGTCGTCTCACGTTCGTCGTGGGACTGAGCATACTCGTATGTTGCAATCAACGAAAGCAACCGGCATCATTAACCCGCATCGCACGAGATACTGGCTGGCGGAATCGCTGGGCCGAGAATCCTTTCTCGGCTCTCAAGCCCGTGCCGAGAAGAGATTCTCGGCAGAGCGTAATGTGGCACAGGCGTCCCGCCTGTGATCCCACCGGCTTTGGCGCCGGTGCCACAACGACGGAGACGGCGGGAACGTCCGAGGAATGCATATGACGCTGCTGGCCGCTTCTGTTTTCGGTGATTCGATCGGGCAACTCCGAGAGAGGATCTCGGAGGCAGCAAGCGCGGGGGCAGACCTGATCGAGCTGCGAATCGACCTGATGGGCAAGATCGACGATTGTGACCTGCGAGACCTGATCACAGAAGGCTCGCGCTCATGCCCGATCATCCTGACGATCCGCTCGGCGGCCGAAGGCGGCGCGTGGAGCGGAGCTGACGACGACCGCATCGACCGGCTCATCGAACTCGGCGCCACCGCCGACTACATCGACATCGAATCGGCAACCCTTCGACAATCGGCGAGCATCCGGCAAAAGGTCGGGCTCGCGCTTCGGGAAGGAAGGCACGTCTCGAAAACAGGCAGCAAGAAGACAGGCAGCGAAGAAGAGACCGACCTGACAGGCCACTGTAGGCTGATCCTGTCATGGCACGACACGGCGTCACGCCCCGCTAGATTGCAGGCCGGTCTACTGGAGATGCTGGCGCAGGACGCACGTGCCGTGGTGAAGATCGCCTACCCAGCGCGCACCGTCCGCGACAACTTTGAGATCTTCGAGTTGATGCGTATGTGTCCACGTCCGCTCATCGCCATCTGCATGGGCGAGGACGGACTTCTCTCTCGCGTGCTGGCGAAGAAGTTCGGCGGATTCGCGACCTTCGCCGCAGTCGGTCGCGGAAGGAGCACGGCGCCGGGGCAACTCACGATCGCCGAAATGAAGCAGTGCTATCGCTGGGATGCCATCGACTCCAAGACGCGGGTCTACGGCGTCATCGGTGATCCGATTAGCCACTCGCTGAGCCCTGCCGTGCATAACGCTGCTTTTGCATCGATCGGCCACGACGGCGTGTATGTCCCTCTACGAATCGACCCGAGCTACGAGTCCTTCAAGGCATTCATGGTCGAGGTACAGGCGCGGCCTTGGCTGGACTTCCGCGGCTTCAGCGTGACGATCCCACACAAGGAAAACGCTCATCGCTACATTCGCGAGTCCGGCGGAAACCTGGACACATCCGCATCGAAGGTCGGCGCGGTCAACACGATCGTGATCGAGGACGACGGAGGGCTGCACGGGTACAACACCGACGCGCCCGCCGCCGTCGAGGCAATCGGCTCGAGCCTGGGAGGAGGGCAAGCAGCGCTCGCCGGGCAGTCTGTCGCGGTATTGGGCGCCGGCGGTGTGGCCCGGGCGGTCGTCGCCGCCCTTGTGGGCGTAGGCACGGATGTCACGGTGTACAACCGGACAGAAGCGAGGGCTCGCAGGCTGGCGGAATCCTTCGGCTGCCGGCACCGACCCTGGGAAGAACGGGCTGGAATCGAATCCTCCATCGCAGTCAACTGCACGAGCGTGGGTATGTGGCCGGATGTGGAGGCGTCGCCGATGCCTGAAGCGGCGTTTCAGGCTGGAATGACGGTCTTGGACACTGTTTACAGGCCTTTACAAACGCGAATGCTGCACGACGCGGGCCGGCGGGGGTGCACGACAGTGGACGGCCTGACGCTCTTCGCCGGTCAGGCCCAACGGCAATGCCGCCTGTGGACCGGCCGCGAATTGTCCGTCGCATCGTTTCGCCAAGCTGCGCTGCATTCCCTCGGAAACGAAGACCGCGACCCGGGCGATTGACCATTCCCCCTCCAGCCCCCATGATGCACCGTCTACGGTCGCGCAGACGCGGGACGCTCAGAATCGGGAAGATATGACCACAGGTTCTATGAAGCTGCTCTACACTTCAGACTTGCACGGCAGCAAAGGGCACTACGCCCGACTGGCGACCGTTGCGGCATCGAATCATCCGGATGTCGTCATTCTCGGTGGCGACATGCTGCCTGACGATTCCGCCTTGTACCCACGACGAATGGGGAAGGGCCAGCCGACCTGGGTGCGGGGGGAGTTTCGCGCACATATGCGTCAACTCCGGCCGGCCTGCGATGCCGCCGACATCCTGGTGATCTTCGGCAATCACGACTGGACAAGCAGCGTAACCGCGATGAGCGAACTGGCGGAGGAGGGGTTGGTGTCTGTTCTGGATCTCAACCACGCCACCGAAGTGCGGGGGTTGCGCTTCATCGGATACTCGTACACGCCGCCGACGCCCTGGTTCGTGAAAGACTTCGAACGTCTGGACCGGCCGGGCGACACACCACCGCTCCTCGGCGGCGCCCGCTGGGACGCCCGGTTCGGCAAGGCGATTCCTCATGCGGCGGATGTCCTGTTCGGCAACGCGCCGACGATGACCGATGACTTGGCCGAATTGAATCCCCCGGACCAGCCGTGGGTTTTCGTTGCGCACACCCCACCGTTCGACAGCGGCCTGGATGCCTCATTGAAGGGCGAACCTTGGGGTTCGCACGCGGTCATGGAGACCATCAAGAAGCATCAACCGCTGTTGTCGCTACACGGTCACGTCCACGAGGCCCCGACCGTTTCCGGCTCTCACAAGCAGCAGATCGGAAAGACCGTCGCCGTAAACCCGGGCCAGACGCGGGCCGCATTGAGTTACGCCTTGATCGACATCAACGTCGCAACCTGTCAGGTGGGGGACGTCCTGCACGGACACCAATCGTGAATCTCATACTTATCGGGTATCGAGGCTGTGGAAAGAGCACCATCGGACCGCTGGTGGCGCGCCGCCTGCGGCAGCGCTTCGTGGACCTGGATGACCTCATCGTCGAGCAGACGGGCAAGACGATCCGCCAGATCTTCTCCGAGGAGAGCGAAGCTGGTTTTCGGTCAAGGGAGCGGGCGTCCTTTCAGAAGATCCGCAAACTCAAAGACTGCGTGATTGCCCTTGGCGGGGGCGCAGTGATGGACCCCGAGAACAGGGCACTGACCAGGCGCATGGGCAAGGTGGTGTGGCTGCGTGCGCCGGCCGTCGTCTTGTGGTCGAGGATCAAGGCCGATCCGGCGAGCGCCGAGACGCGCCCCGCGCTCACGCCCGGCGGCGGTCTCGCCGAGGTCGAAGAGACGCTTGCCCGACGAGAGCCGCTCTACCGGCGCGCGGCCCACCACACGATCGATACGGTCTCGGCATCCGCGGAGGCGGTCGCCGAGAGCATCGAGTTGTGGTTCCGCGCGAACGACGCCGGTCGGGCTTGATGCGTAGCGTCGACCCCCCGTGGCCGACGAGAATGCCCTCGGTCGGTGTCGGACATCGAGTACAAGATGCCCGTAAGGGGCGATGAGGGCATCGGTCGTCGCACGATAGTCCGGTTCTGCGCGAGCAGGTGGCACATTGGGTCTTGCCGAGTTCTGGATCATTCCGGTTGCTGTCCTGGGTGCCATTGTCGGCAGCTTTCTGAACGTCGTGATCTATCGCCTGCCTCTCGGGCTTTCCACCACGCAACCGCGATGGTCGTTCTGCCCGCACTGCCACGAACGCATCCGACCTCATCACAACATCCCGATTCTGAGCTGGCTCCTCCTTCGAGCCCGATGCAGCCGTTGCCGCGCCCCGATTGCAGAGACCTACCCGATCGTCGAATGCCTGACGATGCTACTGTTCGTCGGCATCTGGGACGCCCTGTTCCTCGAAGGCATCGCGCCCGGCGTCGCCGGTCCGGCCGCGGACTGGCCGATGGCCATCGCCTATATCGTGCTCTTTGCCGCCTTGCTGGCTGGCTCCGCGATGGACATCGAAACGTACACGATCGACATCCGCGTCTGCCTCCTGGCAACTTGCGTCGGCGTCGCGTGCCACGGGTTGTGGGGCCTGCCGTCGCAAGTCCTACCCCCGCAGAGCGTCTCCCCGCTGGGCCTTCCGCCTACCGTGGCCAAGCCCACCTTGCTGCCGCCGCTGCTCTCTCTCATCGTCGTCGCCGCGGGCGCGGCATGGCTGCTAACGTGTCTCGCCGTCGCGTGCGTGAGACGACCCCAAGCAACAGCCGATTCGCAGGACGAATCAGACGGTGAGAAACCCGTGGACGATCGCATCGCGGTGGACGCCCCTGACGAAGCGAATCAAGAACCCTCTGACAACGGTGTCCTCCAGGAACCCGGTGCGCATCGCTTCCGGCCGCTTTCGGTCCTCGCGTTATGCGGGGCAATCCTCGCGCTATTGGCGTGGCAGTTGTACGGACGGCATTGGGGCTTTTCGACACGACTCGACCCTGGACTGCAAAGGGGAGTCGCCGTCTGTTTCCTGTTCATGCTCACCCTGATCCTCGCATCGATGGTCCCTCGGCAGGCAGACGACACGATCGTCGGAGAGATCGAGGCCGAGAGATCACACGCCAGATCGACGGCGCTTCGGGAATTCGCTTGGTTCCTGCCGGCCGTCCTCATCGGTTTGGCGCTCCTGCTCATTACCAGGCATCTCGACTGGCTCGGCCTCAGTTGGCGGCAAGTCCTGGAAGATCACCGCTCGAGTTCAATGTGGGCAGTCCACGCCGCTGCCGCCCTCCATGCCATCGCCTGTGCCGTCCTCGCCGGTGCGGTGGGCTGGTCCGTGCGGATCCTCGGCACGCTGGCTTTCAACAAGGAGGCCTTCGGCACGGGCGACATCTACATCATGGCCGCGATCGCCGCGGTCGGGGGCTTCTGGCTCCTGTTCTTCGCGTTTTTCCTTGCCGCTTTGTCGGCATTGGTCGGCGTCCTCGCGACGGTTTTCCACAAGAGTAGTCGGGCGATTCCGTTTGGCCCGTGGCTGTCTCTCGGGGCGTTTATGGCAATGTGGTTCCAGAATGCCCTGCTGGATTGGTTCAGGCCGGCCGGCCTCATGCTCTGGTCGGTCATCAGCGGCCGCCCTCAATACCTGTTCGGAGGCTGACACGTGACTGGTAAGATCAAGCAGCTCTTTGTGTACGCCAGAGTTACGTTCGTGTGCGCGATCCTGGCCCTCGTGGTGGTCGTGGTTTACAAGAATTGGGGGTACCACACGCACTTCTGGCCTGGCGCGGAGACGACCGAAGTCAGCACACTTTGGCTCATACTCGCCACGAGCGCGTTTTCCATCGCGGTCTTCTGGACCCTCTCCAAGATGCGCCGCGTCTTCCGGGACCTGGCCCAACTCCGAGAGGAACGAGCCGAACGGCAGAAGGCCGACGAACAACACCGGCGCCAGGAGCGTCTAGACCAACAGGAACGACGGATCGACGAGAAGATCCAACAGGCGTTGGACGACGGGTCTCCCGAGGCGGAGCCGTAATCCGCCACTTTTCACAGGTACTCTACATCCATTGTAGTCGCCGCCGCGAGGCTGCGAGATACGGCGTATTCTTGCAAGATCGCATTGACGCAAGACTCGGAATGTGGTATATGTTCCCGGACGTGGAGACAAACGGCCTGCTCCGCTGCGCCCACGTGTGGGGTTGCGGTGCGGCGATCAGCAATCGGAGGAACAAACCATGACAAGGATCACACGCACCACTACGCTCTTGCCCCTGGCAGCCCTCATGCTCGCCGTCACTATCGCCGGCTGCGGCCCGAGCAAAGAAGAACTCAAGATCCAGGAACTAACGGCGGAGAACGAGCAACTGCGCGGCGAGCTCGACGACCGGGAACGACAGTTCAACGATACACTGGTTCGTGAGAACGACGCGAGCAAGACGATCGACGAGTTGAACCGGGAAATCGCCAGGATGCACGCCGAGGCGAGCCAGACTAAGGACTCGGGCGAATGGCAGCACTTCGACAACTTCGACATGATCTCCGTGCCCGGTGAGGTGCTCTTCGCTTCCGGCAAAGCAACGCTTTCGAGCAGCGGACGTTCCACGATCGCGCGACTGGCCGCCGACATTCGTTCCCAATACGCGGACCGTGACATCTACGTATTCGGCCACACCGATGCCCAGCCGATCCGCAAGAGTAAGTGGAAAGACAACTGGGAGTTGGGCGCGCAGCGCGCGTTAACGGTCGTTCGCACTCTCGGGAGCATGGGAATCCCGACGGACCATCTCGTCCAGGCAAACTGCGGCGAGCATCGGCCCGCGACCACGGCGGGCAAAGCGGACCAGCAGCAGAACCGGCGAGTCGAGTTCTACGCAGTCCGGAGGAGCACCGGCCTCAGCGAGAACATCTCGGCCCGAGGCAACAACAACGACTAACGCTCAAGTCCGGCGCGGCCCACTGATCCGTGCCGAGAGGGCGTGCGCAACATATCCACAGACGATGCAGAGGGGCTGGAGCCCCCCGGGTGAAGCGTGTCAGAATGATCGCGATCGTCGAGTGCGAATCCGGCACCCCGCAACAGGTCAGGGACATCCTCACTGATCTTGGCGCAGACGCTCGAATCGTCAACGCAGGGGAAGCCATCGGACGCGCCTCGAAGATCGTCTTGCCTTGCAGCCATTCGTTTCCCGACATGATCAGGAGCGTCCGCGACCGGGGTTTCGTCGCGCCGCTCCTGCGAGCGGTCAATGAGGGACGCCCCGTCCTGGGTATCTCCCACGGGATGCACCTACTCTTGGACGTGAGTTACGAGAGCGGACAGCACACCGGTCTTGGCGCGATTCATGGCAAGGCCGCGCACTTCGATTTCGGCGAACACCCCGCCGCGAAGCATTTCGTCGTGCCGCACCAGGGCTGGAATCAGGTCAATTGGACGAACGGCTGCCCCCTGCTGGCGGGCTTGAACTCGGGCGAGTACTTCTACTTCGACCACACGACTCACGCCGAGCCGCTCGACCACCAGATCGTCACCGCGCAGTGCAACCACGGCATCGATTTCGCAGCAGTCCTGTGGAATCGGAACGTCTTCGGCACACAATTCCTACCCGAGCGGTCGGCGGATGCCGGGCGGAAGCTCCTGATGAACTTCCTCGGAACGTGAACCGGTTTCGTTGGCCGGTGTGGGGCCCCGGGAGAGGGGAATCGCACGGGGCAGACCAGATCAGAACTTCACCCCGTCCCCAGACGTTTCTTTCTGGGGCTTGCACTGTTGACACGGTTTTCGACCGGCCGCGATTGCCTCTTCGTAGCTCTTGTAGGTCACGAGATTCTGAGCGTGGATGCCGCGGCCGCACCGGCCTTCCTGGGTGTGGAAGACGCGACCGTTCTGTGACCCGACGAACTCGAACGTCGAGGGGTCAAACAGGTGTGGGTAGTCCGTCCAGGGTCCCTTCGCATCCTCCAGGTTCACCGGTTCGTCCGAAGGTCGGGCTTCCGGTGCCGCGTCTGCGCCGGGTGGCGCCTCAATCCGTTCCGCTTCGGCCCCTTCGGACGAAGGGCCTTCCTCCGCTTCCGGAGGCCTGAGTTCTTCATACCGTCCGGCGCCAGGAGCACCTTCTTCCACGCGGACGGGGCCCCGATACTGCCTCTCACGTTCGCTGAGATCGGAGAAATAATACAGCACCATCAAGGCGGAGACCACCGCACCAAACAAACCCGCCGCAACCGCGATCGATGCATAGTTCTTACGTTGTCGTAAGATGCGATCCGGATCCTCATCCGCACACGCCTGCAATTCCTCCGCGATCTGGTCGGCTGTCACAAACCGGTCTGCCTGCTCGACGGCCAAGCAACGCCGAATCACCGCCTCCGCCCTGGGCGTGAGCCCTTTGATGTCGCTCAGATCCAAGTTGGGCGGATTCTGGTGCATGGCAATGAGTTCCGACCGCGACTTGGAGTGCAGCCACGGGCGACCGGTCAGGCCATAGAGAAGAACGAGCCCCATGCCGTAGATATCGCTGGAGGCCGTCGTGCCCTGGCCTCTGGCCGTCTCGGGCGCAATCCACCCGAGGGAGCCGACGGCTTTGCCCCGCATCTTCTCGCTGGCCGCCTCCTGGGCGACGTCCGCCAACCCGAAATCCATCAGTTTGAGGTGGCCGTGGTCGTCGAACATCAGGTTGCCCGGCTTGATGTCCCTGTGGATGATCTGGCTCCGGTGGGCAAGGGCCAGCGCCCGCGTCGGGCCGATCATCATCCTGAATAGTTCACGCGGCGGGATCCGCCCGTATCTTTCCACGTACTCCTTGAGAGTGCCCCCTTCCATCAGTTCGAGCGCGAGGAAGACCTGACCGTCGTCTTCGACGACCTCGTAAATCGACACCACGGAGGGATGCTGCAACTTGGCAACGGCCCGCGCTTCCTGCATGAAGAGTTCGGCGTTCAGCCCCCCCGGGGCCCCGCCGTTTCCCTTGGTGCTGTTTAGAATCTTGAGGGCGACATCCCGCCGGAGGCTGGCATCATGGCTCCGCCAAACGGACCCCATGCCGCCGTGGCCCAGCAGGGAGAGGACCCGATACCGCCCTAACTCCCGCCCGGCCCAGGACATATCGATCGAAACCGAACTCGAACCGGCCCGAGGCGGCAGACTCTCCGGCAAGCCCTGTTTGCCGGAATCGGACGACACACGCTCACCGAGCAGCCTGCCGGAACGGAACTCTCCGGGATCAATCTCCTTGGCCCGCCACTCGTTGTGGCAATGTCGGCAGACGAGTCGGCGACCGAGCAGGCGCGCGGAGATCCGGTAACCTTGCCCACACCGGGCGCACGCGACGCACACCCGGCGTTGGGGATGGGCAGATTTGTCACGCCCCGAGCCTGGTGCCATGGCTACTCAGATCCCGTCTTCAATATCCCCATTCCATTATGATAATAGCTCGGTCGGACCCCAATCCATAGCCGAGGACCGGTGTTTCCCGATATCGGTCCGACCGGAACTCATGCTTCGTAACAAACCCTCCGGGCGTCCTCCCCAGGCCACCGGGGAAACGGCTCGCTCCACCTATGGCCGGCCGCAGTCCCAGCCGACATCCACCTCTTCGGTTGCACTCCGGAATGCCGTTCGCCAAGGCGCAATCCCCGGCAGCCGCGGCCGCGGCTTCAGAGCTTCATACGCAACTGCTTCACGAAACCCGACAACACCGGCCGTGGCAGCGGAGGCAGACCGTAGGCGGAAAGATCATCTGTCTCCATCGCATCGAGAATCCTCGACACATCCGGCGCATGACGAGAAAGCGCTCGCACCAACTCTTCCGCACGATCGAGCCGCCCCGTACTCATCGCCTCGATATAGCTGACGATCATCCCGTTGAGTTGCTTGGAAGAGGACTTTGGCTTCGGGTCCAGCTTCGGTTTCGGCGCCACGGGCGGATGGGCATCACGGCGCATGGGCTTCGTCTCGCCTGGTGTGGCCTGCTCCTTGAGGAGCCTCCGCTGAAGTGCCGCCGCTTCTTTCGCCGCCTGCTGCGCGCGCCGCTCCTCATCTTCATCCAGCGGCGCAAGTGCCAACTCGCCGCCCTCGTCGTCATCCCGAGGCCGGGGGATGTATGTTGCCCCCTTGCAGTGGGGACAGGTCCCCGTCTGGCCCGCAACCTCCGCCGGTGCTTTGATCACCTGGTTACAGTGCTCGCAATGAAACTCGATCGACACGATCCTTGGCTCCCACATCCATCCCGCCGAAGGCCATGGCACGCGTCCCTGCCCGCCTGCGGCGCAACTTCCACCCGTAGCGCCGATTCGCCTAGCGAATGACGTCGGCCTCCTCCCGCGATCCTCTCTGGCGCCAGAGCAATCGTACCGGGATTTCTTCAAATGGCAACGATTCCCGAAGCCGCTTCTCCACGAACCGGCGATACTGCTCGCGAATCAGGGCGGGATTGTTCACGAAAAGGACAATCGTGGGAGGACACACCGAAATCTGTGTCGCGTAGAAGATCTTCGGCTGGCCCCCTTGCTTCCCCGCCGCCGGCTGTTGCAGTTCCAGGACCGCCGCCACCGCCCGGTTGAGCACGCCCGTCGTCACGCGCCGCCGGGCTTGGTTGAACAGGCTTTGGGCCAGTTCGACCGTCGCGCGGATGTTCCGGCCGTCGAGGGCCGTTGTGAACGCCAGAGGCGCGTAGCTCATCTGTGGCAGCATCTTGCCGAGATAATCGCCGTAGTCCTCGGCGTCCGCCTGGCCCTTGGCCAGGTCCCACTTGTTCACAACCAGGATACAGGGCTTGTACTCGTCGAGAATATAGCGCGCGAGCTTCTTGTCCACTTCGCTGATAGGCTCCGTCGCGTCGATGAGGAAGAACACCACGTCCGCTCGTTGAATCGAGGCCAGCGCGCGGGAGTATCCGTAAAACTCCACGGCCGTCTTCTGCTTGCGCTTCTTCCGGACACCCGCCGTGTCGATTGCCAGGAACGACCGCCCGTCCATCTCGAACCTAACGTCAATCGAGTCGCGCGTCGTGCCGGGCACTTCACTCACAATCACGCGATCCTGACCCGCCAGCGCGTTGACGAGCGTGCTCTTCCCCACGTTGCGCCGGCCGACAAGCGTCACCTTCATCACCGTGTCGGCCGCCACATCCCACGCCGACTCACCGATCCCCTCCTCGATCAGCGCCAGCAACGCTTGACGGTTCCGGGCGTGCAGCGCCGACACGCAGATCGGCTGGCCGAACCCCAGGCGGGCAAACACCCCGGCCTGCCGGTCGTGCTGGTCGACGTCCGCCTTGTTGGCCACGACACGCACCGGCACGTCCACGGTCCGCAAGAGCCGCGCCACCTCCTGATCCAACGGCGTGATTTCCTCGCGGATGTCCACGACGAACAGGATCAGCGATGCTGTCGAGATTGCATGCCTGATTTGCTGTTCAACGTGTTCGGTCAGGTCGTCGTGGTCTTCAATTCCGTAGCCGCCCGTGTCGATCAACTCGAAGTACCGGTCGCCGACCTCGCAGACCGCGCTCACCCTGTCCCGGGTCACGCCCGCGGTCGGATCGACAATGCTGATCCGCCGGCGCGCAACCATGTTCAACAGCGAGCTCTTGCCCACATTCGGCCTGCCCACGATGGCAACGATCGGTAGCGACATGCTTGGATTCTACCATGGCGAGACGTGCCACGCACACACGCCACCCGGTGCCGTGTTGACTTTGCACCGGCAGCCGGTAAGTTGTGCAATCCGGGTGCGATGTTGGGCGCAACCACAGTGGAGACCTCTCGATGAAACTCGCCTTCAGCAGCAATGCGTGTCCCACGTGGGGCCTTCCGACCATGCTCGAACAGGCCAAGCAGCATGGGTTCGACGGTATCGAGCTTCAGACGAAAGGCGGACTGCCGCACCTGCCGCAGACCGACGGGAAGAACCTGTCGCCCGCGGACATCGCAGAACTGACCCGAAACGCAGGGATTGAGGTCGTCTGTCTGGCGAGTTCGGCGGCCTTTCACATGCGGGATCCGGACGAGGTCGCCCGCAATCAGATCATGGTCCGCCGCTACATCGACATGGCCGCAAACATCGGCTGCCCGTTCGTGCGCATCTTTGGGAAGGAGATTCCCAACCTGCGATTCGCACTCCTCGGCCCCCAGCGCCGCGAGACGGTGCTCGAACGGATCGCCGCGGCCATCCGGGAACTCGTTCCCCATGCCAGAGACCGAGGCGTAACACTGCTGATCGAGAACGCCGGCGACTTCTCGGACTCCGTCTCGATGTGGCACCTGGTCGAGGCCGCGTCTTCCCCAAACGTGAAGTGCTGCTGGAGCCCTCTGGCCGCCCGGCTCGCAAACGAACGGCCCACAATCGCCGTCCCCAGGCTTAGGCAACGCCTCGGCCTGGTCCGCATCTGTGACGCCGTTCTCCAGAACAACGCCACGCTCCAGTCCTTCGCGTTGCCGGGCGAGGGCGACATCGAAATCCCACGCCTGATCCAACTCCTCAAGGGCATGATCTATCGGGGTTACCTCGTGTTGGACTGGCCCAAAGCGGAGAATCCCGGCCTCGCGGAACCGGACGTCGTGCTGCCCGCGGCCGCGGCGTACCTGAAGAAACTCATCGACGAGGAACCGATCGTCCTTCCGGCCTACAAGGGCGACAAGTTCGCACCGAGACAGAGCTTCAACATCGCCGCCGGCGAGTAGCGCTTCGTGACTGGTCAAAGGATGGGTGGCACTGGCGGCTTGCCCGCCAGTGTTCTGTACATATTCGCGAGCAACATCGCACTGGCCGACAAGCCGCCAGTGGCACCCCTGAAAGGACACGGCCTTGGCGGCAACACTGATCGACGGAAAGGCCCTCGCAGCCGAGATTCGCGAGCGAGTGACGCAGGACGCGGAGGCCCTGCGCAACGAGGGGCGGCCGCCGTGCCTTGCGGCCGTCTTGCTCGGCAACGATCCCGCGGCGGCAAGCTATGCCCAGTCACAAGCGAAACACGCTAGCGCAGTCGGCATAGAGTATCGGCTGGTCGAGCTGCCGACCGACGCGGCCATGAAGGACGCCGTCGCGGCCATCGCGGCGCTGAACGGAGATCCTTCCGTCAGCGGCATCATGCTGCACCTGCCGGTGCCCGATGGATTGGACGCATTCGCGCTTCAGCAGACGATTGCCGTAGGCAAGGACGTCGAAGGCGTCGGCGCGGCGAATCTGGGCCTGCTCGTCATGGGCAAAGAGACGCTCGTCCCCTGTACCGCGGCCGCGGCCTTCGCCTGCCTGAAATCGACCGGCCTGGACATCACGGGCAAAGAGGTTGTCGTGGTCGGAAGGAGCGTCATCGTCGGCAAGCCGCTGGCCATGCTCCTGCTCGCAGCCCACGCCACCGTCACGCAATGCCACACGCGTACGAAGGACTTGGCCGCACACACCCGGCGTGCCGACATCCTCGTCGCCGCGGCCGGCGCGGTCGGACTGATCGGCGCCGAGCACGTGTCTCCCGGCGCGGTTGTCATCGACGTCGGAACGCACCGTGTCCCGACCACCGACGCGGAGGGCAACCGGAAGATGAAGACGGTCGGCGACGTGAGGTTCGACGAGGTCACGCCGATCGCCCAGGCGATCACGCCCGTCCCGGGCGGCGTCGGACCGGTCACCGTCGCCATGCTCCTGTCAAACACGGTCGCCGCGTGCCGGAATCAAAGGGGCAAAAGGACCGAGAGGCCAAGGGATTGAGGGGATCGAGGTGGGGGAGCCGATGACCGTGGATGGGTGCGCTACGGGGTTGACGGGGTGAGACGGGAGCCGCGCGGCAGCCGTTGTCGAATCTCTCTTCGTTCTTGTGCGGACGGGTTCTGTGCGAGGGCTTTCTTCAGATACTGATTCGCCTCGTGGGTGCGCTGAGCCATGACCAGTGCATCCGCCAGCTCGATGAGCCGATCCACGCGCGGCCACAGTTCCACCGACAGCGTGAGGTACCGAATCTGCTTCGGTAAGTCACCCCGACGGGCCATCGCGCCGGCCGCACTCGCGAAGCACGCAGCCATCGCCGTCGAATCCACCGCGCCGAGAGCCTGCATACCCTTGCGCGCGTGCTTGAGATAGCCGGCGACATCGCCGAGCGCGAGCAGGCTCGCGGCCCACCCGGCGTGACACCGCGACAGGTCCTCCGCCTTGCTCAATCTCTCGAAGGCCCGGGCGAACGCCAGCGCAGCCTCCTTTTCCCGCTTCACGGCGAGCCAGACCTCTCCGCTCAGCAACAGGGCTTCCGGTTGCTCCGGCTCAAGGGCCAACGCGCGATGGACTTGGTAGATCGCCGAGTTCACCGGGCTCACGATCACCCAGCCCTGCTGCGACGGGACTTCCCCGATTACCAGTCCTTCGCGAACGAAACCGCCGCACGTGAGACGCTGATCCTCCTCCCCCGGCTGAGGACGCCGGGAGATGTTGCCCAACAACTGACCTGCTTCCTTCAAGGCCACGGCCCAGTCGTAGTGCAGGTCCGCCGTATCGAGACCGCTCCAAGACGCGCGTTGATAGTACGTCGCCGCCAGCGTGGGTGAATTACTCTTCGCGTAGGTCCGTCCAAGCCAATACAGATCCTCGGCGTGCTTGGGGCGTTCGTCCACCGCGGCCTTGAGCTTGTGTCTTGCCTGCCGCAGATCGCCGGAGAGGTAGTACGCACGCCCTTCCAGAGAGTGTTTCTCGACCGGGCGAAGGTCGGTCGTCCGAGAATTCAGCATTTCGAGGGCTTCGCGGGGCCGCCCGGACTCCAGTGCCGCGTGAATGTCGGCGGTCGTCCGCGACGACGGAGCCGCGGAGGTCCGTGAACGCGTGTCCGAGACCGACCGCGGTGGTGGTGACGACACCTTCCCGGCATCCGTCCCGCCGAACGAGCGCGCGGTCTCCGCGCCAGCGCTGAAGAACGCGATCGCGGCAAGCGTCGCAATGATCTTCCCAGTTCTCGGCATCACGAAAAACGCCTTTGGCGGGCAGGGTCGAAAGGTGCTCGCAGTCGGACGGACTCCGCTGCGCGATCCCACACACCGAAACGAGCGGTGTATGGCCTCTCGCGGCCCTTGGTGCCCCCGTTTGCCCCCAATGGATCAGCCACCCCCGGCTGAACGGTCCTTTGCAGCCTGTGCCGCCACACCGGACCTATAAACCGGACCTTCCTCAACACCGCGCGGTCCGGTCGTGTCACACAATACTACCATCCGAAAGCGCCGTGGTCAAAAAGTCGTCAACGGTTCCCGGACGGTGAGGAGAACCCGCCGAGAACAAGCCGGTATCGTTGATCGACGCGAGCCGACCGATATAATCCGATGTGCCGCACGGGCTGGCAACCCGGGCCGGCCGCACGAGCGGGCCGCACGGACGGGCCGGAAGCCCACCCTGCCCGCGATGATGCTCCTTTGTCCCTCCCTCGGAGTCAGCGCCCTTGGATATCGAAGGACGCAAGAAGCTATTGCGCCGCCAGACCGGGCTTCCAGCCTGGCTCGATGATTCGCGTCACGACTCCGCCCCCCCGCTGCACGCCGACCTGAAGCACTTCCTCGGACCCGCGGGGCTGAGCCTGTCGTGTCACGGCCTTTTCATACTCGTGATGGCCCTCGCGGCGTGGGCGGCGATCGGGTCGCCGGACGCCGACGCGATCTTCACCGAGTTCGAGGCAAAGGTCGTCTCGCAAACAAAGTCGGAAGGTCCGCAAGGCGGCTACCGTTTCCCGGGCCGGGCGAACATCGACCGACCCGACTCCACCCGGGCATCCGCGAGCACGGGCGAGTTGAGAGACTTGGCCGAACTCCTGGACGCCGAGCCCGCGTTTCAACCCGATCCCATCGATCCCGGCGGTTCGGGCCTCGGCACGCTCGCCGTGAGCCAACTCGGCCGGGGCGACGTCGTGGGCATCGGCGGCGGCGAAGGACCGGCGGCCGAGGGTCTGGGCAACGGGCTGGGCGACCGCGATCTAGCCGGAGGAGGCCCTGTCGGCAGCCTCTGGGGCGTGGGAAAAGGACAGCGAGCCCGCTCGATTGTCTACGTAATGGACCGTAGCGCGTCGATGGCCGAGACATTCAGCCTGCTGCAGCGGGAGTTGCTCCGCGCGATCGGCTCTCTGGACGCCGACCAGTCTTTCAACGTGATCTGGTTCAACGAAGGCGACGCCACGCCGTTGGCGGAACGGATGCTCAGCGCGACCATCCACAACAAGCGCAAGGCATTCAAGGCGATCAAGGACATCTACCCGCGCGGCCAGACCGAACCCATCGACGCGATCAAACGGGGTCTGGCCTACACGCCCGACGTGCTCTTCCTGCTCTCCGACGGAGACTTCGCAGAAGACAACAAGCTCATCATGCGGATGATCGAGAAGAAAAACGAGAACCAGCGGACCAGGATCAACACGATCCTGTTCGTGTACGACACCGTGGGCGACGGAGAACGTGTGCTCCGCACAATCGCCGAGAAGAACGGCGGGACCTTCAAGCACGTAACGGAGGAGGACATCCGACGATAGCTATGACAGCGCCAGATCGTTCTCAGACAGAAGAGCCGCGGGCGTCGACCCCCCCCGCCCGCCCCACAAGCCGGAGACCAAGCCGCCCCAAAAAAACCCCCCCCAGCA